>CAILUI010000016.1 GCA_903837355.1 uncultured Victivallales bacterium
CAGGAGGTGGCGCGGCCGTGGGCCGTGGGCGGGTCGTGCCGGGCTGTCGCCCGGCGTGGAGGGCGAAGCTCCCCGGGGGCGCACGCCCCGCTGAGCCGCGGCCAGAGCCGACCCGACGGTCGGCGGTCCCAGGAGGTGGCGCGGCCGTGGGCCGTGGGCGGGTCGTGCCGGGCTGTCGCCCGGCGTGGAGGGCGAAGCTCCCCGGGGGCGCACGCCCCGCTGAGCCGCAGCCAGAGCCGACCCGACGGTCGGCGGTTAGGAGCCTCGTAGCCCATGCTCGATCCGCAGGACATCCTCTACGTCGATAACCATCTGCTGGCGCTGAACAAGCCGGCAGGGCTGGTCACGCAGCCGTCGGGGGCGCACGCGGACAGCCTGGAGTCACGCGCCAAAGACTGGGTGCGCCAGACCTATGCCAAGCCCGGGGAGGTCTTTCTCGAAGCGGTCCACCGCATCGACCGTCCGGTCAGCGGCGTGGTACTCTTTGCACGCACCAGCAAGGCGCTGAGCCGGCTGAACGAATCGGTCCGCGAGCGCGATCTCCGCAAGCTCTACTGGGCCGTGGTCGAGGGCAGCCCCGACCCGGCCCAAGGCCGCCTGGAGCACTGGTTGGTGCATGAGTCGCACCAGGCGCGGGTGGTGTCGGCGGGCACCCCCGAGGCGCGCCTGGCCACCCTCGACTACGCCGCGGTGCGGGCGCAGGGCGGGCAGACTCTCCTCGAGATTCTGCTGCACACGGGCCGCTACCACCAGATCCGGGTGCAGTTGGCACAGCGTGGCTGGCCGGTCGTCGGCGACAGTCGCTACGGCGCCCGTACGGCGCTGCCGGGTGGTGTCATTGCCCTGCACCACCGTGAGCTCACGGTCGACCACCCCGTCAAGCACGAACCACTGACCTTTGTCGCTCCCTGCCCGCTTGCCGAGCCTTGGCGGCGTTTGGCGGCGCTGTCGCCGCGGACTTGACCTTTCCAGATGTGTCGCTAATTTCGGGGCGTCGAAGGCACGGGAACGACGATGTGGGGCCACTGGCTTGGGGTGACTATGACACACTTCAACTGGTATGTCGACGGCAGCATCGTGGGGCTGTACCTGGTGGCGACCATGGTGGCCGGGCTCGCCGTCCGCAAGTACGTGGGTAAGGTCGAGCATTTCCTGGTGGCCGGGCGCGAGATGAACGTCTACCTGGGGATCGCCTCGCTGGCGGCCACCGAGTTCGGCGTGGTCACCTGCATGTACACCGCGCAGAACGGCTACGACAAGGGCTTTGCCGGCGCCGTTCCCGGCCTCGAGATGGCCCTGGCCATGTTCCTCATCGGCTGGACCGGGTTCTGCGTCAAGCCCCTGCGCAACGCCGGGGTCATGACCATCCCGGAGTTGTTCGAGAAGTGCTACGGCCCGCGCATCCGTTGGCTGGCTGGGGTGGTTATCGTGCTCGGGGGACTGCTCAACATGGGCGTCTTCCTGCGCACTGGCGGCGAGTTCCTGGTGCTGGTCTGCGGTTTCGATCTCAATGCCACCAATGCCCTGCCCGGGACCCTGATGGGCTGGGTCAGCACGCACTACCTCGAGATCGCCATGACCGTGATGCTGGTGATGGTGGCCGTCTACACGATCATGGGCGGCATGCTCTCCGTGCTGGTTACCGATTTCCTGCAGTTTGTGGTCATGAGCGCCGGTCTGCTCATCGTGACCGTCCTGATCCTGGTGAACGTCGGCTGGGATCGGCTGGTTTCAGCCGTCAGCACGCACTACGGCGCGGGCGGCTTTAACCCGCTCTTCAACCCCCAGATGGGCTGGGGCTACGTGCTCTTCAACGCCTTCCTGAACACGGCCGCAGTGTTGACCTGGCAGACGACGATTGCGCGGTTGCTGGCCGCCAAGGACACCGAGACCGGGCAGCGTGTCTACACCCGTACGAGTTTCTTCTTCGTCTGCCGCTTCCTGATCCCCGGCATCTGGGGCATCGCGGCCCTGGCGACCCTCTCGCCGGAAATGGTGGGAGACAACACGCTCTACGCCATGCCCAAGTTCCTCAGCACCTTCGTTCCGGTCGGCTTGATGGGCATCCTGATCGCCGCCATGCTGGCTGCCGACATGTCGACGGATTCCTCCTACATGCTCTGCTGGGGAGGCGTGATCTACCAGGACATCATGGGGCCTTTCCGCAAGACCGCGTGGAGCGACAAGCGCGGCCTGCTGTGGAACCGCATGATCGTGGCCTGCATCGGCATCTTCCTGCTCTTCTACGGGCTCTGGTACCCGCTCAAAGGGGATCTGTGGACCTACCTGGGCATCACCGGCACCATCTACCTCGCCAGCATGTCGACGCTGCTGATCGCCTGCTGCTACTGGCGCAAGGCCAACAACTGGGGCGCTGCCGGCGCCATCATCATCGGCGCCGCGATCCCGATCACCTACCTGGTTCTGCAACAGGTCTGGCGCGTGCCGGCCGTGGACGTCAAGGGTTTGCCCACGACGGAAGCACGCGTCGATCAGCTTATCGGGCCGTACTGGTCCGGCATCGCAGCCTACCTCCTGGCTGGAGTGGCCATGGTGGTCGGCTCGCTGCTGAAACCGCACGCCGCCAAGCAGGCCCCGGCCTGAACCGGGCCGTCAGCGGAGGGTAACCGTCCATGCCTGGCATTACCGAGCACTGGTTCTGGTGGCTGGTCACCATGACCTGCGTCGTCTGGTACTCGACCATCACCCTCTACGTCACCGTCAAGGGCGCCGCCGACATCAAGGGCATGCTCAAGCGCCTTGCCGATCAGCAGGCGCCCTAGCGCTCTGCCCGGGGCACCGACAGCCACTTGAAGCCGGAGCAGGCAGGGGCGGCGGCGATGCCGGCGGTGAAGTGGCCACACCCCGGCTCAGCGCGGTGCTCCGGTTGCTGGCGCCGGGGGTGCGGCCTTCGGCTGTCTCCGGATGATCGCGATAAGGTAGCGAAGCGAGTCGTTGACGGCCTGGTGGTCGGGGAAGTACTCCGCAACGTCCGGATCCAGAACGACCACGTTGGTGCCCTCAGCGTAACGCTTGGCGTACTTCCCGCGGACGCCCTTGCTGAAGTCGTATTCCGCGAGCATCTCAGGATCGCTACGCATTCTCTTCATAGGTGCGCCTTTCCGTGGCGGTGGCCGGTCTAGCACTGATGATCCGGACCCGGTCGCCCCGTTCCGCATGGACTACAACCAGTAACCGGGCCCGGTGCGAGTGGCCGACCAGCACGAAGCGATCCTCGCTGCCAGAGTGTAGCGGGTCGCCGATCGTGACCGAGATGGCGTCTTGGAATACTGTACTCGCTTCGTCAAAGGTAACACCATGCTTGGTGAGGTTCGTTCTCGCCTTGCGCGGGTCCCATTCGAATAACAAGGCCATCGCTGCTTATCCCTCAGTCATCATCTCAGATGACCGAACGCTTGGCTTAGCGCGGTACTCCGTCGGTCTGGAGCCGGGTGTTGGGAACCCGATCATGCGCTCACTTCCCAGGGCCATCCTCCGTGAACCCAATGTACCTCACCTCGCTCTTGGGCAGCCACATCACCCTCTTCGGTTGACGAGGGGAACCGGGAGGCCCCTTCAGGGGACTCGCCTCCACTTTGATCCAGTCGGTCTTCACCGCCAGAAGCACGGCGTTCGCGACAACACTGCTGGACGTGCCGATATCGTACGCCTTCCCGATCTCAAGGGGTGGTAAGTGCGTTGTCGTCGCCACTCCGCTGGGCCTTGTGCTGATGCACCCAGCAAGGACCCAGCACAAGGGCATCCCGAGAACCTACACGATTGCCCGCTTCTTCATGGTGTCTCCTCCCAGCGTTGTAGGGACTATGCACAGCCTGGTCGGCGCGCAATCCCTGTTGAGCCCTGCCTTCGGGTACAGAGGGCAGTCCATGGGGTCGTAAGGGTTCCGCGATCCCGGCGAACTGCAGTAAGACTACCCCATGGCGGGCGCTGGTGCAAGGGTTGGGATGGCGCGATGGGGGTCCGCGGCGCGCTTGGACAGGTGCTGGGCAGGGCGGAGAGGGCTCGGCGCGGGCCGTCGGCACGACCCCAGGGAGGCGGCGGGAGGGACCGCTGTCTCCGGGTTGGGGCCAGGACGCCACGCGCCTGCGTCAGCCCCCGAGCAGCCCTCGCACTGCGGCCTCCTGGCGCTCCACGTCCTCGCGGAGAGCGCGGGCCGCGGGCGCCAGGTCGGGTGCGCTCCCACGCAGCCAGCGGGCCTGGAGGGTGTAGAAGCGCTCCGACAGGCTGATCATGCGCTCGGTGAGGGCCTTGACGTCGGGGGCGTCACGGGGGAAGGCGGTGTCGCCGACGCGCCGGCAGAGGAGGGCGTTGCTGCGGCCGAGCGCGCCGCGGCTGCTCTCGATGTCCTCCTGGACGGCCCAGGCGGTGGTGTCGGCGCGCTGCTGCTGTTCGAGGGTGAGGCGGGCGCTGGCCAGGTCCGCCAGCGTGGAGGCGGCGGTCACGGCCGTCGCGACGGCGGCGGTCTCGGTGCCCTGGCGTTGGGCCACCTGCACCTCGAGTTCGAGCAGGTCGCGTTCGAGGGCGAGGCGGTTGGCGCCGACCTCTGCTCCGATGGCGGCCAGGGCTGCGGGCAGGCCCACAGCGTAGAGGCGGCCATCGCCGGGTTCCAGGAAGACGGAGAAGGTGTTGCCGGCGCGGGGTACAGCGCGGAGAGCGAAGAGGTCCAGCACACGCTCGTCGTCGGCGATCTCGGCCAGCGCCACGGGGAAGGTCCAGCGGTAGGCGGGCGCGTTGTTGTAGACCACCACGTAGCGCGCCTGGCGCTTGGCATCATGGAAGGCGCGGGCCACGGCGCCGGGGCGCTGCCGCCCCACCGCGCTGACGACGCTGGCGCTGATCTGGGCCACCGCGGCCTCGTCTGGCAGGCGTTGGGCTCCGGCGAGCAGCGCTCCCGCCGAGCGCAAGACGGGTCCCAGGCGGCGCATCTGCTCCCAGGCCGGGCTGGGGTTGCCATAGGGGTCCACGAGGTGCCCGTACTCGTTCACCGGGTCGTGCCACTGTGGCCGGTCAGCGTAGGCGTAGGGCGCAAAGCCGGTAGCGCCTTCGGCCAAGCTGCTGAATACCTGGATCAGGAACTCCGGCGCTGACGGGGCGCGCCAGCTCGACTGGCCGAAGACCTGCGGCAACATCCAGATGCGCTGGGCCCCGAGTTCGCGGGCGTAGCGCGCGCTGTCGCCCACCGCCCAGGCGCCCTTGTCATACCACGGCACGGGTGCCATGGGATAGTAGTCGATGCAGAGAATCGGCAAGCGGTCGGCGAAGGTGCGGATCGAGCTGATGGAGTTGCAGGTGCAGAGGGCCGGATGCTCGGGATCGAGGGCCTCCAGGGTCTGTTTGCCCCAGTAGAAGTCGTCGGCGGTCGCGGCCCCCGGTTCATCCACCAGCCAGTAGGCCAGCAAGGCCGGGTGTTTGCCGAACTGCCCGACCGCCTTGCGCATCGCGGCTTCGCACTGCTCGCGTGAAGCCTGGCTGCTGTAGTGCTGGGTCAGGTAGGTCGAGGGGGCGAACTTGATGCCGTACCTGGCGCACTCGTCCAGGCAGGTCTGCACGTAGTCGTAGGCCGACTGCTCCTCCAGCGGGAAGAGCATCCCGCCGCCCTGGATGAGCAGGTTGCAGTGGTGCCGGCGCAGGTCCAGCAAGGCCCACTCGGAGAACTCGCGCACACGGGCCGCCTGCTGCGCGCGGATGTCGCTCCCCGCGGTCCGATCATAGGCCCTGAACCAGTCCGGCCCCGGCTCCATGATGCCGCCGTAGACACCCCAGACGAAGAGGTTCTCCACCGCCGGGATGGCGCGGAACTGCGGCTTGGGACCCGCGGCCGCAGCGGCTTGCCGGCGGCTCTCGGCGACCGTCGGCAGCGGGACCTCGCGCACCTCGAGGTCATCGGCATAGGCTGTGAGGCGGTAGCGGCCGTTGGCGAACGAGTTCAGGCTGATCGAGTTGAGGCGCAGGTCGGCGGTATTCGAGCCGCCGGCCTCGAGCTGTGCGATGAGCGTCGAGGTCAGTTCCTGCTCGACCTTGACCCAGCCCGCGGTCGGGGCGCTGATCGGGGGATCGAGGAGGACCGCGGTGCGGACCGGCCCGGCGTCGCTGGCCGTGAGCATCTCCACCTCGATCTGCAGCGGATTCTGCGCCGAGGCTTGCTCGACCCAGACGTACACCGTCAGCAGGTAGCCGCGATCGGGGCGCAGGACCAGGTCCAGGCCCGGAAGGTGGAAGGTCCCCGCACCGCCCAACGCTCCCCATTCGACCTGTGGCGTCGCGTTGGAGCGGGGCGCCAGGTAGACCTGCAGCCCGTGCAGGTAGCCGTAGTCGATCTTCAGGCTGTGCGTGCCGCTATGCGCTTTGGCGGTCGTGATTTCCAGGGCGTGCTGTTCGAAGGGTTGGTTGGCGCCATGGAGCTGCACCCGCGGCCCCGCCGGCTCCTCGAAACCCTCCTGCAGCAGCACTGCCTCCTGGGCGAGGGCGCTCGCTCCGGTGAGGAGAACTCCCAACACCCACGGCAACCGGCTCGCGGCGGCGTATCGCATGGCTCGCTACTCCCCTACTGCACCGTCATCGTTCCCGCGACCTGAGCTCCGTCCCACTGGCTGCGCGCGCGGACCGTCCACGTCCCCGGCTGGGCATTGAGCGGCAGGCGGAAGCGCCGGCGGCAGGTCGCGTTCTCCGTACAGGTCAGGGCGGAGAAGGCCTGGTAGATCCGGCCGTCAGGCCCGCTGACGGAGACCTCGATCAGGGTGTTGCCCTGAACGCCCTCGCCGCCCACGCTGAGGCTATACTCGACGTCGTCACCCGCGGCGCCCGTGGGCCGCAGGCCCGCCAGGGTCAGTCCCTTGGGATCGGCGGGGAAGAGGCCCAGGGCGCGCGTCTCGCCCCAGGGACACGTCAGCGTCATGGTGTACTGCGGTCCCGCCTCGAGGCGGGCGCCGCTGACCAGATCGCGCACCACCGCGCCGGGAGGCAGGCGCGGCAGGCTGACCGTCGTCGTCTCCTGCCGGCTCTCGTGGTTGATGAGGAAGAGCAGCGCGGTGCCCTGGGGGGTCAGGCGCAGCGCCGCCTCGATGTTGGGGTTACTCGAGGTCACATTCCCTGGGCCGCCCGCGCTTGCATCGGCCTGGCGGAGCAGGCCGAGGAGCGCGTCCGCCGCGCCGGCGTCGGCGCGGGTCAGCGCGTCCCGGTAGCACTCCTTGACGGGAAGGTTCAGCAGCACGGCCTTCCCGGCGCCGCAGGGCCGGCCGAGGAGCGGCGCCCAGCCGTCGGCGGCGGGGGCGATGGCCACGGCGTCGGTGCGAGTGTAGCTCCGCCGGCCCCAGAGCGCCGCGGTCGTGCCGGGCACGCGGCTCGCCCCCACCTGCACCGCCGCGCTGCCCGTCACCCCGAAGAGCGGCTCGAAGATCCCCAGCGGCTGCCGTTTCTCGTCGAGTGCGGGTACCTCATCGGCGATCAGGCCGCCACCCGCCTGCACCCACTTGGCCACGGCCTCGGCAGCATCGCAACGCATAAGATGTATATCAAACAGCACCAATGTCTTATACTTCGATAGCGTGTCGCCTGTAAGCTGCTCCTCATGGATGCAGTCCAGTTCTCCAGCCGCCTGGCGGAAGGCCTCCAGTGCCACCATCACGTTCCAGTACTCCTCCTGCAGCAGCACGTGCTGGGTGCGTGGGAAGAGAAAGGCCGCGTGGGCCCGCGGGACGCGGCTGCGCGTCAGCAGCGGCGCGAGGCTCTGGACCTCACGCATGGTCGTCCCGTACGTCTCCCACCAGCGCGGGTCTGCGGGGACGCCCCAGAAGGTGTTCAGGTAGTCACAACCGGCGGCGATAGCGGTGTAGGTGAGCTCGCGCGGCGACCAGACGAACTGCCGGCCCGGGGCGTCCGGGGCGAGGTTCTTGTCCCAGCCCGATTCGAGCCAGAAGCCGAGCTTCTTGTCATAGGTGCGCGTCAGGTTACGCATCTGGGCGAAGGCCATGTGCACGCCGGCCAAGCGCGGCAGGCGGTTCTCTCCGAACGCCTCCGTGCGGTAGTCGGTGGACAGGTACGGGTAGATGTCGTAGTTCACCGCGTCGAAGGGTGCGCCCCAATGGAAGACATCATCCACGGCCCAGAAGGACGTGAAGTCGCGCCCCGCCGCACCGAAGGTGCAGTGCGAGTCGTGCGTCAGTTCCACCCAGACGTCGGGGTAGAGTTCCTTCACCAGAGCGTAGCTCTGGCGCCAGCCGGCGGCAAAACAGTCGCTCCAGAAGTCGACATACTGCAGCCACAGCGCCGGGTCCAGCCGGGCCTGCTCGCGCGTCGGCAGATCGATGCCGTAACGGCGCTTGAACTCCGCCTGGGCGGGTGGGCGGTTATCGAAGGTGTTGCCGCCGACTTGAAACGGCTCATCCATGTAGCCCTGGACGTTGAGCAGGCGCGGTACCTGCCGGCAGGTCGCCATGGCGGTCTCGATACGCGGTCGGATCGCATCCCGGTACTCCGGAGCGAAGACCGATACCGGAGGCAGACCCTCGCGGGTGAGCAGGCAGAAGTCGCCCTGGAAAGAGTAGCTGATGGCCAGGCCCTGGCGCTGGGCGTAGTCTTCGGCGGCGTCGTAGGGCGAGCCGGGTTGGGCGCCGAGGCGGTGGGCGTTGAAGGTCAGCGTGTTGAAGCCATGGGCGCGGATGTCGTCGATCTCGCGTTCCAGGGCCGCGAGGTCGAGGGTGCGCACCTCCGACAGGCGCATGGTGGTCGGGAAGAAGTCGGTCAGGTCAAGGCGTGGCACCACGTGGAAGGGCAGTCCGAAGCTGTCGACCGTCTGCCCGCCGACGCTGATCGCCACCAGCAGGCGGTACTCGCCCTCGGCCAGATCGGGGACGGGGTAGGTCCACGTGTGGATGCCCTGGCTGACCCTGGGCGCCGGTACCGGGAGCGCGCGGCCCCAGGGGTCGGTAAGCACCGCCTCGACCCGACTGTCCGCCGCCAGCATCCCTTGCAGATCGCCGCGGAACTGGACGGTCATGCCGGACGCGACCACGTGGCGGTTCGTAGTGATGGAGAGCGGGTTCAGCACGGCGCTGACGAGGCTGCGGTGGAAGACGGTGTCGCCGGCGCCGTCCTGGGCGGTCAGGTCGAGTTGCCAGGCTCCGTCCGCGCCGGCATCGCGCAGGGGTTCGCCGCTCCAGGCGGCCTGGAGCGCCTGCCCGGCCCGCAGGTCGTAGGCGCCGATGCGGCGTGTTTCGCCACGGTGCGTCAGCGTCGCGGTAAGCTGTCCGTCCACGGCGGGCACGGCGTCGGTCAGAGAGTAGCTCAGGTGCGCCCCGACGCCGCGGGCGAGGGCGGCGGGGGAATAGGTTGCCGCGCCCACGGTCAGCCCCTCGCGGCGCTGCCCCAGCCAGAGGATGGCGTTGGCCAGCAGATCGTCGCTGAGGTCGCTGGCGCCGATGCCGCTCGGTCCCTGAATCGCGTCGATGAGGACCACGCGCCCCTGGCCGTACGTGCCACAGAGCACGAGGGGGCGCTCGCCCACGCGGGCCAGCACGGTGGCGCCAGCACGCGGGGTGAGGCCGCGCAGGGTGTGGTGTGTGCCGAAGCGCTCGGCGAGCGCGTTGAGAATCGGGTGCGGCGGCTGCAGCGTGACCGCCCCCTCCACCTCGGTTCCCCGGTCGGAGATGTGGGTGTACTGCACCATCGGCGTGATCTCGCTGGCTGGCCCCCAGGTGGAATCGTCGAAATCCGGCAGCGACCAACCGGGCTCCTCAGGGATGTGGAACTTCCAGGTCGTGTCGCTGACCAGCAACTCGCGGGTACCGTCCTGATACTCGATGCCGATCTGGGCGAGAAAGCCACCGGGGCCGTCGACGTTGCGCGCCTTGAAAGACAGCACATTCCGGCCCTGGCGCAGCCCCCCGGTGAGGTCCCAGAGCTCATGGTCGTACCAGCTCCAGTGGGTGCCGATCTCGGTGCCGTTCAGGTACACCCAGTAGAGGTTGTCAACGGTGCAACGTACGCTGGCACGGCGGACGGGTTTGGCGATCTGGAAGGTTCTGCGGATGTAGCGGATGTGGTCCGGGCTCTCGCCCGGCTGAGCGTTGATCCAGAGCCAGTCGCCGGAGTCATCGGGGAAGAGGTCGGCCGCCGGTACGTCGGCCGGCGCGGCCGCCCCCAAAGCCCGCCACACCCGCGCGCTGTGCGGCAGGGAGTCGGCGAGGCCGGCCACCAGTACGCCGCCGCCACGGCTGACGACATCCTCCAGGCAGCGCTCCCGGTCCAGGAAGGGCCGCAGGTCGGAAGCGCCGTCGAGGATGACGACACTACCCGCCGGCAACTGCGCCAGGTCGCCGGCCGCCGTCACCTCTACCCGCGTGCCGAGGCCAGCCAGGGCCGCCGCCACCGGCAGTCCGGGTGTACCGCCCGTCAGGTTGACGACCCGGATGGGATCCGCCGCGAGTGCGCCCGCCAGGGCGGCCCACAGCAGCGCCGCCACCGCAGCGCGACGACACAAGGCCGCTGCCAGCCGAGGCGGCAGGGCGAGCCACTGCTGCGCTGATCCCATGGTGCTCTCCTCCGCGTCAGAACGCCCCGCAACCCATCCGGCGACCGGCTAACTGTACTGCTCACAGTCTTGCCGTGCCCGCGGCGCGGGCCGGGAACCGGCTGTCCAATGTAGGCGCAGGGTGCCAGTACCGCGCCCTTTGGAACCGACCGTCCAATGTAGGCGCAGGGTGCCAGTGCTGCGCCCTCTGGAACCGACTGTCCACGGTAGGCGCAGGGTGCCAGTACTGCGCCCTCTGGAACCGACTGTCCACGGTAGGCGCAGGGTGCCAGTACTGCGCCCTCTGGAGCCGGCGCGTGCCGCGCCGGGGCCGGGTACTGGCACCCCCGGCCTACGGGGAGCGGCGCCGGTCGGCGCGGTGTGGCCAAGCGCCGGGGCTGGGGCTACGTTGAGGCGTTCGTCAGCAGCATGGGCGTAGCGTCGGCATACAGGGCAGGGTGCAGGTATGGTCGCCAGTGACTCCAGAACGCAGAGTCGGCGCAGCGGCGGGTGGCGGTTGTGCTTGGTTCTGGCCGTGTCCACGGCCCTCGCCGCGCTTGCCCAGAACAGCGCTGGGCCGAGCCCCTTGCCGGAGAACCTGGCGTTGCGGGCCGCGGTCTCGGCGTCATCCGAGTATAACACCACGAGCTACGCCGCGCGCTTTGCCGTCGATGGTCAGATCCCCGGTGCAGGCAGTCAGGCCGAGGATCAGGGCCGGGCCTGGTGTGTGCAGGGCGACACCCATCGCCAAGGCGCCACGTTCACCTTCGAGTGGCCGGAGCCGGTTACGGTGGCGACGCTGGTCTACTGGGGCCGCACCGCCTGGTTTGCGGAGGAGTGCTGGAAAGGCTACGAGCTTCGCCTCGATGGGGCCGCAGAACCGGTCGCCCGCGGCGAGTTTCGCCAGGGTCATGGACCTCAGCTCGTGGTCCTGCCGACGCCGAGCGCGCTCCGTAAGCTTGTGCTCACCTTCACCAGCTCCTACGGCGGTGCCAATCCCGGCGCCAGCGAGATTCAGGTCTACGGCGAGGCGCTGACGGCCGAGCGCCTGCCGGCTTTCCGCGCGCTGAGCGCCGGCCCCCCCTCGACCCTCGAATTCGTCGAGGTCAAGGAGACCCCTGAGTTGCGTCGGCAACTCCTGGCCGGCGAGTTGGGGTTCCAGCGGCTGGCGCTGATTCGGCGGCATGAGCTGAACCCCTCGCATGTCTATACTCAGCATGTCGAAGGCTTCCAGGCCGGCGGTGGGCTCTACACCTGGCAGGCCGCTGCGGAGGGCGGGGTGCTGACGCGCCTGGTCGACTCCCCGGATGGGGAGATCCTCGACTGCGACGTCTCCTACGACGGGACGGAGATTCTCTTCAGTTGGCGCCAGACGCCCGAGCTTGGCTACCAGCTCTTTCGCGTCCAGGCCGATGGTTCCGGCCTCACCCGCATCACCGACGGCCCGCACCACAACTACAACGCCTGCTGGCTGCCCGACGGCGGCATCGCCTTCCTCTCCACGCGCCGTCCGCAGTTTGCCTACTGCTGGGTCTCGCCGGTCGGTACTCTCTGCCGTATCCAGCCGGATGGCAGCGACTTCCGCGAGCTTTCGGCGAACTACCTCAACGACTTCACCCCGAGCGTACTCAACGACGGCCGCATCGTCTATGGGCGCTGGGAGTATGTCGACCGCCCGGCGATCCCCATCCAGAGCCTGTGGAGCATCAACCCCGACGGTACGGGACTCGCGGTCTACTACGGCAATCGCGTGCTCAGCCCGGCCACCTTCCTGGAGCCCCGCGCCATCCCGAATTCGACGCGCGTGATGTGCATTCTGACCGCCCACAACGGGCCCTGCCGCGGTGGCCTCGGGGTCCTTGACCGCCGCTACGGGGTGAATGCCCAGGAGGCGATCCTGAACCTGACCCCTGAGATCGATATCGGCCGCGTTGACCAAGGCAGCGGTAACAACGTGCGCGGGCCTTTCGAGAACCCCTGGCCACTCGATGAGAAGCACCTGCTGATCTCGCTACGCGGCACCGCCGTGGTGCGCGACTGGGGCGGCGCCGAGCAAGCCATCATCGCCCGCCCGGATGACGGTTGCGGCTATTACAGCCCGCAGCCGCTGCAGCCGCGCTTCCGCCCGCCCGCCATCCCCAGTACCCTGCCGGTGGAGGCCCCGGCGGACGCGGACGGCACGCGCTGGGCGACGCTGGTGCTTCAGGATGTCTATCGCGGGCTGGCGCCGCAGGTGCGCCGCGGTGAGGTGGCGCGTCTGCGGATCATCGAGGAAATGGGGAAGGCCGTACGCGCCGACCTCAACCACCGTGCCTTTGGTTTCCAGTTCCCGGTGATCTCCTGCGGCGCCACTTACGCCTGCAAGAAGGTCTGGGGCGAGGTCGAGGTGGCCGCGGATGGCTCGGCTTGCTTCCAGGTGCCGGCCGGCGTGCCGCTCTACTTCGAGGCCCTCGACGGCACGGGCCGGGCCCTGCAGCGGATGCGGAGCTTCACCCACCTGATGCCCGGGGAGACGCAGAGCTGCATCGGCTGCCATGAACCACGCGCCGGCGCCGCGGCACCGGGGCGTCCTGCCAGCGCCACGCTCCCGGCCGTGCGGCCCACGGTCCCCGAATGGGGCGGCCCCAAGGGCTTCAGCTATGCCGAGGTCGTGCAGCCCGTCCTCGATCGGCATTGCGTCTCGTGCCATGCGCCGCCGACCCCCGCGGGCCGGCTGGATCTCAGTGCCGACCTGACTGACTTCTTCAATGTCTCCTATGACACGCTGGCCCGCGGTCGCGAGGGCGGCCAGTTCGGCTATGGCAGTCCGTATGTCAGTTGGATCCCCACCTACAACGGCCACGAGGGCAATATCCTGCAGATCGCCCCCAAGACCTGGGGTTCGCCGGCCAGCCGCCTGGCCGACGTCATCCTCAGTGGCCATCCCGACCGGGACGGCAAACCGCGCCTGCAACTCGATGACGCCGCCCGGCGCCGCGTCTTCGCCTGGATCGACCTCAACGTGCCCTACTACGGCACCTCGGAGACCTCGCACCCCGATCGCGAAGGCTGCCGCCGCATCTATCCTGCCGACCTCGACCGGGTCCTCGAAGACGTCGGCCGGCGACGCTGCGGCGAGTGCCACGCCAACGGCGCGGTCCCGCGGGCGGTCTGGACGCGCATCACGCAGCCGCAGTGGAACACCTTCCTGACGGCGCCGCTGGCCAAAGCCGCGGGCGGCAGCGAGGCCTGCGGACGGGCTGTGTTCGCCAGTCCCGACGACCCTGACTACCGTGCCATCCTGCGCACCTTCGAGCCGGCCGCCACGGAACTCAAGGCCCGTCCGCGTACGGACATGCCTGGCGCGGTTGCCGATACCTCCGTGAACCGCTCCTGTCTGTGAGCCGGCGCCGTTCCCTTGCATTCCCCGGCGGCTCGCGGTAGAGTCAGCCCTCGTGGCGCGTGAGCCTCGTTCCCGCGAGTCCTTCACGGGTGGAATCCTCATCGGCAAGGGATGGCAATGATCAAGGTTGGCATCATCGGCGGGTCTGGCCTCGATAACCCGGACATCCTCAAAGCCCCCCGCGAGGTCAGCGCCACAACTCCCTATGGCGACCCCTCGTCGCCGTTGACCTGTGGCGCGATAGGCGGCGTGGAGGTCGCCATTCTGGCGCGGCACGGCCGTGGCCATACCATCCCGCCCACCCGCGTCAACTTCCGCGCCAATCTCTGGGCCCTCAGGGAACAGGGCTGCACGCACATCCTGGCGGCCACTGCCGTCGGTTCGCTGCGCCAGGAGATCGCGCCCGGACATCTCGTCTTTCCCAGCCAGTTCATCGACCATACCCGCCGTCGCGAAACCACCTTCTTCGACGGCGACACGGTGGTTCACACGTCGATGTCGGAGCCGTTCTGCCCCGAACTCCGCACGCTTCTGGCCGCCCAAGCCGCCGAACTGGGCTTTGTGCACCACCCCGGGAAGACGGTCATCACGATCGAAGGACCACGCTTCTCCACCCGCGCCGAAAGCCATATGTTCCGGGGCTGGGGGGCTGACGTCATCAACATGAGTACGGTCCCCGAGGTGACCCTGGCCCGGGAGCTGAAGCTCCACTATGCCGCCACCGCGATGTCGACCGACTATGACTGCTGGCATGACGAGGAAGCCCCGGTGACCTTCGAGATGGTCATGGCAACCATGAAAAAGAACGCCGATAAGGTCATCCGCCTCTTCGTCGCCGTGATCCCCAGGATAGAGGCCTATGACGATGTCTGCGCACGCTAGAAAGCCCCATAAATAGCCTCAAACAGGCTTATAGTGTCGGTCAGTAGGCGCCCCGCTTCGGGCGCCTTTTTGTTGGTACATGCTGGTCGCTTAGGCCTGAGTGATGGATGATTTTATGTAACCAACGTGCTACCAAATGGCTTGGAGTGGGTCTATGGTAGATGCCGGCGGCGCTGGTCTGGCGCAGCATGAACGGCATAGGGTTGGGCAAGGGGAGGGCACGGCCATGGCGATGTTGCTGAAGCGAGGGGAAGTATGGTACCTGGTGTACTGGCGGAAGGATGAGACGGGCAAGTGGAAGAAGGTCTTCCGCTCGACCCAACTGAGGGACGAAGGGGAGGCCAGGAAGGTGTTCGATGCGTTCGAGTCGGCGCAGCGTCGGACACTGACACGGGAGGCGGTAAGGACGATTCTGGCCGAGGTCGGGGCGCCGGTAGGAGAGGAGCTGCGGCTGGCGGATCTCTGGACGACCTACCTGCAGAAGGCGGACAAGACGGGAGGTGACAGCCAGGTCGTCTGCCGAGGCCGGATGGTGACGGCGTTCGTTCGCTGGATGGATGAGCGGCACCCAGGGGTGACGGCGGTGAGGGATGTGGACGAGAGGATCGCGGCGGAGTACTGGCGGTGGATGGCTGAGGACGGGAAGAGCCCTAGGACACGCAACAACAACCAGGCTCAGTTGAAGGTGACGTGGCGCGGGATCATGGCGGAGTACGGCATGACGGTGAACCCGTGGGGCTTGCTGCAACGGGACACGGGCGGCGGGGAGAGATACCAGATCCTCGAGCTGGAGCAGATTGTGAAGATACACCAGGCGGCGGCGAGGGTGCCGGCGCCATGGCTCGACGAGGGGTTCTGGCCGACGGCGATCCAGGTGGGGTTGTACACGGGGCTGCGGGAAGGGGACATCGCGCAACTGGAGTGGAGCGAGTTGCGGGTACATGAGGGGGTGCTGGTGCTGCTCCCCAATAAGACGAAGCACTGGGGTGGGGACCGAGCGGCTGTGCACACGATGGAGGCGCCCTGGGTGAAGCTGCTACCGCCGCGGCCGCCGGAGCCGGCGACAGGGTATGTGTGGCCCAAGGCGGCGGCTCTGGTGGCCGCGGGATACGGCCTGCGCGGGTTCGTGGATATCTGCCGGGAGGCGGGCGTTGAGACGGATCGCGCGCCGGCGGCTGGGGAGAGGCGCAAGAAACAGGTGAAGCTGGTGACGTTCCATTCGCTGCGTCATAGTTTCGTGACGCATCTGCTGCGCTCGGGCAGGGTGACGGAGCGGGACCTGGTGGCGCAGGGGAACTGGTCGACGGAGGCGGTCGTCCGGGGCACTTACAACCACTCGAAGCTGGAACAGGCACGGGCGGCGGCGGTCAGGGTCGCGGCGGCGATGCCGGAGGTGAAGTGGTAACGACTGAACATGATGCGCGCAGGATGGCGGTCCGCGGCCTATCCTGCGTCCTCATCCATGTTCTTGTTGGGAGCCTTCTGTTGCGGCTTGCCCTCTGCCGGCGATCTGTTCGGACATGCCTTGGCGTTGGC
>CAILUI010000017.1 GCA_903837355.1 uncultured Victivallales bacterium
ATCGGTGTTGGTCACCGGCACGGTGAAAGCGTGAGAGCGTGATTGCGTGAGGGTTACGGCGCGTGTGCCGGCCGTCTGTCACGAATCCACGCTTTCACGTTCTCACGCGCTCACCCGTAGCGGGAACCGCGATCTTGGAACAGCCCCGCAGTCGGGCCGAGGTGCAGGCGCCAGCCTCAGGGCGGGTCCGCGGCGGGCGCCGCGGGCGGCGGCCTGGGGGGCCCGCCGCCTCGGCGCTTAAGCACCGCCTGGCGCAGCAGGTACTCGATCTGGCCGTTGACGCTGCGCAGTTCGTCCTGGGCCCAGGCCTCAAGGTCGGCCCAGAGCGCCGGATCGATGCGCAGCAGGAAGGGTTTCCGTTCCTTCATACGCTCGCCCGGCTCAGTTGTAGAGCGTCCCGGCGTTGATCACCGGATGCACCTCGGACTCGGCGCACAGCACCACCATCAGGTTGCTGACCATCGCCGCGCGGCGCTCGTCGTCGAGCTGAACCACCTGCTTCTCGGCCAGTTCGCGCAGGGCCATCTCGACCATACTGACCGCGCCATGCACGATCTTCTGGCGGGCGGCGATCACGGCTTCGGCCTGCTGCCGGCGCAACATGGCCTGGGCGATCTCCGGCGCATAGGCCAGGTGCGTCAGGCGGGCCTCGTAGACCGCCACGCCGGCCTTGCCCAGACGCTCGGTGAGTTCCTCCTGCAGAGCACGGCAGACCTCGTCCACGCCGCTGCGCAGGGTGATCTCGGCCTCCTCGCCATGGTCATAGGCGTAGAGGCTGGCGACATGCCGCAACGCGGACTCGCTCTGAATCCGCACGTAGGTCTCGTAGTCGTCCACGTCGAACATCGCCTGCGCCGTGTCCTCAACCCGCCAGACCACCACCGCGGCGATCTCGATGGGGTTGCCGCGCTTGTCGTTCACCTTGAGCTTGTCCACCAGCATGTTCCGGGCCCGCAGCGAGATCTTGTTCCGGGTCCGCATCCGCAACGGAATCCCGGGCTGTCCCGGCCGGCTGGCCGTGGTCCCGTCCGTCCCCTTCACGGGAATGGCCGGACCGGCCCCGTAGAAGGGATTCGCCCAGTGGAAGCCGCTGACACGTACCGTACCGCGGTACTCGCCGAACAGCACCAGCACGCGCGCTTCGTTCGGCTGCAGCGTGAAGAAGCCGGTCAGCAGCACCACCGTCGTCGCCAGCAACAGAATGCCGCCGAAGAGCGTCCACCAGTTCGGCACTTGCTGCGTGCGCGCCGACACCACGATCGTGCCCACCACCAGGGCGAGGCTCGCCAGCAGCAACAGGATCAGAATCGGCAGCAACACCCAGCCGCTGGCTACCCGCACCGAGCGCTCACGATTCACCGTCACCTGGTCCGTTCTCATACCCCTGTCCCTTTCTCTTGGCCCCGGAAAGTAAATCCGGTTGCTGTAATCGTAGTGATATCATACTGCGATCATGGCGGAAAGTCAAGGGGACGGTTTTCGGGGGCGTGATCAGCTCGGGATGACGGGCTCGAGGCCCGGCGGCAGCAGCTCGAAGCCCTGCTGGGCAAAGTGGGCGTCGTAGGCGAAGGCGGTGCGGAGGCCGCGCCGGCGCATGGACTCGAAGCTGCAGCAGTCCACCAGGCTGAGGTCGCGGGCGGCCGCGGCGAGGAGCATTGACAGGGCGGCCGCGTGCAGACCGGCGTCGACGTAGTCCACCTCGACCACGGGCAGGATCTGGTCAACGAACACGCGCACGGCCTCGCCGCCGATACGGCGTTGCAGGATGGCGCAGGTCTCGACGACCACGTAGGTGGTGGTAGTCATCTCGGCCTCGGCGTTGACCAGTTCCTTCCAGGCGCGGGCGGCACGCACCGCCCAGAGATCGTTGCGGTTCAGCACGGCCAGGAAGGCTGAGGTATCGACAAAGACGTTCATGGGACATCTCCCTCGGCGAAGGCCGCATCGTGCTCGGTGGCCAGGCGCGCCCCAGCCGTGAAGCGTCCGCACGCCTGCAGCGCCAACTCGCGCTTGCGGTCGCCGCCCCGCCCTGCCTGGCGCCCCAAATAGGCGTCCAAGGCCTGGCGGATCGCCTCCGCCATGGAGATGCCGTTGGCCACCGTCACCCGTTTGAGGTCCCGAGCCTGGGCCTCGGTGAGCTGAATCTGAGTTCGCACCATCTTACACCTCATTACATCATACTGTGACACGATGATTACATAATGCCAGATGGCGATGAAGTCAAGGGTTGCACTTCGTGATTCCGCCCGGGCCCGGCGCGTTGCCTGTTCGTGCCGCGCCGCGTATAGTCCAGATGGAGTATCCGCTTGCTCTTGGGGGCAGGCGGAACCGTATATACCATGGCGGCGGCCGCGGGTGCTGCCGCTCACCAGCACAACCACAAGGGGAAACGCGCATGGCACGCAAGCCCAGCGCCGGAGCCGACAGCATTGCGGATAGCGGCATTGACGTCTCGACCTCGAGCACCAAGTCGGAGCTTCTCGAAGCCTACAACCGGCTGCGGGAGCAACTCGAGGCCAAGCAGGACGCCGCTCTGAACGCTGAGCGGGTAAAGGAGGACAAGCGTCGGCAGGTGGCGGTGGAGGTCGCCGAGACGGTGGCGGCGAGCGGTGTCGACGCCAAGATCGGGGATCTGCGCCAGGCCTTGAGCGCCGCCCTGGCCGAACTGGGTGACAAGCTGCGGCAGGAGACCGAGAAGTACACTCAGGTCAAGCAGGCGGTGCAGTTCAAGCAGTCCGAGCTGGAGGAGATCTACGGGATCGAGCAGGCGGCCGCCAGCCTCGCGGCCCTGGTCGAGGCCCAGAAGCAACGCGAGGAGGAGTTCGAGGCGGAGATTGCGGCCCGCGGTGACGAGCAGGCGGCGCACTTGGCGACGCAACGCACCGAGCTACAGGCGGCGATCGACTCGGCACGGAGCACCTGGGAGAGGGAGCGCGCGGCCTGCGAGGCGGCGACCAAGGAGGCACGTGCGGCCGAGGAGCGCGAGCGCAGACGCCGTCAGGAAGAGTTCGAGTACGTCTTCAAGCGCGACTGCCAGCAGAAGAAGGACAAGCTCGCCGACGAGTTGGCCCAACTGGAGAAGGAGCTGGCCGGTGAGCGCGAAGACTTTGCCCGGCAGGCGAGCGCCAAGGACGCTGAGTTGGCCGAGCGCGAGGCCAAAGTCGCGGCCCGCGAGCAGACCCACGCTGCCCTGCAGTCCCAGGTCGACGGCTTCCCGCAGGAGCTTGCGGTCAGAGTGAACCAGGCCGTCGACGCCGTCACCGAGCGACTCAGCGCCGAGGCCCAGAGCGGCGAGAAACTGCTGCGGGCGGAGACCGACGGCGAGAAGAACGTGTTGGTGGCGCGCATCGAGGCCCTGCAGGGCGTGGTGAAGAGCCAGGACAAGCAACTCGCCGACCTCTCCGCCAACCTTGGTGCCGCCTACGCCAAGGTGCAGGACATCGCCGTCAAAGCCGTCGACAGCTCGTCCCGGCAGTTGAAGAACGTGACCTTCCAGGCCGGCAACCCGCCGGCCGAACGCGACGACCGGCGCTGAGCCGGGGAACGGTGGCGTGGTCCGCAAGCCCGAAGTTGTCGACAAGCCGCCGGCCGTAGCAGATGACCCGAGGTGACGGCGTCAAGGAGCCGACCCCAACCGGGCGGCGGTGTGCGGTGAAGAGGAACTGCCCTGCCTGCGGCGTCGCTGGGGGCGAATCCGTTGTTCCCTTCGGGCATCGGGGGTGTCCAGTCCCACGCAAAGGGTGTGCGGCTCGAGGTACGAGGGTCGACACCACCCGTTTGTTGGCCGCTCCTATTCCCGGAACAAGTCACTGTGCGCGCCCGTCCGCTCCAGGCGCACAGACACCGCGTCCGCAGTGTAGATCAGGAGCCAGTCGGGCCCTATGTGGCAGTCGCGCGAGGGCCGCCATGGCCCGCTCAGAGGGTGGTCTCGACAGCGCGGGGGAAGGGGATGCCCTTCGGCAAGCAACGCGACAACTTCCCGCAGTGCCCCGAGATCCTTGCCGCGACTGCGCATGAGCTTGACATCACGTGAGAAC
>CAILUI010000018.1 GCA_903837355.1 uncultured Victivallales bacterium
CGAGAAGGGCATGCGTCGGCTTGCCCGCAACGTCGACGCCCACCTGTTCTTCGATCTCCGCCGGCACGCCGACCGCACCGCCGAGCTCGAAGAGCGCGTTTTCGCCCTCGAAGACAAGGCGGCCCGCGAGACCTTCGCCGATCCTGGCCAGGCCCGGCGCTGGCTGGCCGAGAACGCTCGCCAACTGGCCCCCTGCCTGGGGCTGGAAAAGAGCGCTGATGGCCGCCTGGTACTGCGCCGGCGGCCGCGTGCCATCGCGGCACGCTCCGCCAACGCCGGCTACCAGCTCATACTCTGCGACACCCTCGGACGGGATCCGGTCGCGGTGCTCGCCGACTACCGCAGCCGCGACCGGGCCGAGAAGCTCTTCGATCTGCTCAAGAACGAGGACGGGCAGCACCGCCTGCGCACCGGGCAGCAGACCGTCGCCGAAGGGCGCGTCTTCCTGGCCTTCGTCGCCCTGGTGCTCCGCGCCGAAGTCGAAAACCGCCTGCGGGCCGCCGGGCTGCTCAAGAAGATCACCGTAGCGGAGTTCCTCGCTGAGATGGGCAAGATCCGCGCCATCCGCCTCCCCGACGGCACCCGCCTCCTGCGCGAGGTCAGCAAGCGCCAGCGCGAGTGGCTCGCCGACATCGGCCTGCCGCCGCCCAATCCATAGGTATCACCCAAACTGGGATTTCAGGGCGCGGGGCATTTCAGGTCTGGGACCCAATAAACTCCCCGACGGTACAATTCTTGGCCGAAGTGGCGAGGGCTTTGGCTCTTCCTGGTTTATTGGGATAGGCGGTTGAGATCGAGCAATACTTGATGCCGTAACTGATAGAACCGCTCCGGATCATCTTCGCAGTCAGATAGCCCCTTTACCAATTGTTGACAGAACTTCTGGCTGTCTCCGCCTGATTCCTTAAGCAAACACAAGGTATCGTAATCTTCCGCGGCTTCCCGAAACATCTCCCAGCGGATAGAATCTACTATCTTTTTACGGGCCCTGTCAGGATAAACAAGGAAATGTGCACCGGCGCCTCCGGCAGTTTCGTCAAAGGTATTCTCCCAAGGATTATCTTTCCAGCACCAGGCCCAATGCATATATCCCTTAAATCCGTAACGATAGCCTATCCAACCCATCTCGCGGGTGTGTATGAGGGGAAGATCAATCATGGTCTTGAAATCGTTGTAAAGCCAATACTCATATCCGTTCTTTATCTCTTCTTCGACGGGGTGTACCCCTGAATTCACCATCCACTCGTTCGCTATTGCAAGGTCAACACTCTTTCCTTCTTTTACCATTGCCGGGTCGTAGAATGTTGCGTCCAAGCGAATCTCTGGAACCGTTTGCTTGATATACCTATTTAGTCGGAGAAATGGAGCAACATGTCCTCCGATCGGCTCATCTATGACCTTAAAATAGACCTTGTCCAGCCAACCCTTTTCCTGCAGATGCAATGAAATTGCCTTGAAGAAATGCCCGATGAATTCCAGATAGCGGCGGTCGTCCGTAGGAATATTTGAGAAGCTCCTTTCAGGATTAACCGAGCCATCTGGATTGAGGACCGTGATCTTGCTGGTTCGTAATCCCTTTCCATCTTCAGTGACTCCGTCGGCGATCCCAAGGCAGGTTATCCGGAACTGGCTATGAAAACCCTTTTCAATGGTGGAAACGAACGTGTCGAAAACGGTGTAGTCATAAACATATCCTCCGTCTTTCCAGAAGATCTTAGTGGTACAATTCATGAACACCCATAAAGGCTGATCCGAGAAGACTCTTGCCCGATGTTCATAGCGATTCATGACGGCTTCATGTTCTAGAAATTCGAAGTACTCCTGAGGACAGTTCCCTTTCTCCCATTCGCCGCGCGCTATTATCCCGAATTCCTCCGCCAGTTTGGTATCCCCGCCCCAGGCGCCCATCCAGAAGTTGGTGGCCTCCGGAAGCGTCACGGGATAGACGACCAGATTCAGGGGAAGCACGGCCTTTCCTGTTGCAGTTATTGCCTCGATCTCCCCCCTATACTCTCCCGGCAGGGCATCTCTGGGGACCTTGACGGTAATCCATACTGGCTGAGTCTGGCGGGGTTCCAGGACAACTTCTTCATCCAGAACGAGCGGGTCGGGGAACAGAGCCGGCGCCGTGCGCAAAAAGTCATTTCTACCCGGTGTATTCTTGGGGATCGGCACATAACCGACAAACCGCGTCTTGACATCCGCAATCTTGTACTTTCCAGAAAGATGAATCAGAGGATTCACTTTTATCCTAACCGCTCCTTGAAAATCATAGGAACTGATACAGACTTGCGCCGGTTCGTATTCGTTACGCAGTGCCTCTATACAAACCCCCTCTGTGTTCACTTTCTCGGGAAGGAGGGAGTCTTTGAAGATCTTTATCAGTGGGTTCGATGCCCAAAGCGCCACCCTATTCTTGCTGCCGGTCAATCGCTCGGTCATTAAGCCGGCAAGGACAACCCGTAAATCGGCCGTACGTTGTTCAATGGCGTCAAGTATTTTCAGCGTAGTGGAGCCCGGCAAACGGATGTCAATTCCTGCCAGATCCTTCTCCAAGACCGCTGATATTCCGGACAGTTTATCAATTTCATCCGTACTCTTAGAGGACTGAATGGTAATCTTGATGTCTTGGAGGAGTCTTCTCAATTGTTCTTTCTTTTTCCTGAGTGCTGGGACCTCTGAAACTACCTCTGTTGTCTGCATTAGTCTAAAGACGGAGATGTGGGGTAGGCAAGGGTCCCTCTGAATCCTCAGGGTATGCTCTCCGGCAGTAAATCTCAGAATGGCCACCTCTTCCCAAACACCCTTAGCGGATTCGTAGCCACCGGTGGTGTTGGCCATGCCGTCATCGGTAATCAGATTCCCATCCAGAAAGACGGAAACTGCACGAATCTCCCCGGTCGCATAGCGGACCGAAAGAACATAATTACCTTCTTCGGCAATACTAAAATCATACTCGGCCCACTTTCCGCTAATCCCCAGAGGTTCGCCATAAGATGGCAAGGCAACGGCATCCCCCCGCTGGAAATGCGTAGCTTGAAGATCGATCATCCTACCGGCTGCCTGGACGGAACGGGGTGTCCCAAGAACTAAGAGAATCAGCATGACCATACAAATATGATCTCTGGTTCTTCTTACCATTATATCCTCCGTAATAGTTCATTGTTCAGTCAGAATTATAACACTTCCTCTAACTTCTTTTGAGGTTCTATCCCGATCACTCCCATAACCGGCGTTTACCATTATTGCTGATAGGGGTTCTGATTTCTGGGGGTCTTGGGGGGGCCAAGACAAGGTACTCGAAACGGCGGGCTGCGAGAGCGGTTGGCACATCTGTGTCGTTAGCGCCTACGGCGCTCGACAGGAGGGATGAAGTTCACATGCGTCTGCCGATTGCCCGCCCTCCGGGCCGTTCTTTCCGGCCGCAGTCCCAGGAGCAAGCTGGACTCTGTGCTGCCGGATCGCCGCCTCCACCTGGCGTGTGTGTGTATCCTCCGTTGTGCGTTCCCCGCCGCGCGCTGGGTCAGGAAGACGCTATCACGCGCGACGGCCGCGCGCAAGTGCTTGGTGTCGCTGGCGCGGCTCTGGCCGGGCATGACGCCGAATTCCCGCGCCAGCCCGAACTGCAGGCTGGTCGGACTCTGCCGGGTGGCCCAGGATGTGCAGGCGCAGCCGCTGTGGAGAAGGGAGGCGGCGCGGAGATAAGGCCGGCGATGATCGGACCAATGGGCAGCGCACCCTCCCTCTCGGCGGAGGCCTGCCGCTTCCTTTGGCTACGGTAGGGCGGCGGCGCATTGCGGCGGGAGTGAGAGACGGGTACGTTTGACCCATGCTGGCCGCAGCAGCGTGGGATACCCGTACGTGCGACCCAGCGCGCGGGCGTCCTTTGCGACCCGGGGCGCCGCTGCTCCACGGCAAGGCCCTGTGGGGCTGCCGATGCGCAGGATAGTGGACCGAACGTCAGTCAGTCGACAACCGCGAGGAACTCTGACCCCATGGCCCTCTCGGCAGCTCTTGCCGTTGTGGCCCTGCCAGTATCCCTGGTTCTGGCGGGGCTGGTGCCCACTGCCAACGGCGCGCCCGCGCCAGGCGAGCTGGTACTGAACGTGGCTGAATTCGGCGCTGTCGCTGACGGTGTCACTGACTGCACCGAAGCAATCCGTGCGGCCATCACCAGGGCGAAGCAGCACGACGGCCCCTCCAGGATCCGGTTCGGGCGAGGCGACTTCCGCGTGAAGGGCACCGAGAGCGGGAGCTTCCTGGGAGACGCGGCCATCACCCTTGAGGGCTGCCACTCACTCACCTTGGAGGGAGAGGGCGAGCGGACGGTGATCACCGTGACCGACCCGCGAGTTGGGGCGATCAAGGTTCTGCGCTGCCAAGGGGTTACCGTCAGCGGCTTCGCCATCGACTATCACCCCGTCCCCTTTGTGCAGGGTACCGTCGTCGCGGCTGACCTCGCGGGCGGGACCTACGACGTCAAGCTCGACCCAGGCTACGACTTCCTCGAAGCAAGCTGGATGACGGCCGCCGAAGGCCGGTTCGGCATGAGCGTGGTGCAGGGTAGCAGGGACGCTGCCCGCTACGGGCCGATCGCTCTCTTCTCCGACTACAGCCGCCAGCCCGGGGACCTCTGGCGCTTCCGGGCGAGAGACACGGGGCCGCTGAGGCTCTGGGGCATAGCGCCGGGCGCGCGCTTCGCCTACAAGGCGAGCCGTTACACGCAGAGCGCCTTCATGGCCGTGAGCAGCAGCGACGTGACGCTGGCAGACTACACGGTGCATGCCGCTCCCGCGCTCGCGACCCTGTGGGCCTTCAACGACGGGACCACAATCCGGGGCCTGGTGGTCAAACCTTCGCCGGGGCGCCTCATGTCCTCGAACGCGGACGGCATCCACGCCTTCGGCAACCGGGGACAGACCCTGGTCGAAGACTGCCACTTCGAGGGTATGGGCGATGACGCGATCAACCTCCACTGCCGTGCTGGGGTGGTGTTTAGGGTCGAATCGGACACCACGATCCACATCCGCGCCGGCGCCTTCGAGTGCAGGGAGGGCGACCTGCTCCAGATACTTGACCCGGTGAAGGGCGTTGTCCGCGCAGAAGCGACCGCCCGTGCGGTGCGGGAGAGTGACGGCGTCTACTCCGTGGAGTTGGCCCGGCCCGTAGCGGGAGTGGTCGCCGGGACTACTCACCAGGAGGCCGACAATGTCTACAACCTCAGTGCGTGCTCCGCCGGATTCGTGATCCGCCGCAACTACTTCGGGCAGCATCGGGGCCGGGCCATCCTGCTGCGGTCGGTCGGCGGCACGATCTCCGACAACGTCTTCGAGAACACCCAGGGGAACGGGGTGGTGATCACGCGGGAAGGCGACTGGCCGGAGGGCCCTCTTTCCCGTGAGATCAGCATCCGCGACAACGTTTTCAACGGGGTGGGGTTAGGCTGGGCGCCATGCATCACGGTCTCCGCCGAGAAGACCGGGAAGCAGCTTGCCGAGGGCCGTGACACCAGGGGAATCACCATTGAGGGGAATGCCTTCAGCCACATCCGCAACAGCGCCGTGTCGGTCGAGGCGGCGTCCCATGTGCTCATTGCTCGGAACCGCGTCGTGGGGGCGGACGGTGACAAGCTCGGCAGGAAGAGCCCGGTGATCGCTCTGGACCACTGCGACGGGGTCGTGATCGACGACCTTCGTGTCGAGGATCCGGACCCGAGCACTGTCGCGGTGGTGCAGATCGGGGCCAGCGTGGACGGGGGCGACCCGGGAGTCACCATCCGGGGCCTGCAAGCCAAGGTAGGCGCGGCGACCCAGGTCGTGGTGGACCGCCGGGCTCCACGCTGACCCCGGGGCGCCCGGCGCCGCCGGAGATGCACGGCCTGAGGGAGGGACGCCGCGCACGCCATACGGGAGACCCCCCGGAGGCCCGGTGGTGTATGGCCAGAGGGAGCAGTCGCATAGTGGGTGGTCGCGTCGGTATCAGCGAAACCGGAGGGCCCACACATCCGCATCCCGGAGTACGAAGCGCACGCGGATTACTCTCCCTGCCAGGTCGCTGACGTCGGTGCTGTGCTTCCAGGTCACCGGCCGCTCGATCGCGTCGCCGAACACGTCATCGCAGTCCGCCAGCGAGTGGCCGGGCAGCGGCTGCCCCGCCTCGTCCTCCAGCTCTATCCGCACGCTGCCCGCGGCCGATGTGGCGACGTTCAGCAGCAACTCCTTGCCGGCAAACGTGAGGGGCTTCGTCACGGCCTCGCCGCCCTGGAGCGGTGCGTTCAGCGACACGAAGCCGTCCATGCGGAAGGTGTAGCGCCGGAGGCACAGGGACTCCTTCCAGTAGTTCTCCGGCGCGTAGGCGGAAAGCTCCGGCGGTCCCGACGGGTCCGCCGCCTGGGTCACGACCAATCCGTAGCTTTGGTAGCCGTCTCCGTAGACCCAGTTGTGCTGGCGCTCGACGCCCGGCCGGATGATCGCCTCGCCCCAACGCCGGAAGAGGCGACCGTCGCGGCTCGACATGAAGAGCCCGTCGGTCACCGCAGTGCCGTAGCGCGGCGAGATCTTCATCCGCGCCTGGCGGTGGGCCACGTCCGGCAGGACTTCGAACGACGGTTCCCAACGGCGCTCCACGTAGCGTGTCGGGAAGCCAACGAAGAGGTGCGGGGCGCGGACGTACGGCTCCACTTGGTTGGTGTAAAGTTGCTCATCGGGCGAGTCCACGTAGCTCAGAAGCTGCGGCTCGGTCCAGGTAAGGAAGTCGGTGGAGGTGGCCACGCGGATGTCACGCAGGCCGTTGTGAAAGCCCCGGATGTAGGCCCAGTAGTGGCCACGCTGCGGGTCCCAGAAAGCGATATTCTGGGTGTCGAAGGCTCCCTGGGTGATGATCGGCTCCGGCCTCAGGAGCGACCAGTGCAGGCCGTCCGACGAGGAGTACGCCAACAGCCCGCCCTTGCCCGAGGAGACCGCCTTGTACTCCTCCCCCGCCCGGCAGGCCGGATTGGCATCCCTGCACACCGTGAAGTTGTCCAGGTCCGGACCCGCCCAGACGATGTTGTTCGCCTTCGAGCCGTTGACCTCGAACAGACCCAGCTTCGGTTTCTCCCAGCGGATTCCGTCGCCACTCTCGGCGTAGCAGACATAGCAGGGATGGCGCCCAAAGCGCGCCCCTGTGTCGTCGGTCAGATCCTGGGAGATGTAGTACATGCGGATACGGTCGCCATCGCGGAAGGTCTGCTGGTAACCGCACCCCGAGCCCTCCCACGGCTCGGTGTACGTCTGCACGATCTCCCGCGGCACGGGTGGATGCAGGCGCAGCGTGACGCCGGTCCTGCCGCCGATCAGGTAATCGTCGACGAACAACTCCAGGCGTGACCCGAGGCTGAGCACTTCTGGGCCTGCCTGGGCAAAGCAGGCCGTGGATAGGCAGCACAGGGCAGCGACGCTGTGCGGGACGGTCATGCGAGTGGCTCCCATGCGCTGGCACCTTCCTGTAACGAACGGCTGGTGGGCTCTAGGGACTTAGGGTCCAGGAGATGATCGATCGGGCCAGACATAGGGAGAGAGCCAACACAAGAGCGCAGCAGACCCAGAACAGCCTGGTCCCAGGCTGTGTACGCCGCTGCTCCTGTTCCTTCCACGACGCCCTCCATTCCGGCCTGGCGGGCCTGGTCCAGTCCAACCACGCATGCACCGATGCGGATCTTCGCTGCACCAGCGGCGGCTTGAGCCGCCCTGGTGTGCGGTAGGAATTCTCGTCGTGTGGTGCTCACATTGCTCCTTCCGTCCCGGCTTGTCCTGGGAGCTAAGAGTACCCCGCCGCGGGCACGAGTACAACGTGCAGCCCGCCATCGCATCCTGCTCCCCCGCCGCCCTTAACTCCCCCCACCCTCTGCGGCATAATACACTGAAGAGCGTCCCTGGCTGCATCTGACCTCCGGTGGCAGCCCTGTTCCGCGCTCCATCTACTCCAGCAACCAGGCCGCTCCCATGCGGCCGCCAATCCCCCGTCATTGGCGGCCGTTGCAGGGAGCGCCGTGCTGCTCCGTGGTGGTCGTGACCGACGGACAGGAGAACTCAAGCCGGGAGTTCCAGAAGGGCCAGGTCGCGAAGATGGTGAAGGAGAAGCAGGAGAAGGCCGGATGGCAGTTCGTTTTCCTAAGCGCCGACACGGCGGCCATCGGCGCCGCCGTTGAGGTCGGTATCCAGGGGGCATCGGCAATGGCGTTTGCCGGGACCGCTGGCGACCACGGAATGCGCGCCGTGCCGATGGCTCTCGACCGGCACCACACGCGAGCCGCCAAGGACTGGCAGAGCCGACGCCGCGCTCTGTCATGTTGCCTACGGTACCAGTCCGCGACCCCGGCCGTGAGGCCTCATCAGGCACGCGCCAAAGCTGGGTCCCACGCACGGAATCTATGTTGCCTACGGGACCAAATGCCCTAACCAAACCCACCGCAGCCCATCGAAGATGGACGATGCCACACCAGCTACGGACGAGCTACGAGACATCGGCAGTTCCAGCTACAACCGGCCCCGCCGTTCAGTGCATCTCCACCGCGCATGGCCCGATGCCGGGACGATAGAAGTTGAACTGCACATTCGGGTGGTCCGCCAGCAGGCTCATGGGCACCGCTGCGTCCGGCAGTTTCTTGGAGATCATGAAGGTGGTCAGGCGCATCCCGAAGGCATTGTCATGACAGCCGGCCTGCCAGATGGAGACCTTCTCCGACTTCCAGGTCTCCACTGGGCCCACGGTTGCCGCCTGGGTCGGGACCATGGCGATGTTGCCGCCGCCCGAGGTGCGCGCGTTCTGCATCACGGTCATCGGGTGCAGATCGACGATGCGGGTGGCGAGCTTGCGGTACTGGGCCGGGGTCGGCGGGACCTCCTTGTACTTGCCTTGGCGCGGCAGGGGGTCGTTGAAGGCCCAGTGCTTGACATCGCCCTGGCCGCCCTGCATGAGCAGGCAGCGGACCTGGTCATAGCTGGCGCTGTAGGCCTGCAGGTCGCCGGTGGGGAAATGCAGGTTCTGCATGGGCATGCGCAAGCCCTTGTCGATGCGGTCGAAGCACATCTCCAGGTCGCACTTGGCGAAGCTCAGAGGGTGGTCCATGCTCACGGCCTCGCCCTTCTCAACCCACTCATCCATCCCCCAGAAGTGTGCCTCGAGCTTCTTGAGATTCAGGCCGGTGGCATTGACGATCCGGGCTACCAGCGGCAGTTGCTCCGTGGGGCCGATCGGGCCGCAGATGCCGCAGGGCTTGCCGGGGCTGCTCTGCTTCCAGGCCTCGATGTACTCCAGGGCCTCGGCGAGATAGAACTCCTGGATGGTATCGTACATCACGACCTTGAACCCAGGACGGCTCAGTTGGGCCAGGTCGTCCACGGTCAGCCGCGCGACATCCTGAACCAAGGCGTCGTCGAGGGTCGTGTAGTCCCACCATGCCGGTGCCACCACGCTGAGTTTCCGCATCGTATACATCCTCCTGCTTGTCGACGCCACCGTACCGTCATCGGCCCGGCATTCGCCGGGCGAGAACCCCGCCGCGCCGCGGTCAGCGTCCGCCTACCTTAGTCACCCTGCCTGGCACATGCAAGGCTGGCGGGACGGTCTCAGGACAGCAACTGGCGCATGTCTTCCGCGGTCAGGCGCGACAACGGGCCTTCCTGCTCGGCGTCGCCCATCACGGCCGCGAAGAGCTCGGCCTTCTCCTGCTGCAGTTTGAGGACCTTCTCCTCCACGGAGTTCGTGGCCACCAGACGGTAGGCGAAGACGGGTTTCTCCTGTCCGATGCGGTGCGTGCGGTCGATGGCCTGCCGTTCGACCGCCGGGTTCCACCAGGGATCGAAGATAAACACGTAGTCGGCCCGCGTCAGGGTCAACCCCGTCCCGGCCGCCCGCAGGCTGAGCAGGAAGACGGTGGGCGTGGTGGCGTTGCTGAACTCACGCACCAGGTCAGCCCGTTTGGCGGTCGGGGTGTCGCCCGTGATCACCAGGTAGGGCAGGCCGGCGCGCTCCAGTGCCACCCGGATACGCTCGAGCATGGAGGTGAACTGGCTGAAGACCAGGGAGAAGTGTCCTTCCTCGGCCAGTTCGACCAGCATTTCGACCAGGGTCTCGAGCTTGGCCGACCCGGCCTCCTCGCCCGCGGCTCCAGCCAGGAGCGCCGGGTCGCAGCAGACCTGCCGCAGGCGCGTCAGGGCGGCCAGCATATCGAACGGGCCGTGCGTGCTCAAGGTCTCACGGGCCCGCAACAGCTCGCGGTCATACACCTGGCGCTGCCCCGGTGTCATCTCCACGTGCAGCACCTCCTCGGAACGCGGCGGCAGTTCCGGGGCCACGGCGTCCTTGGTCCGCCGCAGTAACAGGGGCGCAATCCGTGCCGCGAGGTCGCGAAGTTGCGTCGGACCACCGTAACGGGCCGTGAAGTCGGCCGCCGGACCCAGCAGCCCCGGGTTGAGGAAATCCAGCACCGACCACAGGTCGAGCAGCCGGTTTTCGAGCGGGGTGCCGGTGAGGGCCAGAGTGTGCGCCGTCCGCAGGGCCTTGGCGATGCGCGTGACCTGAGCGTCGGGGTTTTTGATGTTCTGCGCCTCGTCGAGCACGACCATATCCCAGGTGCGCGCCGTCAGCGACTCCGCATCCAGGCGCAACAGGGTGTAGTGCGTCACCAGGACGTCCCAGTCTTCCCGCGCCAGGCTGGCGGCTCGCGACTCTGCCGGCCCCACCGCGGCCTGACAGTTCAGGAAGGGGCAGAAACGCGCCGCCTGTTCCAGCCAGACGGCCACGACGGACGCGGGGCAGACCACCAGCGTGCGGAAGCGCTCGCCCTCTTCCCGGCCGCGCCGGACCCATGACTCCAGCAGCGCCAGGACTTGCAGGGTCTTGCCCAGGCCCATGTCGTCGGCCAGGATGGCGCCGACACCGTGCGCGCTGCGGTCTGCCAGGAACTCGAAACCGGTCTCCTGGTAAGGCCGCAGGACGGTCGCCAGGGCCGGCGGCCGCCGTAGGGGGATGGGGTCCGCCTCCGTCATGATGCGTTCGCCGAGATGCCGGCAGGCCGGCGTCCACGGCAGCGCCCCCGCTCCCTGGCCCAGGCGGGTCAGCCGTTCCTTGGCGTCGTGGCGCAGCAGTCGGACCGGCTCGAGGGCGCTGAGGCCCTGGGCCTCCAGGCGCTGGGCTGCGGCCTGGGCCTGGGCCGGATCCAGTGCCAACCAGTTGCCCTCACGCGTGCGCAACGTGCCGCGGCCCAGGCGCAGCGCCTCGCGCATCTCGGTGTCGCTGACCTGCACGCCGCCGCACTCCCAGCGTACGCTCAGGTCGACGAAGTTACGCTCTTCGCGCAGGGCGACGCGGGCCAGGACGTCGCGGTCACCCTCCAGCAGCGCCCGCAGTGCCGGGTGGACCCGGCGTGCGACGGCCGCTGGGAGCTGCATCCACACCTGGCGCAGCATCTCCATCTTCTGCGGTACACCGGGCACGCGCATGCGTCCACCGCCCGCCGGGGTTGCGCCCAGCGTCTGGTAGGCCGTGCACAGGTCGCGGATGGTCGCCGTGTCGCAGACCTCGATCACGAAACCGGTCCCGTCGCTACGGATGCCGGCGGCGACCGCGCCCTCTCCGGTTACCGGTGCGCCGGCCACCGTTGCTCGCAGCAGGACATCGGAGCCGTCGGGGGTGGCTTCGACGAGCAGCGCGCGATCCTGGACGGGTTCGCGACGCACGGCGGTGCCTTCCACCAGATCGAGGCGCCCCTCCAGCAGATCTGGCAGGTGCTCGCAGAGGTGTTCCCGCCGCATGCGCGGGTCCTTGCGGGAGAAGACGCGGGTCAGCAGGTCCCAGGACAGGGGCGGCCGGAACTTCAGGATCTCGCCGCTGACGACGCTCTCTTCACCGCCGGCGGCCAGCCGCTGGAAGACGGCATGGAACGGCTGGCGCGCGCCGGAGGGCAGCACCAGTACGGCCCCGATGCGCATCCACTCGCCTTCGTCCCCCAACTCGATGACGAGGTGCGCCGGCTGCAGTCCGCGTCGACTGACCCCTTGCTGACTGCTGCGTTCGATGAAGCGGCCGGCACTGTCCTCCCAGCGCTCGAGCCAGTGGTCGAACTCGCCTTTGAGCAGCTTGAGGACCTGCAGGTTGGTGCGGACTTCGCTACGGCGGGGGAGTTGCGGGGCGAGCCACTTCAGGAAGGACCAATCGGCGAGCGGCCAGCGTGTCGAGGCGCCACCGAAGCGGGCTTGGACCGCCAGGTTGTTCAGCGTCTGCAGGCGTAGCAGTTCGCGGCGGCCCTCGATCCGCCGGTAGAAGCGCAGGATGACCATCCCGGGCTCGTGGTGGAAGTCAGCCTCGACCTCGAGTTGGGCAGGCTGCTGGGGGCCGGTCGTGGCCGCCCTGGTGGCGACCTCGGCGAGCCCCGGCGGCTCCTGACCGAAGACGGCTTCGGCGAGAGCGGGCGCGGGGGGCACGGCGGGGGTCGCTGCCGGCGCGGGCACCGAGCCCGCCGTCCACTGCTCATGCCGCAGCACCTCAAGCAGCACACAAGCAGCAGCGTAAGCATGTGCGCAACAATCGTTTGTGTAACCGCAACTACACGAACGCCGCCACTGTTTACCATCCCAACGCCAGGTTGCCTGCTGGTTCCCGATCTCGAGGACCAGCCGGTCCGCGGTCCAGGACAGGCGCCGCCGCCGTTCGATGCCCAGAAAACGGTAGGCCATTCGCCGTATCCCTTCGGCGAACAACTCCCGGACCGCTCGTTCCGTCGGCCAGCGTTCCAGCCAGGCCGGCGCCGTCGGCGGATACTCCACGATGGGCTTCGGTTGCATGCCGCTTACGGACCTGGCGGTTGCTGCAGTCGGTACAGAGTCGACTGCGTGCGCAGTATCAGGCTGCCGCCCACACTGGCAGGACAGGCCATGCACATCTCGCCCAAGCTATTCTTGCCCAGTACTTTGAACTCTGGTCCAGCCTGGACCACCTGGGTCTCGCCATCCTCGGACAGGCAGAAGATCCGGCCATTATAGGCCCAGGGCGACGACGTATAGGCGCCCGACCCCGGCAGATCCTGCCGCTCGTACTTGGCCTCGCCGGTACGTGCGTCATAGCAGGACAGCGCGCCCCGGTCGAGGAGCACGTAGAGCAGGTCGCGGTAGAGCAGCGGCGAGGGGTTGTAGGGGGCGGTTCCCGGCTGGCACCAGGCGATGGCGTCACTCTCGGTCTGCCCCGCCGGCAGCGAGATATCGCCGCTGCCGCCGGGACGGATGGCCCAGACGGGCTGGCGTGCGCTCATGATGAAGCCCGAGGCGACGTAGAGGAGTTCAGGCGTACCGAAGGGTGTCGGGATGGTGATGCCCGAGGCCCCGGAGAGTTCCCAGAGCAGCTTGCCGTCGAGGTCGTAGGAACGGGTCTTGCCGGTGCCTGGCGTGACGATTTCGGTGCGCCGCGTGTTGACCCAGACGAAGGGCGTTGCCCAATTGCTCTTCTCATCGCGGTCCACGCTCCAGACCGTCTCGCCGGTGCGCTTGTCGAGCGCCGCCAGCCAGGACTTCTTCTGGTTGTCGTTGACGATGTAGATGCGGTCGCCATGGAGGGCCGGGGACGCTGCCGTGCCCCAGCCCGCCTTGACGTCGACCGGATCCCAGCTTCGGGACCAGGCCAGGTTGCCCTGCAGGTCGTAGGCATAGAGGCCGGCGTTGCCAAAGTAGGCATAGACGCGCTCGCCATCGGTCACGGGGGTCTCGGTGGCATAGGAGTTTTTCAGATGCCGCGGTCCGGCCGGGACGCCGGCGCTGGCCACTTTGGACCAGAGCACTTTGCCGGTCTCGAAGTCCAGGCAGATAACGAGCCGTCGACAGGCGCGCTGCGCCAGCGGTCGTTCGCCCAGCAGGTACAGCCCCTTCCTGGGCGCCTCGGCCTGGCCCTCCTCCTCGGCCGAGGTCACGAAGACGAGCTTCTCCCAGATGATGGGCGAGGACCAGCCGAGCCCCGGGATGGCCGTCTGCCAGACCACGTTCTGCGTCGGTCCCCAGGTCGCTGGCAGGCGCGGATCATCGTCGGCCACGCCCCTGGATCCCGGCCCGCGGAACTGCGGCCAGGCATCGGCCGCCGCCAGCGGCAGACCTGCGCACAGAGTCAAGACGAGCAGGACGAGGATGCGCTTCACGGAGTGCCCTTCCAGGTTGTACGGCGGCGGGCCGTCAGTGGATGTACCAGGGGTAGCTGCGGGCATCGGCCTTGCATGCTCACGTTCCACTCCCTTGTTACGGTTCCGGACACGAACTCCCGCGACGGTCCGCCGTCGCGCTCCAGCCCGACGCGTCGGGCCACGCATCTCGAGGGTCAGACCATAGCCCACCTCGGCACCTGGCGCCAGAGCGAACGGTGTCGCGAGCGCTGGTCAGCTCCGTAGGGGTCTGCTTGTACTCGATCCGCCGTCCCAACGCTGCGCTCCTGCGGCGGCACCCCCAGTCGTAGAAGCCGCTGGTTCGCCTCTGCCTCTTCAGCCCCGAAGGGGCGTAATTCCTCAGCCCAGGGCACCGCCCTGGGTACCCGGGATACCCCAGATTCTAAGCCCCAAAGGGGCGCGATACCTGGCGTGCGCCGCCCATGGACTGTCGATATGCCGCCCCTGTAGGGCTCAATCTCGTTTACGATTCCATACCCAGGGCGGTGCCCTGGGCTGAGGAATTGCCGCGCTTTCAGCGCTCCGAGCCGTCTGGCATTCGCGACAGGCCTCTCCGCAAGCCTCCCCCAAGGGCCACGTGACCCCATCCACCCGCCGGACGCAGCCGGAAGCGGAGCAGAAACCCCTACGGAGCGGACTTGCGCCCCTGCGTCCCGCGGCATCCGCTTGGCCAAACCGTACACCGAGTATAGTAAGGTCGCAGCGGAGGCCATGGCGGGGTCGATCCTCTGTGGTCTGCGGCGGGTGGTGTCAGCGGAGAGTTGCCCGTGAGATTCTGTGCGTTGAGTGTTGCCCTGCGCTGTTGGTGGCCCGCTCTGTGTCTGAGCACCGCCGGTCTTGCGGCTGAGCCGGAGGGACCCTCGATGACGACGGTAAGCCCCGCTGATACCGGGGCCGAATTGCGCAATCCCGGCATGGGCTGGATGCTACACTACTATGATAACGTCCCGGCCAACTACGGTTCCCGCCTGGCTCCGGCCGACACCCTCGACCAGTGGCCGGGGCTGAACCTCGTCTATCTGCGCATCCCGTGGTCCATGGTCGAACCCGAGGAGGGCGTCTTCCACTGGTCCGTCCTGGATACGCCCATGCAGCGCTTCGCCGCGCGCGGCGTCCCGGCCGCCTTCCGTTTCTCCTGTTCGGAGAGCTGGCTCGACTACGCCACGCCGCGCTGGGTCGAGGCTGCCGGCGCCAAGGGTTACCGCTTTCGGCCCGGTGCCGGCATCGTTGCCGATGGGCCGTTCTGGGAACCCGATTACGACGACCCCGTTTTCATGGCCAAACTGGAGCGTTTCATCGCCCTGGTCGCGCAGCGCTACGATGGACACCCTGACGTGGCTTATGTCGACGTCGGCTCCTTTGGAGTATGGGGCGAGGGGCACACCTGGGCCAGCACCGGCAAGGCCTATCCTACGACCACGATCAAGCGGCACATTGAACTCCATCGCAAGTACTTCCGCAAGACGCCGCTGATGGGTATGGACGACTTCGCCTCACGCCCCGGAACCGCCCTGCCGCTGACGGTTGGTCGTCAGACGCGGGCCTTTGACCTGGTTGTCCCCCTGGCCTGGCGCGGGCGCCGCTTCGCCCTCTACGCCGGTCTCTGGGAGCCAGGTCGTGCGGAGAACCAGGGTCGGCTCGCGCCGCGGCGCGAGCAGGGGGAGCGTCGCACCCTCCTTGGCCGGCTCGAGATCGCGGCCGACGGCAAGGTTACGGCAACCGCGGACGACAGCGGCGGCGCTTTCGCGCCCGAGCCGGCAGCCCCTGCGGACTTCGACGTCGGCCTGGCCGGCATCCGCTATGACCGCGAGCGCCAGCCGCACTCGCTGAAGATTGCCCTGGAGCTGGCCTTGCGCGCCGGGCCCGCGGCCGGCGTCCAGCCGTTTCTTCATCTCGTCGATCCCGAGACCGGCCGCGAGGTCTGCGCTCCGCCCGAGGAACGCGAGGACGAGGACCTGACCCGCTTCATGGCCGAGCGCGGTCTGGGCCTGCGCGATGATAGCATCCTGGTCCAACCCCCGCCGGCGGCGTATTTCCACGCCGGCATGGCGCAGTCCTTCTGGCCACGCCAGGCCGTGGTGCTCGAGTCGGAGCACTATGGCGGCTCGGCCCAGCGCGGCTGCTGGCAGGACGGCTCCGCCTTTCTGCAGGCTGTCGAGGACTATCACGCGAGCTATGTCTCGATCCACTGGTGGCCCCACGAGTTTCTCGAGGCCAACCGCGACCTCGTGCGGCGCATCAACCTGCGGCTCGGCTACCGCTTCCTTCCCACCCGCGTCCGCTTCCCGGCGGCGGTCCTGCTGGGCGAGCGCTTTCCCGTCGCCTGGCAGTGGCGCAATGCGGGGGTCGCGCCGCCCTATCGTGACCTGTTTCCGACCCTGACTTTGAAGGACGCCGCCGGCGGCCTGGTCGCGGTCTTGGTCGATACGGGACTGAACCTGCGTACGCTCCCTGTCGCCGCCCTGGGCGAGGCCCCGGCGTCGGGGTCGGAGAGTGTCTTCCCGCTGCCGTTCCAGGTATCGGCCGGCGAGTACAGCGTCTACGTGTCGGTGGGGGACGAACTTGGCAAGCCCTTGCTGGCGCTGCCTCTGGCTGACGACGATGGCCAGCGGCGCTACCCGCTTGGCCGCTGCCGCATCACCGGTGCCTTCGCCGTGCGTCTGACGGGTGCCGAGGTCCGCGGCGACCAGGCCGTGCTGGATTTGGCCTGGCGCGTCGAGGCGGCGCTGCCGGTCGGCGCCGTCCCTTTCTTTCACATCGAGCAGTCCGGCAAGCTGCTGCGTGCCAGCAACGCGGCCGGCGCCGACGCGACGGCCGTGGCCGCTCTGCGCCAGCCGGGCGAGCACCCCCTGCGCGTGACGTTGTCGCTGGCCGACCTCGGCGTCGTCGGGGAGGCCGAGCTGCTGGTGGGGCTGTGGCAGCCCGACCGGCTCGGCCAGGACGACGAGCGTCTGATTCCCGAGGCCGGTCGCGGCGACCGGCGGGTGCTCCTAGGGCGCCTGCGCCTGGAGTCCGGCAAGACCGCAACCCTTGAGATCCCGTGAGCCCTTCTGCAAACCAGGGAGTGTGAGATGAGAGCGACCTGTACGGCCTGTCTGTTTGTTAGCCTCGCGCTCGGGATGGCCGGGCCCGCGCTCCTCGCCCAGTCGCCCAAGAACCTGGGCGTCACCTTCAATGGCAAGAGTGCCGACCTCATTGAGCCGCTGGCGCTAGGCGAGTGGCATACGCTGGTCGCCAGCTACCGGCACACGGCCAAGACCGCAGTGCTGACCAACACCTATCTGGTGATCTGTCGCGGCAGCAACCAGTTGAGTGGTTTCTACATCGGCTACAACCTGCCAGCCAACCAGTTAGCAATTGTCAAGCACGGTTTCTGGAACGCCACCGAGGCCGCCGGGACCCCCGGCGAGGCGGGCAAGATCATCGAGAACGACCAGGGCTTCATGGACTGCGAGAACACGAAGGTGGTGATCAGCGCGGACGAGGTCGTGGTCACCTACCGTGTCAAGTTCAAGCCCGCGGCGATGAAGGGCATGTACAACGTCTTCCAGTACGTCGAGGACAAGGACATCAACTACGCCGGCTTCGAGAACGTCGCTGCCGTCGCCATCGACCGGGAAGCCGACACCCTGCGCCGCGACATGCCGGCACCGTGGGCCAACTCCCTGCAGCCGCGTGGGAAGCACAGCACCGTCAGACTGGCGCAGGACGGCAAAACGACCTACACCGTGGTCATTCCGGAGAACGCCCAGGAGATCGAGCGCAAGGCCGCCGCGGATATCGGGCGCGCCTTCAAGCTGATCAGCGGTGCCGACTTTCCGGTCGTCAGCGAGGACAAGCTGACCACCACGAAGGGGCCGTACCTCAGCCTTGGCCGCACGCGTCTGCTGGCCGCCTCGCGGGCCGCCTGGAAGGATGCCGACCTGGCCGCCGAGGGCTATGCGCTTGAGGTGCTCGGCAAGAGCATCTACCTCTACGGCGGCAGCGGCCGCGGCCTGCTTCACGGCGTCTACTCGTTGCTGGAGGAGGACCTCGGCTGCCGGTGGTACTCCCCCACCTCGAGCGACCTTCCAGAGATGGCGGACTTCAAGGTTTCCCTCACCACCCGCCGGGTGCTGCCGGCCCTCGAGCTGCGCGACCCGTACACCTACCGGGTTCACGACGCGACCTGGTCGCTGCGCAACAAGACCAACACCCCGCATGCCCGTGTTCCGCTCGCCTGGGGCGGCAGCCTGCGCTACTACAATATGGGGCACACCTACGCGGGCTACTTCCCGACCCAGCAGTACTTCGCCGAGCACCCCGAGTATTACGCCCTGGTCAACGGCAAGCGCCAGGCGTCCCAGTTGTGCCACACGAACGCCGACGTCATTCGCCTGAGCGTCGAGAAGACCTGCGCCATCTTCCGCGAGCATCCCGAGGTCACCATCACCGCCATCGGCCCGAATGACGGCCGGGGCTTCTGCGATTGCCCCACCTGCAAGGCGCTCGACGACGAGAATGGCGGCCGGGCGGGGAGCTTCTTCTACTTCGTCAACCAGATCGCCGCCGGGGTCAAACTGGAGTTCCCCAACAACCACCTGATCTCCCTGGCCTATCTCGACTACGCCAAGCCGCCGACCACGCTCCGCGTCGATGACTACATCATCATCCAACTGTGCACCGACGCCCACGCCTGGAAGTACCAATTCTGCACGGTCGAGGAGTCCACGGAGTTCCAGAGCATGCTCAAAGCCTGGCGGGCTCTGGACGCGCAGATCTACATCTGGGACTACACCACGGACTACGTCCACTACCTCGTTCCCATGGCCAACTGGGCCGTGGTCGCCGAGAACACCCGGTTCTTCGTCAGGAACGGGGTGCGCGGCATCATGTACGAAGCCGAGGCCACCGACCTCGACGAGATGCGTGGCTGGGTCTGGGCCAAGCAGCTCTGGAACCCCGAACTGGACACCCAGGCACTGCTGCGCGACTTCGTCTTCGGGTACTTCAAGGAAGCCGCGCCGCCCCTGTGGGAGTACCAGACCATGATGTGGGACTACTGGCAGAAGTGGCACCGGGTCCCCCACACCTGCGGCCAGCCATCCGCGCACCCTCTCCTCAACAACCTGCAGTGCTCCTACGCCCCGGATGGCCCCATGTTCAGCCCCGAGTTCATGGCCACGATGCGGCGCTGCTTCACCCAGGCCGAGCACCTCGCCGCCAGCGCCGATATCCGCGCCCGGGTCGGGAAGGCCAAGATCCCGCTGCTGTATCTCGAGCTGTGTCAGAACATCGGTTACTACACGGAGTTCGGTGACTTTGTCTACGGCAGGAACATCCGCCTGCCGCGGGCCGAGAAGGAGATCTATCGGCAGCTCCTCAATGAGTTCATCGCCCTGGTCAAGGACAACGAGCTGTCAAACTTCGGGATCCCCATCACCCTGGACAAGATCACCACCAAGTGGCAGTCCTGCATCGACCTGGAGAGCGCCGCACTGCCGCGGCTCGATCTGCCCGCCGAATGGATCTTCACCACCGACCCCGACGACAAAGGCGTGGCCGAGAAGTGGTACGCGGACCCTAAGTACTACGCCGCGGCGGTCCGTAAGCCTGCCGAATTCGGCGGTGGAGCCGCCGCCATCGAGGCCCTGGACAAAGGCTTGGCGCGGTTGCACATCAACCGTGGCGTCGGCTGGGAACAGCAGGGCTTCGCGGGGTTTGCGGGTTACGGCTGGTACTTCCAGAGCATCGAAATCCCTGCCGACCTGCTGAACAAGCAGCACCTCTACCTGTACTTCCTGGGCGTCAACGAGCAGGCCTGGGTCTATGTCAATGGCGAGCTGGCCTGCGAACGCACCTACGCCTCCACCGGTAAGTCCACCGGCGACCTCTGGACCACCCCTTTCAGCGTCGACGTGAAGACGCTGGTGCGGGCCGGCGCGCGCACCACCCTCGCCGTCCGCGTCACGCACTCCTCCGGCCTGGGCGGCATCTGGCTCCCCGCCATGGCCTTCGGTACCGACGAGGAATGCACCACCGAGCAGCTCGACAAGTACCGGCACTGACCAGGCCGCGCGCCCACACCGCGCGCGCTGTGCGGAGAGCGGCGGGGGCTCAGAACGTGTAGGTGACGAAGAGGCGGGCGTCGGTACCGTAGCTGTCGTCGGTACCGTTCCTGCCGCTGAACCAGGCGTAAGCCAGTTTGGCGGTGACGCTGAGCGCCTTGGTCAGCCGTTGCCCCACGATCAGGTTGACCTCCTGGCCGTCGTAGGTGGTGGCGTGGGTGTTATCCATGTCAGTGTAGACGTAGTGGACCCACACCGAAGTGCGCTCCCAGGGCTTATAGAGCGTCGAGAGGTACCCCATCTGCGAACCGGCAGCATAGCCCAGGGGCCGACCAACGAGACCCACCAGCGGCAGTAGATCGGCCTGGAAGAGATCCTGGAAGCTATGGTTCTCATCGCCGTCGTTGTGACCGGGAACAGCGGCGTACCCCGGCATGAACTTGAGGTCCTTGACGGGCTTGTAGGTCAGGTAGGTCTGCAGGTAGTTCGCCTTCAGGTCGGCGGGCGCCGTTCCCCGGTTCGCCGCGTCGTCATGCCAATCCCCGGTGCTGCGCTCGTGAGCCCAGACGGCGGTCCAGGAGAGACACCTGAGCAGATCGACGGTGGGGCTGACATAGGCCAGGTTCATGATGTCCGCGGAGTACCAGTCGCCCAGGTTCAACCGCAGGCGCGGAATGCCGCTGTAGACGACGTCCGTGAACACCGTGCCCGCGGTCTCATAGGGCCGGCGCGCGACATCTGCCACGTCGGTGAATTCGTAGTTGAACCAGAAGTCCTCGTCCCGGTTCTTATGGCGGGTCGACCACGAACTGAACTTGCGGAACCAGCCGGCGCTGAGCCTGAGATCCGGGAGGTCCTCGGTGCGCAACAGGGCGCCCTCGAAGGCCTGTTCCTTCTGGCGCGGCGCCAGGCCGTTCATCATCAGGAAATCCGGTTTGATGCGCCCGGCACGGACGTAGCTCCTGGGCAGGTCGAGGTCGACGAGGCGGTAGTTGAGGTAGGCCTGGTTGAGCAGGTGGAAGGTATTGTTGATGGGGATATCGGGGTTGTGGGAGAACAGGCTTTGGCTGTGGACGTACTGGCCGCCGAGGCTCAGGCCGGACACCTCGGGCGAGACGTAGTTCAGGGTCAGGGCCAGGGTGGAGGTGCTGCCGGAAGGCTCTTCGCCGCCGACGGCGTTGAAGTCGCGGGCATGCGTCAGGCTCTGCAACTGACCGGTCCAGACGCCGAGATGCAGGCCATTGAGGGGGGCCAGTGGCTGGAACGTTGGCGTGGGTTCCGTGGGCCCACCGGCAGCGAGCGTCAGTGCCGCCGTGGCAAGGCAGGTTACGAGTCGGTGCGCCCTCATCATCCGCAGGCTCTCCATTCCTGACTCGCCGTCGGCGGTCGGGCGCGGCTTCGCGCCCAGCACTCCCCGGACGGTCTCTCCGCCGCCGGCCGCAGCATCGCGAGGGCCACTAATGTAGACGTCCTGACGTCCCGACGGAAATGTGGCGCTGCGGTTTTGGCGGAGCATGGGTTTACTTTTCCGCCGTGGGGTGCTACCGTACCCGTCTTTTCCGACCGTCACGAGCACACCGAACATACTGGAGAAGCGGTTGTGAAGAAGTGTGGCACAGACAAGGTCAGGAACTTTGTGGTCGCCGGCCATTCGGGAGCCGGGAAGACGAGCCTCGCGGACCTGATGCTCTACAAGGCCGGCGCGGTGACGCGCCTCGGCAGTGTGGACCAGGGCACCAGCGTGTCGGACTTCCGGGCCGAGGAGCAGGAGCGCAAGGGCAGTATCTTCGCGGCCGCGCTGAACTGCCCGTGGAATGGGCACCACTTCTTCTTTCTCGACACCCCCGGCTACCCGGACTTCTGCGCCGAGGCCATCGGCGCCCTGAGCATCGCGGATCTGGTGCTGATCGTGGTTGACGCCAACCTGGGCATCGGACCAGGCACCCTGCGCGCCTGGAAGCAGGCCCGCGACGCCGGCATCCCCCGCGTCTTCTTCATCAATGGCTGCGACCGCGAGCAAGCCGACTACGAGGGTGTCTTGACGGCCATTCAGGAGAGCTACGGAGCGACCGTCTGTCTGCCGTTCACCGTGCCCGTGGGCGAGAAGGAAGCGTTGTCCGCGGTCACCGGTGTTCTGACGGAGGGCGCGGAAGGCGTTGACGGCTATCGTGAAGCCGTGCTGGACTCGGTGGCGGAGTCCGACGATGCGCTGATGGAGAAGTACCTCGAGCAGGGCGCGTTGACGCCCGCCGAGTTGAGCCGTGGCTTGCGCGTCGGCATGCTCGCCGGCAGCATCGTCCCGGTGTTCTGCGGCAGCGCGACCAAAGACATCGGCGTCACCGAGCTGATGAACGCGCTGTGCGACCTCTGCCCGGTACCAACGGCTGCCGCCAAGGTGCCCTGCGAGACGGGCGAGATCGACCGGACCTCGGCAGAGCCCTACGCCCGCGTCTTCAAGTCGGTGAACGACCCCTTCATCGGGCAGCTCACCTTCTTCCGCGTCTACAGCGGCGTCTTCAAGGCCGATGGCGATTTCTTCAACGCCACCCGTGGCGCCAAAGAGCGTGTGGCCGTGCTCTTCCACATCAACGGCAAGGAGCAGTCGCCGGTGACGGAGGCGGGTCCTGGCGAGATCATCGCCGTGGCCAAACTGAAGAGCACCCATCTGCTCGACGTCCTGGCCCTGAAGGCCACCGAAGTCCGGCCCCTGACCCCGCCCTACCCGCAGCCGACCATGGCCTACGCCGTCTTTGGGGCTTCCCAGGGCGATGAAGACAAGATCGGCACCGGCCTGCAACGCCTGATGGCCGAGGACATGACCTTCCGCCTCGAACGCAATCCCGAGACTCGCCAGACGGTGATCCGCGGTATGGGCGACCAGCACCTCCACCTGATGGTCAGCCGACTGAAGAGCGACTTCAAGGTCGAGGTGACCTTGGACACGCCGAAGGTCCCCTACCGTGAGACCGTGACCGGTCCGGGTTCGGCCCAGTTCCGGCACAAGAAGCAGACCGGTGGCCACGGGCAGTTCGCTGAAGTGCATCTGCGCGTTGAGCCCCTGGCCACGGCCGAGTTCGAGTTCGCCAATGAGGTGGTCGGCGGCAACGTGCCGAAGAACTTCATCCCCGCCATCGAGAAGGGCGTCGTCGAGACCATGCACCGCGGCCCGCTGGCGCGCTCCAAGGTAATCAACGTCAAGGCCATCGTCTTTGACGGGAAGTACCACCCTGTCGACTCCTCGGAAATGGCCTTTAAGATCGCGGCCCGCGGCGCCTTCCGGGCGGCGATGGCCGAGGCCAGGCCGATCATCCTCGAACCGATCATGAGCATCAAGATCTTCTTCCCCGAACAGTACATGGGGGATATCACCGGTGACCTGAACAGCCGCCGTGGCCGCATCCTGGGTATGGACCGCGAGGAAGGTCTGCAGGTACTCAGCGCCGAGATGCCGCTGGCCGAGACCTTTACCTACCCGCCGCAACTGCGCTCGATCACCCACGGCCGCGGCTACTGCGAACTCAAGTTTGAGCGCTACGAGCCCGTCCCGTCGCTGTTGGCTGCCAAGATCCAGGAAGAAGCCGCGAAGGAGGCCGAGGAAGAGTAGTCCCCGGACCTGACGTGGCGCGAGTAGCTTCTGCACGGGCGGCGCTGTCGGCACAGACGGCGTCGCCCGTGTGTTTACGGACCACGAGTATGACGCTGACCGATCTGACACCGGTGCTAGATGCCGCCCTCCGCCCCTGGTGCGCCCGCCTGGCGCAGCGCGGTTTCACGGCGGGGATGGTCACGGTTGCCGGTACGACGCTCTGTCTGGGCGTCGGCGCTCTGGTGGCGGCGGCGGGCGGGCGTTGGTACGTGGTGTTTCTGGCCTTTCTGGCGCTGTTGGCGCGAGCGGCAGCGTGCCGTTCGAGTGCCCTGCTGGTGCAGGAGTACGGCCAGGGCTCGGCGTTCGTGACGCTGTTGCGTGAGGTGGGAGGCCTGGTCTCCGAGATCGCGCTGTTCTGGCCGTTGGCGGCGGTTGGCGGCATCGAGTCCTGGCTGGTGGCCCTGAGCTGCCTGCTGTCTCTCCTGACCGAGTTCGTCGGGACCGTCGTCGGCAGCATCGGCGCCGGGCGCCGCCAGGACGGTCCCATGGATGCCACGACGCGGGCCTGGGCGCTGGGCGTGCTCTGTCTGCTGCTTGGCGTCGGCATCGGCCCCGGGTGGTGGGTCTCCCTGTGGCTGCAAGTGCTGCCCTTCCTGCTGGGCTGGACCATCCTCCGTCGTCTGCGGGGGGCTCTGGCCGAGGTGGAGCCGCCGGCTCAGGGCGCAGAGCCGACGGGGGAGTGAAGGCTGGCGGACCAGGGGATCGGTGTACTGTGTTACCTCCGGCTTGATGGCCGGACATGCCGCCGTGTTTCTTGCGGGTCGTGACCGGCCGCCGGCCGCGGCCGGAGGGGCCCTCCTGTGAAACAAGGGCTCGCGGGGTGCAGGGCACCCGTGGACGCTCGCGCTCCAGCGGCGATCCGATGTTTCGCTCTGACATGATCGGGCGGACACGGCGCCCCGCGGCGGCTCAAGGCTGGACTCTGAACAGGGGCGAGTCTCACACACGTGTTCGGCGTTCTGCGAGCCGTCTGCGGGTAGGTGATCGGCCGGCGACGGACCTTAGCCTGAACTACTCATGAGAGGTCATTTCAACCACGAAGAGCGCGAAGAGCACGAAGAAGAGGACGGATTTCCGGTTGCATCCAACTACCTTCTAGGCAATGACTTCGTGACCTTCGTGTGCGTCGTCGTGAATCTTCCAGGATAGGAGACCCCCATGCTCTCTGAGTTGTGGTATGCCCTCAAGAGTTACCTCTACGGCATCGGCTGGCTGGCCATCCTCGTCGTCTTCCTGCCGATCGCCTGCCGCGCCATCCTGGCCCTCGTCGGGCTTGGCCCCCTGGACGCCCGCAAGGAGATCGAGAAGCAGAACCTGGCCTTTGCCGTGCTCGCCGGACTCTTTCTGTTGGGCCTGGTGTTCGGGGTACTGTACTTCGCTGCCCACGTCTCATGAGCCCGCTCACGCCCATGTCCACTGCCTGCCGCCGCGCCGCCGTCACGTTCTTCCGGTCAAGCGGCTCGACCCGCGCGCGCCTCCTGGGCCTGGTGCTGCTTTCGCTCGCGGTCGCCTGCTGCGGCGTGTTGGCGCGGCGTGCGGGGTCGTCCGACACCCTCGCTCCGACCCGCTACGACGCCGCCATCCGTCGCGCCACCCGCCGCCATCTCCCTCCGGGTTGGGACTGGCGCATTCTGAAGGCCATGGTCTACCAGGAAAGCCGTTTTGACGCCCGCGCCCTGAGTGCTGTCGGCGCGGTGGGCCTCTGCCAACTCCTGCCCGCCAGCGCGCCGGCGCTGGGAATCCGCGCCGACGAGCTCTACCACCCCGAAGCCAACCTCGAGGCCGGGGCGCGCACCCTGCGCCAGTGCTGGGATGGGCTCGACGGATGGGAGGACGCACCGCCGCGCTGGGACCGTACTCGCGCCGCCATCGCGGCCTATCATGCCGGGCCGAGCGTGCTGCGGCGTGCGCACGTGGCTTGCGGCCCCGCCGGCCACTCCTGGCGCGCCCTCTCGGGCTACCTGCCGGCGGCGGTGCGTCAGCACGTCGAAAGCGTCTTCGGGCCGGCCTATCGCGGGGTACGCCGAGTTCATCCCGGCGGTGCCGTCGGCGTTGGGCCTGCGGCCGCTTCGCCGGCGCGAACTTGGGGGCAGAGGTTGAGTAATGGCCGCAGGCCTGTATAGTCGGCCTGCGTTTGGCGCCGCTGACGCACGGGTCTGAACAGATGCGTTGGACCCGCGGCACGGCGTGGTTCCCCGCTGCGCCCGGAGAACCGCAGGGCGAAGGACCGTGGGACGCCTGCAGAGGAGCACAACGAATGGCTAAGGTCATCCTCAAGAACGTCGGCAAGATCTATCCTGGCAATGTCCGGGCCGTGGAGAACTTCAACCTCGAGATCGACCAGGGCGAGTTCGTCGTCATGGTCGGCCCCTCGGGGTGCGGCAAGTCCACCACCCTGCGCATGGTCGCCGGTCTCGAAGAGATCACCGAAGGCACCATCCAGATCGGCGACCGCGTGGTCAATGATGTCCCCCCCAAAGACCGCGATATCGCGATGGTCTTCCAGAACTACGCCCTCTACCCGCACATGACCGTCTACCAGAACATGGCCTTCGGCCTGAAGCTGCGGAAGTTCAAGAAGGCTGAGATCGACCAGCGCGTCCGCGACGCCGCCGATATCCTGGGCATCAACGAACTGCTCGAACGCCGCCCCAAGGCCCTCTCCGGCGGCCAGCGCCAACGCGTTGCGGTCGGCCGCGCGATCGTGCGCAAACCCGCCGTGTTCCTCTTCGATGAGCCGCTCTCCAACCTGGACGCCAAGATGCGCGTCCAGATGCGCACCGAGATCAGCCGCCTGCATACCCGCCTCGAAACCACCATGATCTACGTGACCCACGATCAGGTTGAAGCGATGACCATGGGGGATCGTATCGTGGTTATGAAGGACGGCTTCATCCAGCAGGTGGCGACCCCCACCGATCTCTACGACAGCCCGGCCAACATCTTCGTGGCCGGCTTCATCGGCACCCCGCCGATGAACTTCTTCGAGGTCACCCTCACTGGCCAGGGCGAGAAGCTCACCCTGACCGAGGACACCTTCACGCTGCCGGTGCCGCCGGCGTGGCGCGAGCGGCTGGCGCCCTACGCCGGCAAGAAGGTCACCTTCGGGTTGCGCCCGGAGGATGTGGGCTCGCCGCGGGCGGAAAGTACGGCGGGAGTGCCGCACATCAAGGCGACGGTCGAGGTCGTTGAGCCCATGGGGTCCGAGACCTACCTCTACATGAACACGGGCCGCAACAGTTTCATCGCCCGCGTCGATTCGCATCGCATCTGCCGCGTTGGCGAGCGTGTGGACCTGGCCGTGGTGCTGGACAAGGGCCACGTTTTCGATAGCCAGACGACCCTGGTTGTGGTCTGACGAGCGGTGGCGCCGGCGGCGATCCGGCGCCCCATAGGTGCGCCTGCTCTTGCCCTCCATACGTGTATGAAACTCGCGATGTCTGGAAGGCAAGCACAGGGGCGGCTTGGCCGGCCCGGCGCGTAGCCATTCGGCCGGCGGCCGGGATCCGGCGGCAAGCCAGCCGCTACCCCACGATCTCCTGGAACAGCGCCGCGCGCTGTTCCGCCAGGCGGGTGGCGTCATAGCGCTGTTCGACCACGGCGCGCGCCGCCTGGCGGCGCTCTTCCGTCGCCTGCGGAGCGCGGGCCAGAGCCTGCAACGCCGCCGCCAGAGCCTCGGGCCGGTCGGCAGGGAAGCACCAGCCGGTGCGTGACGACAGAACCTCGGCCAGGCTCCCTGCACTGGTACCGACGACGGGCACCCCGGCCGCCATGGCCTCGAGCACGATATTGGGTACGCCGTCGCGGTCGCCGGCGCGGCTGACACGGCTCGGCACGACCAGGCAGTCCACCAGGTCGAACCCCAGGCGGACCTGTTCCGGGGTCAGCACCCCCAGCCAGGACAGTGATTCCTCGATGGCGAGTCTGTGCGCCAGTTCACGCAAGCGCCCCTCCAGGGGCCCGTCGCCAGCCAGGGAGAGGTTCACCGTGACCCCCTCGCGCTGCAACGCGGCCACGGCGTGCAACAGAGTGTCAATGCCCTTCTTCTCCACGAAACGCCCCGCATGGAGAACCCGCAGTTCGGCATGAGGCGTGAAAGCCCGGTTGCGGAAGGGCCAGGCCCGGAGCTCCACCCCATGTGGGATCAGGTGAGCCCGCTCCGCCAGTTCCGGGCAGGTACGCAACAACGCCATCAGCGCCGCGGTGTTGCAGGCCGTCACGAAGCGTGCCCGGCGCAGCATCCCCCGGAGATCGAACGCCGGCTGGTGGACGTCTCGGGCGTGGACCCCCACGCTGTAGCTGATCCGGGTGTCGGCCGCGACGGCGGCGGCCAGCAGCCCAGGCAGGTCGGCGAACTCCGCATGAATGTGAACCGCCCCTTGCTCGCGTACCCGCGCTCCCAAGGCCGCTCGGAGTTGCCGGTGCGACCACAGCGACAGGCGTGCGCGCAGACGCCTCGGCAGCCAGAAGGCGACGGCCGGACCGGCGCCCTGCGCGGCGCTGCCGCCGCTGTGGAGGCACGGGACATCGGGCCATTCCGGCTGGCGCTCGCTGTCGCCCGCAAACAGCGCCACAGGGTACAGCGCCAGGCCGGTGCGCAGCAGCAAGGCGAGGTCCTGACGCAGGAAGGTCTCGCTCCAGCGGGGATAGGACCCCAACAGGTAGATGATCGGACCGCTCATACCCACTCACACACTAGCACGAGCCGCCACAGGGCCGGTAGGGGACTAACCCTGGGGCAGGGCCACGCGGCGTTTGCAGGAGCCCGCGCCAGCGGTATATTCAGACACGCCTCGCGTGCGGGTGTAGCATAGTGGTAATGCTCCAGCCTTCCAAGCTGGTCATGAGGGTTCGATTCCCTCCACCCGCTCCAAGCTCCTCCCACACGTCCTTCCCCGCTTTCACAAGTGCCTGAAGCACTGTTACTTGTCCCGCATACCTGCTGTCTCGATAACGTCCTATCCCGAACTTGGTTATTTCGAGATACTGATCGAAACTTGACAGGGTCGCTGTTCAGAACTTGGCAGGGTCGTTGGTGCGGAAGTGGCTGGAGCATGACCACCATCTACGGTAGACCCTGTGATAGTCGGCTTCTGGCGGGCGAAACCTATGGATGAACACACCTACCTCGAACGGATCGGGTACAGAGGGTCACGGGAGCCCTCCACCGAGACGTTGCGGCAGCTCCACCGGGCACACCTGCTCGCCGTTCCCTTTGAGAGTCTCGATATCCACCTGGGCCAGCCCATAGTGCTCTCCCTCCCGGCGTTCTACGAGAAGATCGTCGAGAGGCGGCGAGGTGGTTTCTGTTACGAGCTTAACGGACTCTTTGGCTGGCTGCTTGGGCGGCTTGGCTTTGCCGTGACCCTGCTCTCAGCGCGAGTGTTTACCGCCGCTCAACCTGGGCCTGAGTTCGACCACCTTGTCCTGCTGATCGAGACGGGTGAGCGTCTGCTTGCGGACGTGGGATTCGGGGATTCGTTCCTGGAACCGCTTCGGCTCGATACCGAGGAGGTGAGTGTGCAGCATGGCAGCTCATATCGCCTCACGGGGTCAGGCCAAGAGAGGGTACTTCAGCGGCGGCAGGGCTCTGACTGGGAACCACGGTATGTCTTCTCCTTGACCCCTCGTCACCTCGCCGAATTCAGTGCCATGTGCCAGTACCACCAGACTTCCCCGGACTCCATCTTCAGGCGGATGTCGATCTGCTCGCTGGCGACAACGGGCGGACGCATTACGCTGTCGAATGACCGTCTGATCACCACGACCGGAGGTGTTCGCGAGGAACGGGTGGTGGCCGGTGACGATGAGTTCCGAGCGCTGCTGCAGGACCAATTCGGAATGGACCCACGGGGGTGGGCGCGACGTGATGGACGTCCGTGGTGCCATGGGCCACATGTGCATTGACGCAACGACCCGCGCCGCCGTCGACCCTGGTCTCAACTGCGCGCTCGCCGACGACGCTTGCAGGAATCAGCATGGAACGGGGGAACTATGGATGAGCTCAAGATCGGGTGGGCGTCTCGCGATGTGTCGACGGATAAGCCCATCGACATTCCTGGGCAGTTCAACATCCGTGTCTCGCAGGGCGTGCTTGACCCGATAACGGTCAACGCCCTCGTGGTTGACAACGGCAGCGACATCGTCGTCTTTGTCTCAGCGGACTTCGTGTCGATCTCCCCCTACCTGCTTGCGGAGGTCCGTGAGAAGGTTGTCAAGCTCGTGCATGGCTTCCCCGTGGGCAAGATCCTGATGGGCTGCACGCACACCCACGAAGGTGCGAGTTACTACAAGAGCAGTTCGGCGATGTCCACGCCTGCCGAAGTTCCGCACGAAGGCGTTGAGATCGCCTCCAGCGACGAGTACCGCGAGTTCCTTTCCACTCAGGCCGCAGAGGCTGTCGCCGAGGCGTTCCGCACGCGCAGTCCGGGCGGAGTGGCCTACGGCTACGGCTACGCGGTCGTCGGGCACAGCCGCCGCGTCGTCTATCGCGATGACCTCTCGAAGCGTCCTGGCGTCGCGGGGCATTCGGGCATGATCGTGGCCGGGCATGCGGCGATGTACGGCAACACTGACGACGCGGGTTTCAGCCACTACGAGGCCGGTGCCGACCACTTCATCAACCTGCTCTATACCTTCGACAGGGACAATCATCTCACCGGCGCTCTGATCAACGTTCCGTGCCCCTCGCAGAATTCAGAAGGCGAATGGCGTCTCTCCGCCGACTACTGGCATGACGTGCGTGTCGCCATCCGCAAGAAGCACGGGAACATCTTTCTGCTTCCCCAGTGCGCTGCCGCCGGAGACCTTGCGCCCCGCATCCTGCACTACAAGAAGGCGCAGGAACGGCGTTTCCGCCTCAAGTACGGTACGGACAACCCCGACCAGGTCGGCGAGCTCTTCGCGCGCAAAGACATCGCCGAGCGCATCGCTGGCGCGTTCGACGAAGTGCTGGACTGGGCGCAGAAGGACATCCGCACGGCGCTGCCGGTAGCGCATGTGGTCGAAACCGTTGACCTGAGCCGTCGTTTCATCACCGACGAGGAGCACGAGAGCGAGGTCAGGCAGCTTGCCGACCTGAACAAGGTCGAGTTTGCGCAGGAAGGCACGCCGACGGATCGGCTCATCAGCAACTCCGTGCTCATCGCCCGGCGCAACCGCTGCCGCTGCATCTTGCAGCGCTACGAGGAGCAGAAGGCTCAGCCCAGACTCCCGATGGAGTTGCACGTTATCCGCATCGGCGATGTCGCGTTCGCGTCCAACAGCTTTGAACTCTACATGGATTACATGCACCGCATCCAGGCGCGCAGTCCCTTCAGCCAGACCTTCATTGTGCAGCTTGCCGGGACGCCGACCGCCTGCGACGGGTATGTCGCGACCGAGCGCGCCACCTGGGGCAAGGGCTACAGCGCCAGTCTCTACTGCAATCAGGTCTCGCCCGAGGGCGGACAGGAACTCGTGGAGGAAACCGTCAGAATCCTGAAGGCGATTCACACCCGTCCCATGGAAGACTCAGAGACTGTAGCGGTTTAGGCTGTAGGCGATTAGGTTACAGCACCGGACCCGAGTCCGGAAACGCAGAATGTCCCGAAGTAGGACCTAACAGTCTACAGCCTGAGTGCCTAACAGCCTTGGCGTCCTGTGGGACGCCTGTGAAGGCGATTCACTCGGCAGAGGGTGAGGCCAAACTATGACACCACGCGAACGCTTTCTGGGAACACTGAATTTCGACCGGTCCATCGACCGCCTGCCCATGGTCGAATGGGCGGCGTGGTGGGACCTGACCGTGGACCGCTGGAAGCAGGAGGGGTTGCCCAAAGACATCGGCTGGGACGCGTCCCTGGAGTACTTCGGCCTGGACAAGCTGGTCTGCATCGGCATGGCCGGCGGGCCATCGGCCGACTGTCCGCAGACAGTCTCACGCACGGTGACGGATGAGGCGTCCTATGCGGCCCTCAGGCCGTACCTCTACGCCGACTCGACGATTGCGGCCGCGATCGGGCACGCCACCGCGCTGCAGGACCGGCATGACCGGGGTGAGATCATCATCAGGCTCTGGCTGGATGGCTTCTTCTGGTTTCCCCGGGGCCTGCTGGGGATCGACCGGCACCTCTTCGCTTTCTACGACCAACCGGAGTTGCTGCACCGTATCAACAATGATCTGGCCGAGTTCACGATTCGGGCTGTCGAGGCGCTCTTTCCCGTCCTGCGACCGGACATGGTCGGCTTTGCCGAGGACATGTCCTACAACCACGGTCCCATGCTGTCCCGCGAGCTGTTTGGCGAGTTTCTGTCACCCTACTACCAGCGGGTCATCCCAACGATCAAGAAGTACGGTGTGAAGGTCTTGGTAGACACCGACGGCGATGTCACCGCGATGATCCCATGGCTCAGCGAGTGCGGCCTGGAGGGCGTCTATCCCTTGGAGCGGCAGGCCGGAGTGGACATCGCCAGGATTCGGCGTGAGTACCCGACCTTCCTGATGCTGGGTGGGTATGACAAGATGGTGATGTCAAAGGGCGAAGCGGCGATGCGTTCGGAGTTCGAGCGACTGCTGCCGGTGATGAGGTCAGGCGGCTACGTGCCGTCGGTCGATCACCAGACCCCGCCGGAAGTTTCGCTGGAGAACTACCGGATCTACGCGGAGCTGTTCCGGGAGTACTGCGGCAAGGCCGCCGCAGGGCAGACGGCGGTGGTGGGCGTGGGCGCGGTCGCGGGGAGCGACCTCGGGGAGCAGCCTCTGGCGCAGGTCATGCTGGCGCATGGCCTCAAGGCGCACGACCTGGTTGCCATCTCGACCGAGCAGATCACTCACAAGATGGTGTCGCGGGCGTGTAAGGGAAGACGGCTGACCGCCAAGGTGCAGGCCAAGGTCCGCAATGCCCTGGCCAAGGCCGCGGGCAAGGAGTACTCCCTCGCGGAGCTATTTACCTACTGATCGCAGGGCCCGTAGGCGGCCGGATTCGGAACCGCTGTCCCCGTTCAGCGAAAGCCGCGCAGGAACCGGTTGTAGAAGTCGAGTACGGACCCCGTGAAGGAGGTCTTGTCCTCCTCGGGCAAGGCATGCTTCGGCGTGTGCACCCAGCTCTCGACCACATATTCGTCCGGGGTGCCGCCGACCGCCGCGTAGGTGTTCCCCTGGCTCATCACTCCGATGTACCACGTCAGGTCATCCGCCAGCTTCATCTCTGCCAGTTTCGGGTAGTTCGCGGCCCAGTAGATGAGGCTGAAGCGGATCCCCTGGGAGCGGCAGAAGTCCTCGAGTTGCTTCACTTCGACCCAGGAGCCGCCATAGGTAGTGTTCATGCTCTGCCAGTCCACATCAAGCCGGAAGAAGTCGAGTCCGCGCACTCCGAGCCGGCTGCATTCCGCATTCAGCCGGGTCACGAAGGCCTCCAGTTCAGCACGCGTGAGCACCGGGTAGGGCTCGATATCGCCGACCGTCACGTCGGGGTACTTACGGCGCAGCTTCTGGATGTACGCGGCCGTCTCCTCGATCGCGTAGGCATCCGGCTTGCAGAGGATGTGTTTGGTGGCGTAGAAGGGCTCGTCGAAGGCGTAGCGGTCCACCTTGGCACCGAGCGCCGCAAACCGCTGCAGGTGGTCCTCCAGCATCTTGAAGCTGATCTCCGCCGTCGGGTATTCCTTCTTGATGACCTGGACCTCAAAGGCGAACTTCAGCTTGTACTCCCGGATCTTGGCGAACAACCGGCGGATCTCGTCGTCGCTGAAGTGCAGGTTCAGCAGGATCGGCCAGTAGCCGATGCCGTCGATGATCTCCCGGGTTCGGGACCAGCCGGCGTCCTGGTTGATGAGTTCGCGCAGCGGCCCGCCGTTGTCCGGCCACGGTGACGGCATCATCCAGTACTCAGGCCGCGGCGTCTTGCCGGCGGCGACCTGCGAAAGGGCTACGGCCGGCAGGAGTGACAGGATCACGATGGGTAGGATGTGCTTCATGGTTGGCAACGCGCCTCGGCGGGTTGGCGTTAAGCGTACCGCCCGGTCGGCGGCAACGCAAGCTCGGCGACCCTTCCATCGGCGGCGTGTTCGTATAAGCGCCATCGGGCGGCGGCGGCAGGAGCGGGTGTTACTGCCGCATGGACGAGGTGGTCCGCCCGCACCTGGCCCCATGGCAGCCTTACACCTATGGTAGAGGGGACGGCCCACGCTGGCGGCGGTGGCGAGGCGTGGTTGCCCTATCGGGTGGTGCACGGATGGCAAAGGCGGCGAATGCCGATGGGCGGTGACGACGATGCAAGGGAATTTCATCGGAAGGCTGGGCGGCGCGCTCGCGCTGCCAGGACTCCTGATCCTGGGTGCTGCCGCGTCGCCTGCTGACGCCGGGGAGGTACCGACCATGATCTATGTCTACGCACTGGAGCACCAGCCCAGCAACGCCGCCGACTACGACGAGGTCATGGCGCTCGTCTCCATGCAGGGGATCATCAACCGCGAACAGCCCATCCTGTATGTGAACAACGATGGCTACGGCCGGCCGCAGTATTGGCTGGACATCATGTCCCGGGACGGCCGCTGGCTGCAGGGCCGGGAACGGCAGACTATTGCCGGCCTGGACGCCGTGTACCGCCTTGCCGCCGGCACGCTCAAGGGGGCGGTCATCTGGGACCCGGACGTACCGGCGAGCCTCAATGTGGCCACCACCATCGCCGGGGTGGAGGATGCCGTCGTCCTGAGCCCGGACCTCGCCAAGGTCTACGTGGAGAAGTGGAACCTTCCCGTCATCAGAGATTTACGGGGGATGTTCACAGGCCGGGAGACGGGCAGTAAGAAGAACGACGCCTACCGCTGGGCGATCCGCGAGTACATCGAGACGGGGAAATGCTCGCCGCACTTCGTCTGCCTCTATACGGACTCGTTCTACGATCGCGCGCCCGGTCAGATCGCGTACCTGATTGTCCGCGACTGGGCGGTGAAGAACCGAGCCTTCACCTACGATCTCTCGCCGTGGGGAGACGAGGTCCCGGGTGACGACCCAGAGCAGCCGCTGGGGACCGACCTGGCCACCTACAAACTGCTGCTGGCTGCTACCCTGCAGCAGTCTGCCGGGAAGCAGATGACGGAGGTCGCCGGGTTCTTCAACTTCCAGAAGTACAGCAACATGCCCGGCCATCCCAGCAAGCACGATCCGGTGCCGACGGAGTGGGAGACCGTCTACCTGATCTCGCCCTACAACTGCTACCAGAACACCGCCACGGAGTTCTGCTATAACCAGTCCTTCCACTGCCATGCACCGCTGAAGCGGCTGCAGCAGGCGCGGCCGGCGGCGCGAAGCAAGGTCGAGAACATGTCCTACATCGCGATCCTGATGGCCGACTACGACTCGGCCTTTCCGCTCTACCATTTCTGCCCCAAGAACTGGGACGACGCGGCCCGCGGTGAATTGCCCTTGGCCTGGGGCATCAACCCCAATCTCATCGAGGCTTACCCCGATCTCATTTCGTACTTCTATGAGACGGCCAGCGCCAAAGACAACTTCGTGGCCGACGCCAGCGCGGCTGGGTACATGAACCCCAACCGCATTCAGGAGCAGTACCTGCCGCTCTTCGTTCGGCACAACCGCCGGTTCTACAAGCAGACCGACATGACCATCTCCGGCATGGTCCTGGATTGGGACCAGCCCAGCGCAGCGGTGAAGGACGCCTTCGCCAGGTTCTCCCCGGATGGGTATGCGACCATTGTCGCGGATCTGCACGGCGGCCCCGGGAAGCCGCCGCGGCCGCAGGTGTGGAAGGGGATGCCGGTGGTGAACCTCCTCGGTGCCGACCCCAACTCCGCGGAGTACACGGCGGGCGAGATCTACCGCGCCGTCAAGGGCCGTCAGCGGGACGAGCCTGGTTTCTACGACTTCCGCTGTGTCTGGGTCACGCCGACGCAGGTGAAGGCAGCGATCGACCTTTTCGCGAAACAGCACCCCGAGGAGCCTTTCAAGGTCGTGGACATCTACACCTTCTTCGATCTGTTCAAGCAGCACCACGAGCGCTGGGTAGCCGAGCACAAAGTGATCGTCAGTCTACCCACCTCGGTGGCGTACATCGAGGGGCATCGTTCGCCCATCGAGGCGCGGCTCACGATCCAGAACGTCACGCCGCGAAAGGTGAAGGCTGCCGTCACCGTCACCGGGCTCAGCGACGCCGTGGTTTCCCCGGCACGGGCGACGCTGCCTCCTGGAGAGGAGGTCGAGATCGCGATCTCCGGGAATGCGGTCGCGAACCGGGTCACCGTGGAGGTCAGTGGTCCGTTCGGCCTGCGGCGTTCGGAGATGGACCTCAGGTGTGTGGCAGCGCCAGAGGTCCTCGGGACGCTGCCGGCGGGGGTCACGCTGCAGTCCGTGAGTGATCTCGGGGTGGACGCCCTGCCGCACACGACCGGTGCCCAGTTCGTCACCCCGGATGGCTCGATCGCGTGGCGGGCGGAAGCTGGCGTCACGGCGCCCGGGTACCTGGCCTATGGCCCGTACCTTCCTCTGCGGGCTGGCCGTTACCTGGCGGCGTTCAGGATTCGGCGCACCGGCGAGGGCACGGGCGAGGTGGCGCAGGTTGACATCTGCGTCAGTGGTCGCCCCCTCGCTGCCGCCTCCCGGCTGGTAGCGGCGGCTGAGTTGCCCCTCGGCGAGTACCGGTCCGTTCTGCTGCTTTTCGACTATGACTACCCCGGCGGGGTCTACGAGTCGCGCGTGCAGTGGCTGGGCAAGGTATCCCTGGACGTTGATCGGGTCATGCTCTGGAGGCTGGTGGACTGAGCGTCCGGAACACGGAGTCGCCCATGAGAGCCGTGCTGACCGCGAAGGAAGCGATCCGGGAGATGAGGGACGGCGGCTATGGATTCCACGAACTGTGGCAGAATCTGCCGGCATGGATCGATGGGCTGCAGGTCGACGGACTGCCGAACCCCAAGACCGCGGAGTAGAGCCGGCGCGAGCGCCGCCGGCTCGGGACGGGACCGGCTCACCGCCTGCAAGCAGGTCCTGCTGGACAGCAGGATTCGCCCTCCAGGGGAGAGGGAACGAACCGCCGGGGGCGCTGGAGGGCGAAGCGTCGGCTGAGCCGAGGCCGCGCGTGCGCGGCCGTTTCGGGATGGGACCGGCTCACCGCCTGCAAGCAGGTCCTGCTGGACAGCAGGATTCGCCCTCCAGGGGAGAGGGAACGAACCGCCGGAGGCGCTGGAGGGCGAAGCGTCGGCTGAGCCGAGGCCGCGCGTGCGCGGCCGTTTCGGGATGGGACCGGCTCACCGCCTGCACGCAGGTCCTGCTGGACAGCAGGATTCGCCCTCCAGGGGAGAGGGAACGAACCGCCGGGGGCGCTGGAGGGCGAAGCGTCGGCTGAGCCGCCGGTCTTGACGTTTGGCTCCTGAGGTTGTCTAGTCTGATCAGTGCGGGCTGGGCCAGCTATCCATGGCCCGTGGCCTCACGACACACTCTTCAGCCAAGATCGGAGTGAGGACCCATGAAGTCTAAGGCGACCATGATCTGCTCGGCGGTAGCGGCCGTAGTGCTCTCGTTCGGGGCCGTTTCGGCGGGGGCCGCCGAGACCCTGGGCGATGTCCTGCGTGAATCCGGCTGGGACCGACTGATCGGGACCTGGGTTGGCGATAACGGCAGAGGGGGCGAGATCAGGGTTACCTACGCCTGGAGGTTCAAGGACAGAGTCGCGGAGATCAGCAGCCGGGATGGCGAGTATGAGACGGTGGCGCTCGTCGGCTACGCCCCGGGAGCCGGGAAGGTCACCAACCTGTTGGTGGACAACCAGGGCGGCAGCGGGCAAGGGGAATGGCGACTCGAGGGCGACCAGGCGATTCTGGAGACGGCCTTCGTCAACGGCGATGGCCAGGAGAGCCGGCTGCGAGTGCGGCAGCGGCTCGAGGGTAACGACGCGCTGACGGTGACCATCGATCTGCGGGAACCGGTGACCTACAGGATGACGCGGGTGAAGCCGGCAGACCCCGCCACGCCGAACGCTGGCGGTGGCAAGTAGTCGCGGCCGAACGCGGCGCCGGGTGGGCGAGTCATGAAACCGTGCCGGGAATGCAGGCGCGAGATCTCCGAGCAGGCAGTGTCCTGTCCGGGCTGCGGAGCGCCGTTTCCGGCGCGGGCGATGTGGGATGGCTGGGGCTTTGAGTACCGGTCCAAGGCGACCCTGCTCGGGATCCGGCTGCTGCACATCTCGTTCAAGTTCCGCCCCAACCGCGTACCGGTCCCCGCCACCGGCATCATCGCCATCGGGCAGTTTGCCTGCGGCATCTTCACGCTGTCGCAGTTCGGCATTGGTGTGGTGAGCGTCAGCCAGTTCACCATCGCCGTCTGGGCGCTGGCGCAGTTCGCCGTGGCCTACTCGCTCGTGGCGCAACTCGGGCTCTACCTCCACGCGGGACACGGCCAGGTTGTGAAGAGCCTGGTGGAACTGCTGGGGCTGCGCTGAGGAGGGCGTGCGGCCCCAGCGTCATCCGCCTCTGCTTTTCAGTCGCACGGTCAGGCGGATGCCTGGCGGCTGCAGGTTCTCGACGGCGACGGAACCGCCGTACAGCGTCACGATCCGTTCGGCCAGGGCCGGGGCCAGTCCCAGGTCTCCGTCGGGAACGAGCGCTTCGGCGATGGCCAGCAGGCTGAAGAAGCGCGCCAGGGCGGCCGGCGGGACTTTCCGGCCTTCGGTCTCGATGCGCAGGCAAACCTCCCCCGGCAAACTCGTCTCGGCCAGCCGCACGAGCGTGCCGGCGTGGGCGAACTTGACGGCGGTCTCCAACAGCGCTTGCAGCGCCCGGACGAGGTTCCCCGCTTCGCCGTCAACCTGGCTGCAGGTCGCCGGCAGCGGGGCGAACTGGACCCCGTGGCTTTGGGCGAGCCCGTCGGCTTGGGCGCAGGCTGTGGCCAGGACGTCTGCCAACGGGCACTGTGCCAGGGGGGCTGCCGTGGCGGTGGCCCCGATCTGGCAGAACAACAGGGCGTCGTCAATCAGACCGAGCAGCCGGCTGCGGCTCTGGCCGTAGAGGGCCGCGTACTCCGCGGCGGCGGGGTCGTCGGCATAGGTCATCAGCAACAGGTCGGTGACGCCGAAGATACCGCAAAGGGGGGTGCGGAGCTCGTGGGAGATGAGGCTAAGGAAGTCGCTCTTGGCCCGGTCGAGCACGTCCAGGCGAGCGTGGGCGTCGGCCAATTCGCGGGTTCGCTGTGCCACCGCGTCTTCCAGACGGGTGTTATGGTGCACGAGTTCCCGGCGCAGTCGGGCCAGTTCGAGGTGCGTTCGCACGCGGGCCTCGACCTCCTCGAAGTGGAACGGTTTGGTGACGTAGTCGACCCCGCCGATCCGGAACGCCTCGATCTTATCCCCGACATCGCTCAAGGCGCTGATAAAGATCACTGGGATATCGCGCAAGCGCGGATCCGCTTTCAGCCGCGCGCAGACCTGGTAACCGTCCATGTCCGGCATATCGATATCGAGCAGCACCAAGTCGGGCGGGTTCACGCTGGCGGCCTGCAGGGCCAAGGGGCCGCTCGGCACCGGTCGCACCCGGTAGCCCCGGGCCTGGAGCATATCGCTCAGCAAACGGAGGTTGGCCAGGGTGTCATCGACGACGAGTATACTGGCGGCGGGCGGCGTTCCGGTGTCAGTGCTCATACCGTGCTCTCATTCTGTGACAGCACCTGCTGCAGGGTCGCGTAATCATACCTATCCACCAACTGGCGGAGCTGGCGGCCGAGGGCTTCATCCTGGGCGGCCACGAGGTCAGTCAGGGCGAGCATCTGCTCGAACTCCGCGCGTACGGTCGCGTCGTGCAACCGTTGCACCAGGTCCGCCGGGAGAGCGCGGGTGGCGGCAGCCGTGGGTAGGGGTAATGCGGAGGTGACCGCCGCGCGGGTCGCCGCCTCGCCGTCCGCATAGACGTAGTCCACGCCCGTGAGCCGGCGGATGCACTCCAGCAGCTCGCAGTCGCGGAAGGGCTTGGGCACGAAGAGGTCCGCTCCCGCGCTCACGGCCTGTTCCTGACTGTCGGCAAAGACACTGGCGCTCACGGCGATGATCTTCACCGTGGCTCCCTGTGCGGCGCGGATGCGACGCGCGGCCTCAAAGCCATCCATCACCGGCATGCGCAGATCGAGCAGGACCAGGTGCGGTTGCCACTCCAGGCACTGGGCGACGGCCTCGGCGCCGTCGCCGGCGGTGCGGAGCTCGAAGCCGAGCGGCGCCAGGAGGTTGTCGAGGAGGTCGCGGTTCTCCGCCTGGTCATCAACGATGAGCAGGCGACAGGGGGGTCGTTCCGGCAGGAGGTGCAGTGCCCGCGGCGTCGGGGCAGCGCTTGCCGGGAGGCCGTCTTCAGCGGCGAGCGCCACCTGCACCTCGAAGCCGAAGGTGCTGCCGGCGCCGAGTTGGCTGGTGACGGTCACTTGGCCGCCCATCATCTGCACGAACTCGCGGCTGATGGGCAGGCCCAGGCCGGTGCCGCCGGCGACGTACCTGGCACTGGCAGCCTGGTAGAAGGGCTCGAAGAGGTGAGGGAGGTCTGGCAGCGCAATGCCGCAGCCGCTATCCTGCACCTCACCGCGCAGGCGTACATGGCCGTCGCTGGCGGTCTCGGCATCCAGGCGCAAGGTGACGGCCCCGCCTCTGGGGGTGAACTTCATGGCGTTGCCGAGCAGGTTGATGAGGACTTGGCGCAGTTTGGACTCATCACCCAGGACGCAGCGCGGGACAGCGCCTTGTCGCTCGATCCGGAAGCGCAGGTCCTTGGCCTGGGCACGCAGGCTGAACATGCGCTGCAGATCATCCAGCAACTGGTACAGATCGAGCTCCGTCGGGTTGAGTTGGACCCGGCCGGACTCGATGCGGGCCATCTCGAGGATGTCATTGATGATCGCGATCAGGTGCTCGCCGCTGCGGCTGATGGTGGTCAGTTGCTGCCGCTGCGGCGGCGCCAGGGCCGGGTCGCGCGAGAGGACCTGGGAGAAGCCGAGGATGGCGTTCATCGGGGTACGGATCTCGTGGGACATATTGGCCAGGAAGGTGCTCTTGGCACGGTTGGCAGCCTCGGCGGCCTCCTTGGCGCGGTGCAGTTCCTCCGTCGCCCGCCGCAGGGGGGTAATATCCAGATAGGCGACCACGGTGCTCTCGGCCATGATCCGTCCGGAGATGAGCACATCGATCTGGGTGCCATCCTTACAGGTCACCTGACACTCCAGCGGCCGGATGATCCCCCCGGTCGCCAGGGCCGCCGTGACGCCCATCTGCCAGCGCTCCTGCAACTGCCGGCGCTGGCCCTCGTCGGGGTGCGCCTTGGCCCAGTAGGTGGCGAGGTCGGGCAGATCCTCGAGGGTATAGCCCAGCACACGGGTGTACTGCTCGTTCAGCAGTTGCGGCGTGCCGTTGCGGTCGGCGAGGACCAGCGGCAGCGGCGCCAGTTCGAGGAGGTGGCGGAACCTGGCCTCACTCTCCCGCAGCGAGGTCTCCAGGCGCTTGCGGTCGGTGATGTTCAGGACCGTGGCGCGGGTTCTGAGGAAGCGCCCCTGGGGATCGTAGACCGCGGCGCAGTTGGCCAGGACGGTGACGGCCGAGCCGTCCCGGTGCCGCAGCGTCCACTCGTAGGTGGCCACTGTCCCCGCCGCGATGCGCTCGGGGCGGAAGTCCGCGAAGCGTGCGGCACTCTCCGGGAGCATCAGGTCGGCCAGACAGAGGCGGCCCTCGACCTCCTCCCGCCGGTAGCCCACCCAGCTCAGTTCGGTGTCGTTGATCTGCAGTACGCGTCCGGCCGCGTCCAGCGAATGGTAGCCGCAGGGGGCGTTGTTGAACAGATCGAGGGCCTCGGCGGCGCGCTCATGTACCCGTTGCTCCAGGGTCTGATTGAGGGTCCTTAAGGCGTTCGCATCGCGAGCGTTGGCGACGTGCCAGCCGACCAGGTCGGCGACGTTCTGCAGCAGGGCGGTATCGTCGTCGTCGAAACGATCGGTGGCGGCGCAGTCGTCGAAACCGAAGAACCCCCAGAACTCGGTGCCGGCGTGGATCGGCAGCAGCAGAACACTCTGGACACCATCGGCGTTGACCATCGCCTGCAGGGCCGGCTGCAGCGGGTACCACGGTCCACCGACCGCCTTCCGGTTGAGCAAGCGCGCGATCAGTTGTCCACTCGGGTCGGCGGCGGCATAGGGGATGTTCTGGTAGCGCGGGTTGTCGAGCAGCCGGGTGATGCCGGCCCGGACGACTTCGTGGCGCTGGCTGGCGCACAGGCCGTATTCCGCGTCGAGATGATTCGCGAAGACGTACACGCGGTCGCAGCCGGCCGCCTCGAGCAGCGTCTGCAGTACGCCGTCCAGCGCCGTCGCCGGCGTCGGGGCCTGGTGCAGGAGAGTGGAGACGGTGGTCAGAGCGCGTTGGTAGCGCAGCCGTTTCGCCAACGCCATCTCCGCCTGCTTGCGCTCGTTGATGTCCGTGTCCGCGCCGCGGTACCCCCGCAGGACGCCCTGCGCATCCAGGATGGGCAGGCCGTTGGTGCTGAGCCAGACCACCGCGCCGGCGGCGTTCAGGCAGGGGTTTTCCAGTCCCACGAAGGCGGTTTTCTGCGCAAAGGCGGCGAAGGCCTTGGCCTTGAACGCTTCCCGTCCTTCGGCGGGGTGCAGGTCATAGAAGTACCTCCCCCCCACCAGGTCCGTGGGGAGGTAGCCAAGCACCTGGGTCACGACCGGGCTGACATACGTATACCGTCCCTCGGCATCGACCTCCCAGGCCACGGAGCGACTCTGTTCGGACAACAGGTGGTAGCGCTCCTCACTCTCCCGCAACTCGGCTTGCTGTGCCCGGATGCCATGGTCGGTGCGCCGGAGCAGGGCATAGACCAAACCGAGCAGCAGTGCCAGCAGCAGCCCAATGCCGCTACCGGCCAGAGTCAGCAGATGCCGCAGGGCGGCCTGGTGGTGGGAGATATCCGTGATCACGAGCAGGGCTCCGACGGCCTTGCCGGCCGCATCGCGCAGGGGGAGCACGGCCGGTTGCCAGGGATGGCCGTCGTGAGTGATCGTGCGGCCCGCGGTGCCGTCGGCGAGCCCGGCCGCCGCTTGGTCCGCCCAGTCCGCGAAGGCGTCGGGCAGGCGCCCCCGCGGACTGTGGGTGACCACGCTGTGCGGCAGGCGGTCCCATTCGGGCACTCGGCCCAACCGCCGCATGCCCGCCTCCCACCACGCGCGGTCGAGGTTCTCCTTGGGCATGACGACGGCCATCATGGCCCCGGAACGCAGGGGCAGCGACGACAGCAGGTCCTCGACCTCGCGGCCCAATTCGACATAGCCGACCCGCTCGCTCCCAACGCAGACCGGCTGCACCGCTCGGAGCGTGAGGACGGGGAGATCGTGAGGGTTACCGGCCTGTCCCATTGTGATGCCGGCGGCGAGCGCGCCGGTGCGTTCGGCCTCGAGGGTGACGAAGCGGCTATCGCGGTCACCGGTCCGGCCGGGCTCATGGACCCGCAGCAGGCAGTCGCGCTCGCGGGTGAGGAATTTCAGGTGGGTGATGCGCTGCTTTTCCCGGAGGGTCTCGAACTCCGGTTGCCACGTGCTGAGCAGGCGCTCGGCGGCGCCCTCGCGCAGGGCGCGTTGCACGGTGGGATCAGCGGCGATGATCTCGGCGACGGCGGCGAGGGTGACGGTCTGCTGGGCCAGGGTTACCCGCAGGTCGCGCTCGGCATCCGCCAGATCGGCCGCGAGATCGGCCGCAAGCTGGTCGCGGTACTGCTTGCCGAGGATGCTGCCGACGCCCGCCAGCAGGGCGACGATGATCAGCGTTAGCGGGAGCATGAGTCGGCGCAGCACCGGCTTGGGCGCCGGCGGTCCCCGGCGCGCCGGCGTCGGCGCGGCCGTCCGGCCGCGGCGCCGGAGCCAGTGTCCAGCGCGCGTCAGCGCGTTGTCGCGCGCAGAGCTCTGTGAGTCAGGTTTGGCCATGGTGTGGGCTCGGCGCCAGGAGGGTTTGCAGGGCGGTGTACTCGAAGTTCTCGACGAGCTGGCGGAACTGGCGGCCGAGGACAGCATCATGGGCCTCTGCCTGCGCCACCAGCGCCAGCATCTGCTCGTACTCAGCCCGCTGGACCGCCTCGCGCAACTGCGTCACCAGAGCGCTTGGCAGTCCGCGGATGGCCGTTGCGCTGGGCGCGGCGGCCGTGGTGGCGTCGGCCGGCGCGGTCGGGGCGGTGGGATCCGCATAGATGTAGTCCACGCCCGTCAGCCGCCGGATCTGGGCGAGTAGGTCGGCCTCGTTGAGGGGCTTGCCCATGAACAGGTCTGCCCCGGCGTCACGGGCCTCGTGCTGACTCTCGGTCAGGACGCTGGCGCTGAGGGCAATGATCTTGACCGCGGCGCCGTACGCCTGGCGGATCCGGCGCGCGGCCTCGTAGCCGTCCATCACCGGCATGCGGAGGTCGAGCAGGACGAGGTGCGGCGACCAGGCCTGGCACTGCGCCAACGCCTCGCTGCCATCCACCGCCGAGCGCAACGCGAAACCGAGTGGGGCCAGAATGTGCTCGAGCAACTCGCGGTTGTCCCTTTCGTCGTCGACGATGAGGATGCGGCAATCCAGCAGCCCGGGCAGCAGGTGGAGGGCCCGCGGGGGTGTGCTGTCGGCGGTCACGGCGGCGGGCGCATCGGCGCGGCTCATCTCGGCCGTGAACAGGAAGGTGCTGCCCTTGCCCACCTGGCTCCGGACGGTCAGGTCGCCGCCCAGCAGCCGGGCGAACTCGCGGCTGATGGCCAACCCCAGTCCGGTACCCCCCAGGGCCTGTTTGCCGGCGCCGGTCTGAAAGAACGGCCGGAACAACCGTGGGATGTCCTCCGGGGCAATCCCCACGCCGCTGTCCTCGACCTCCGCCTGCAGCCGCAGCCGGCCCGCGGGTTCGGCGGTGGTGCGGACCCGCAGGACGATCGCGCCGCCGTCGGGGGTAAACTTGACGGCGTTGCCCAGCAGGTTGATCAGGACCTGGCGCAGCTTCGGCCCGTCACTGACGACGTTGCGCGGCAGGTCGCTCTGGCGCTCGATGCGGAAGCCGAGCTTCTTGGCCTGGGTACGCAGGCTGAACATGCGCGTCAGGTCGTCGAGCAACTGCTGCAGATCGAGCGCGGTCAGGTTCAGTCCGACCCGGCCGGACTCGATGCGGGCCATCTCAAGGATGTCGTTGATGATGTCCATGAGATGCTCGCCGCTGCGCGCGATCGTGGTGACGTGCTGTTTCTGCGCCGCCGGCAGGCCGGGATCGCTCCGCAGGAGCTGTGAGAAGCCGAGGATGGCGTTCATCGGCGTACGAATCTCATGGGACATGTTCGCCAGGAAGGTGCTCTTGGCGCGGTTGGCGGCCTCGGCGGCCTCCTTGGCCTGGCGGAGTTCCGCCGCCGCCTGGCGCGCGGCGGTGACGTCCAGGAAGGTCGCCAGCAGATCCGTGCCCAGCGCGATCCTCGAGACCAGGATGATGCGCGTACTCCCGTCCTTGCAGGTCATCTGGGTCTCCGTCGGCTCGAAGTCAGCATGCCTCCCGGCGGCTCTCGTCAGGGCCTCGGCCCACTGTTTCTGTACCTGTTGCCGGTACGCCGGATCGGGGTAGGCCCGCCGCCACCAGTCCTCAATGGTGGCGATGTCCTGCAGGCCGTAGCCGAAGGTCTGGATGAAGCGCGCGTTGAGGAACTCGATGGCGCCGTGCTGGTTGGTCAGGCCGATCGGTAGCGGCAGTATCTCCACGAGACGGCGGAACCGCCGCTCGCTGGCCCGCAGTTCGCTGATGTCGATCACCGTGGAACGCGAGCGGACGAAGCGGCCCTCAGCGTCGCGGACGGCCGTGGCGTTGGCCAGGACGGTCAGCAGCGAGCCGTCCCGGCGCTGCATCTCGATCTCCACGTTGACCAGCGTCTCGCCGGCCACGAGGCGCGGGAAGCGTGTTCGGAAGAGGGCCGCGCCGGCCGGACTCAGCAGGTCGGTGAAGAGCATCCGGCCTTCCACGTCGTCGCGCCGGTAGCCGAGCCACCGCAACTCGGTGTCGTTGATCTGCAGCACACGCGCATCCGGCCCCAGGACATGGTACCCGCAGGGGGCGTGGTTGTACAGATCCAAGGCCTCGGCGGTGCGTTCGCGCACGCGCGCCTCGAGCTCGGCATTGAGCTGGCGGAGTTCCCCCTCCAGGCGCTGGCGGGCACTGACGTCGCGCACGACGCTCAGCAGCACCGTATCGTTGCCGGTCTGCGCCGCCCGCGAGTTGACCTCCACCGGGAAGGTGCTGCCGTCGCGGTGGCGATGCCGGGCCTCGAACAGCAGACCGTCCTGCGTGGCCTGCTGCAACTGGCGGACCACGGTCCCACTGTCCTCGGCGCGCAGGTCGAAGATGGTCTTCTCCAGGAGTTCGGCACGCTCGTAGCCGTAGTTCCGACAGGCGGAGCGGTTGGCCTCGAGGAGGCGGCCGTCACTCGGCCGGACGAAGAGGATGATGTCGTTGGCGTACTCGGAGAGCAGCCGGTACTTCGCCAGGCTGTCCGCTGCCACGGCCTCGGCCCGGAGCCGTGCCGCACGGGTCCGCAGCGTCGCCACGCCAAAGGCCAGGTCGTCGGCCAGCTCGCCAAGCAGGGCGACCTCGTTCGGGTCGAAAGCGTTGGCCACGCCTGCATAGACCATCAGTGCGCCCAGGACCTCGTTCTCGTGCAGCAGCGGGAAGGTGGCCGAGCCCGCGTAGCCGTGCTCGCTCGCGGCCTGGCGCCACGGCGCCATGCCGGGATCGGTGGCGATGTCACGGACGACCACCGCGCGGCGGGTCCGGATGCTGGTGCCGGTCGGGCCGCGCCCGCGCTCGCTGTCGGCCCAGGTGACGTTGGCCGTCGCCAGATAGCCCGCTTCAACGCCCGCCTGTGCCACCGGCCGTACCGTCTTGGCCGCATCCGACTCGGCATAGCCGACCCACGCCATCCGGTAGCCCGCGTGCTCGACCAGGATCTGGCAGACCTGGGTCAGGAAGGTCTCCTCCTGGGTGGCGCGCACCAGCACCTTGGCGCTCTCACTGCGCGCCCGGAGGGCGCGGTTCAGCCGCTCGAGCTCCGACTCGTTGCGCTGCTGTTCGGTGATGTCGTGGACAAAGGCATACACCGCCCCGAGCGCGTCCGGGGCCGCGGTGGCGGCGACCGCGAGGTCGATCTCGCTGCCGTCCTTGCGGCGCCAGCGGGACGCGAAGCGCGACTGGCCGCGGGCCCGGAGTTCGGCAAGCCACGGCGCGATCTCGGCCGGCGGCATCCCGACTTTGAGGTGCCCGAGGTTCAACCGGCGCAACTCGGCACGGGAGTACCCCGTCATGCGCTCCAGGGCCGGATTGAGCTCGCGCAGATGGCCCGCCGCGTCGAACAGCACAAAGCCGTCCATCGATGTCGTCAAGGCCGCCTCGAACACCTGGCGCGAGCGTTGTGACTCGCGCTGGAAGTAGATCAGACCGCCCATCAGCACGGTGCAGAGCACCTGGGTGAGGAGCAAGTCCATGCCGGCCGCTCGGAAGAGCGCCTCCCCCGTCGCCGCCGGCCCGATCCAACGCAGCGATAGCGCCTCGATGCCACCGACCCCCAGGCCGCAGAGGGTCAGGAGGGTGGCCTGTCCGGCCCAGTTGCCCCGTCGAGCCTGCCACATCCGGACCAGTAAGGCGACCACTGCCAGGTCGAGACCGATGCCGGCCACGCCGGCCCACATGCCGGCGCCGCCCACGCTCAGTCGGGTCAACAGCGCGACCAGCGCCGTCGCCGCCCCCACGCCGTAGCCGCCGGCGATGGTGGCCACGGCCAGCACCGCCCCGCGCGCGTCAATGATAACTCCCGGGCGGATCTCGTGACCGTACCTGATGTTGGCCGCCACCATCAGGCCAAAGGCAAGGGTGTAGTACAGCCAGCGCGGGAGCCGGCTCGTCTGTCGCGACCATGCCTGGGCCTGATCGGCCACCAGGAAGAGCCCGAAGGCGATGACGGTGGCGCCGGTGATGAGAGTGACATGCTCGAGCATTGAATCCACCCAGCCCTGGCCATGACTGCCGATGTGGCTGTCCCCAAGGAAATCAGCGCCGACTCCAATACCCAGATTATAGCCTTTGCTCAGGTCGCTACAAGACACCATGGGGATGGGTATCCGGCCGCACCCGTGGCTGCAGACGGGCAGTTGGGTCGGGGGTGCCGGTACCCGACCCCCGGTCGCGAGTTCGGCGCGCGACCGGCAAGCGTCCAGCGCCGCCCAGCAGAACGGGAGCGTTGGCGGTACGGAGGGGCCCCGCCTTGTCTTCAGTGGGTGCCGATCCCGATGGCGAGGAGCTGGAACGGCCGCAAGTCCACGGTCACGGCGCCGTCCACCACCGCCAGGGTCTTGCCGCTGGCCAGGGCCTGCGCGGGTCCCGCGGCGGGTAGTTTCACCCGCACCGCAGGCGCCGCTGTCATGCCTGTATTCACCACGGCGAGGTAGGTCCCGTTGGCCCCGGCGGCGATAGCCTGCACGACGACACGCGGATCCGCGGCGGCCCCCTCGAGACGTTGCGCGGGCAGGGCGGGCAAGGCCAGGAAGTTGGCGTTGAAGTCGCGGGCGTAGCGCGGGAAGCCACGGCCGAAATTGCCGCCGGTGAGGTAGCCGATCTGGGTCGGATTGCCGTACGCCATGGCCAGGGCCTCGCCCAGCATGCAGGCCGGCCCGGCACGCTCCATGTCGGCCAGGAAGTAGCCGAGCCGGTCCTGGTCTTTGAGGTCATACAGCATGTTCTCATTGAGAGGGTAGTGGCGGATGAGAGTGAGTCCAGCCGGGCTACGGTAGAGGTCCATGGTGCCTGGATCGAGCACGGTATAGCTGCGGTTGAAGGCCTGGGCGAGCATAACGCCAGCGACGCCCTGGTAGGTTGCCGGGTCGTCGGCGGGCTGGGCGTGCTGGACCTCCCATTCGCCCCAGTTGAGGCCGGGCGCAGTGAGGCCCCTCCGGTAGAGTCCGAGCTCGACAACCTGGGCTGGACTGAGGGTCTGCAGGGCCTGGTCCTTGACCTTGTGCTCGGGTTGCTGCAAGACCGCCGCCCAGGCGTCGGGGCTGTCGGTCACCAGACGCGGCGTCCAGTCGCCGAAGCCGACGCCCGGCTCGCCGGGGCAGCCGCTGTAGAGCACGAACGCTTCCGGCAGCCCCTTGCCGCGCAGGTAGTCCCGGACCCCGGTAAAGAAGTCGCGACGCTGGAGCTGCCACCAGTCGAGGTAGCGCTGGTAGAGGGCGGGATCGGCCTTGAGCTGGGCGCGGCTGACCGCCTGGCCGCCGTTGGCCGTGGCGGCGAAACGCTCCCGCGTGGCGTCCGCGAAGCTGATCGGAAGCTGAGAGCGGGTGCGGATCCAGACGCCGGGGAAACGGGCCTGTTCCCGGAAGGCGAGCACGGTGGCATCGAGCATACGGCAGAAGTCGGTCAGCGTGTCGGGGTCGGTGACATCGGCGTTGGCGCTTTCGACCCAACTGATGTGGGTGTAGGCATCGTCGCGGGTGAGTGGCTTGCAGCGGCGTTGGTAGCCCAGGCCCTGGTCGCCCTTGCTGCCGCTGTACTCATAGTAGGGCAGTACCTCGAAGCCGCGAGCGGCCATGAGCTTGACGATCTCGCCCCAGAGGTCCTTGAGCCGGGCATCGAAGTGCACCCAGGCATTGCCGCCGTGGGCGCTGGGGTCCCAGTGCTGGCAGGCGCCGAACTCGAGCAGGTCCTTGGCGAAGGTGTTCATGCCGAGGAAGCTCATGAGGTCGGCCTTGTAGGCATACCAGTCCAGTTCCTTGGCCAGGCCGCGGGTCTCGGGCGTCTTGCCGGCGATGACCCCATCGGCCATTTCCTCGCGCCAGAACAGGCGGCGCTGGGGCAGGTCGGCCGGGGGCAGGTGCAGGGGCTGGGCCAGGGCGTCCGGGTCGACGACTTCGTAGAGGGCGATCCGGGCCACCGCCACCCCCTTGGAGAGCGGATCGTTCTCGGCGGCGAGGCAGGCCACGGTGACCTCGAAGCCATCCTCCGGCGTCAGCGGGCGGGGCGGGTCGCCGCGCACCAGCCCACGCTCGGTGAAGCGGTCGTGCAGACGCAGCAGCAGGGTCCAGGACTCCCAGGCCCCGGAGAGCGGCAGGTTCAGCGATTCGCAGTGGCTGTCTACGTACTTGGCATGGAGCGCATCGCCGACGGCCAGGCCGGTATGGAAGCCTAACGCGGTTTCGTTGCCGGTGTTGACCACGACCAGGCTGCGCGGGGCATCTTCCGGGTAGTCGACCACCAGCACGTAGGGCGTACCCGGGCGGAGCAGCTTCAGTTTGCCCAGACGGTAGCTGATCCAGGCCCCCTCGCCGGGCCGCGGCACGAGCGTTCGGCAGGGCCGGCCCAGGATCTCCTGCACGGTGCTGGCGCCCGCCGGGGCTTCGCTGAAACCGTGCTCGGCGCCGGGGCTCTCGCAGCGCACCTCATCGACCAGCGAGAGCCGGCCAAACGGCGCCAGGTCGATGAGCGGACGCTGCAGAGCTTCGGCGCGGGCCTTGGCCAGGGCCGCCTGGCGCTCGGCCGCGCGGCGCGTCTCCTCCGCCAGCCGGTCCTGGAGCGCCTGCCAACCGGCCGCGGAGTAGGCGTCCAGAGCGATCTCGGTGAAGATGGCGGAGGGCTGCCGCAGTTCCAGGCGCAGGTAGCGGACCTGCCGGTCGAGGGTGACCGAGCGCCACTGCAGGTAGCTCTCGGTCTTCACCACGGCGACTTCCTGCCAGGCGTCCGGACTCCCTGTCTGGATCAGGAGGTCGCCGATGTTGTGGGTGTCGAAGAGCCAGAGCCTGGCCAAGGGGCGCTCGACGCCCAGATCCACGACGCAGGCGAAGGGGAACTCGCCGTGGTGCTGCGCGGCGACCTGCCAGCCCGCCGTCGGCGTGCCCGCGGGCGGGTCGCCGACGTCCAACTGCTCGTCAACCAGGCCGCGAAAATCGGCCAGCGGCGACCTCGAACTCAGCATCTCCGGCGTGAGCTGCAGGCGGTACTGCCCCGGCGGCGTGGCGACGGCCGGCAGGGCCATGGAAACGAGAAGTGCAGTGGCTGTGACCAGTGGCGCCCAGAAAGACCCCGTCACCAGAGCATGAGGCATAATGAGTCAGACTCCTGCGGCACTGTGCCGTCCCCCGGATACCGATCTGGGATGGGCCGGAACACGGTGTGCACTATAGCGTGCAGTTGTCGAAAACCGTGAGCCTGCCGAGCCGGTGTGGTGTCCCTGAAGTACCATGAAAACAGACCTTTGGAGGGCAAGGGCAGGACCGTCGCCTGACGGGCCGGACCGCCGCCGCAGTCCTGCTGGCGAGCAGGACGCCAATGCCGGCAGCGCGCCGGGCCAGCAAAGCCGCCCCTGTGCTCGCCCTCCAGCACGCGACACTCACGTCACGGATCTGGCGAAGCCGTTTCGACGCGTCCTCCCGGCGCGGCGAGGGCTTGCTCAAGGCCCTGAGGCCGCCGCGGTGGGTCGAAGGGCCATGGCCGCGCCCAGGCCGGGTACCGGCGCCCCCGGCCTACGAAGATAGGCACACTCACGGCCTGGCATTGCCTTGCGGCAGGTGCTCGCGCAGAAGCCGAACCAGTTCAGAGGCAAGGTAAAGAGGCAGTGAGAGCAGCGTGTACGTGATCGCCCGTGTACCGTCCTTGCCGCCGATTGTCGCTGTGAGCGACCCGATCGAGGGCTTGTCCAGGTTCAGCCGCACGGCGAGATCGCGCCCCTTCTCGGCCAGGAACGCATGGAGCGACTTCAGGCTTCCCGTGCTCCCGGCACGGACCTCGATCGGGACCACCTGGCCCTGGTGCGTCCAGAGGTAGTCCACCTCGGCATTGGCGTTCTTCGCCTCACGGTGCCAGTAGTACAAGGAGCGCTCCTCGAAGGCTGGCCCCACGCTGCGGAGTTCCTGCCCGACGAACTGCTCGGCAAGCCCCCCTTCCAGCACAGTCAGGAGCGCCGTTGCCTCCGGCAAGTTCAGCCCGCACAGGTTGTTGCACAGCCCAATGTCCAGAAGGAGCGGCTTGAAGTGACTCTCCGACGCTTCAGCACCCAGCGGAATGCCGTTGGCCGACGTGTGCCGTACCCGTGTGGCGATGCGGCTGAGTTCAAGTAACTCCAGTGCTGTCCGCAGTACACCGGAACGCTCGTCACGGGTGATGTTCGTGTACTGCACCTTGCGCCCGAGGTTGCGCGGGATGTAGCGCAGCACCTGGCGCAGGTTCCGCTGCTGAGCACGGGTCCCATACTTGGCGAAGTCGTCCTGTAGCGTGGCGATGAGCGACGCCTGCCGTCGCTGCACCTCCAGCAAGTCCCGCCCCTCTGCGTAGTTCGCCACGACAGCGGGCATGCCGCCGACGAAATAGTACGTCCGCAACAGGTCGCGCAGCCTGGCGTCAACCGCATCGCTGATCTCGTCCCCGAGGTGATAGTGGGTCAGGTGCTCCGCCAACCCCTCCTCGCCCAGCGCCAGCAGGAACTCCTGGAAGGTGAGAGGGTTCAGGTGCAGGTACTCGATCCGCCCCACCGGAACCGAGTGTCTGAACTCCCGCAGGGTGAAGTCCAGCAGTGAACCTGCCGCCACGACATGGAGGTCCGGCATCTCCTCGTGGAAGTAGCGCAGGCAGGCGATGGCTTTCGGACAAGCTTGCACTTCGTCCAAGAACAGCAGGTTCCGCCCAGGCACCAGCGGCTGGTTGAAGTACAGACTCAGTTCCTGTGCGATCCGCCGGGCCTCAAAACGGGTAAAGAGGGTATGTAGGTCGTCCTTCTGTTCAAGGTTCACCGTCAGGACGGACTCAAAGCACTGTCGCCCAAACGCCTCAACCAGGTAGGTCTTGCCGACCTGGCGCGCGCCACGCACGACCAGCGGCATCCGGTCGGGCCTGTCCTTCCAGGCAGCGAGATCGTTCTCTGCCAGTCGTCTCATCTCTCTACCATTGGATTACGACGCATTAATGGTTCAAACATGATTGGATAATAGCACTTCATGCGTGTAAGTCAACCTACCCCCCCTTCGCGGCGCAGCCTGCACGCGTGTGAATCAGGCAAACCCTGGCGCAACGTCCACCCCAGGCAGGCCACGTCACGCGTGGCCCGGGCAAGGCCCAACTCCTGTCGGAAGCTGGTCGCCTCGGACTGGACGCGGACGTATTCCAGGGATGGGTTGCGGATGAAGCTCGAACGGCAGAACTGCTCGGGCAGGAACGGAGCAAGCAGAGCCCAGTAACGCGCAGACTGACGCATCTGCTGGCGGGACTCGTCGTCCAGCTTCCGCCTGGCCTTGAGTCGGAAGCACACCCGTGGGGCTGGCTCCGCCTCGCCGGTCAGCAACATGTCTCGCGTGGTGTTCAGCGCAAAGGCCAGTTTGAGGAACGCAGCCGGGCGGGCCTGCAGGGGGTTGGCTGCCGTCGTGGCCTTGCGGCTGAGGTTGCCCCGCCTACATTAGACCATGCCTGTACCCACTCGTCACGGTCGCGTTGAAGACCGGTCGGCGGCGGCCCCTGCCGCCGACCGCAGCCGGGTGGTGGTGGCTGCCTGTGGGGCGTACGATGCTGCCACTGTGGCCGGCGCGCTGGCCGAGGTTCTGGAAGCGGTGGGTGGGATGGGGGCCTTCGTGCAGGCCGGACAGACCGTCCTTATCAAGCCCAACCTGCTGAGTCCGCGCGCCCCCGACCTGGCGGTTACCACCCACCCGGAATTGGTCCGGCAGGTGATTCTGCAGTGCGTCAGGGCCGGCGCGGCGCGCATCTGGGTCGGCGACAGCCCGGCCGGGCAGCACGCGGAGGCCAGTCTCTGGGCGCGGACGGGGATGACCGCGGCGGTGGCGGGCACGCCGGCGGTGCTCATGTCCTGGCACACCAAGCAGATGCCGCTCGCCTGCGGGACGGATACCCTCGCTGTCCCGGAATGGTACTCCGAAGTGGACGTGGTCATCTCGCTGCCCAAGCTCAAGACCCACGCCCTGACGACCCTGACCTGTGGGCTGAAGAATGTCTTCGGGATCGTCAGCGGCCAGGCCAAGGCCGGCTTCCACTCGACCTACCCCTCACCGCAGGCCATCAGTGCTTTCCTGGTACGGGTGTATGCCACTCTGCGGCCGGCGCTGACGATCGTCGACGCGGTCACCGCCATGGAGGGCAATGGTCCGTCCAACGGGCAGCCCTTGTTCGTCGGCGTACTGCTGGCCAGCCGCGATGCGGTGGCGCTGGATGCGACGGCCTGCGCGGCGCTGCGCCTGCCGGCGGCTGCGGTACCGATGATCCGCCTGGCGGCGCAGGCGGGGTTGGGAAACCTGGAGGCGGCCCGTATCGAATGCGTGGGTAGCGGTAAGGACGTTTTACGGGCGGCACGCCTGCGGCCTTCGGTAGCACGCTACCTGCGCCATATTCCCGAGCCGATCTTCCGGCTGGCGACGCGGCTCTTCCGGCTGCGACCCAAGATTCAGGAGCCGCAGTGCGTCAAGTGCGGCATCTGCACCGAGGCCTGCCCACGCCAGGCCATCCACGAGCGCGCGAACAGCGGCTACCCGGTCATCGAACCTGCGACGTGCATCGTCTGTTTCTGCTGCATGGAGTCCTGCCCGCGCGGTGCCATCGCCATGGACCTGTACTTCGGCTCGGTGCTGCGCTTTGCGCGCCACGCGCGTCGGGAGGTCAGGCCCGGCGACGACGCGAGTGAGACGGACCACTGAAGAGCGCCCGGAGAGCGAACATGTCGACCCCCACTGTCGCCGCGGCGGCCCTGCTGGCCTCGTTGAGCCTAGCGTCGGCGCAGGCCCCGGGCCCTGCCCAGATTCTGCCGGTTCGGGAGTTTGGCGCCATCGCCGGTGACGGCTCGGACGCCGGGCCGGGGATCCGCGCCGCCCTCGCCGAGGCCGTCAAGCGCGGCCCCGGCACGCAGGTCGTACTGGAGGCCGGCGTCTATCGGGTCGGCCCGACCGCCAATGAGCACGCCGTGATCCCGATACATGGCGCTCGCGGTATCACGCTCAAGGGCCAGGGGCTGGCCACCGAGATCCGGGTCACCGCGCCGGACCATGCCGCGATCATGCTGATGGGGTGCACCAAGGTCGCCATCGAAGACCTGGTGATCGACTACGAGCCGCTGCCGTTCACCCAGGGCGTGATCCGTCAGACCGACCCAGCCGCGGGCTGGTTCGACCTGGCGATCGAGGCCGGCTACCCCTCACCGGCCGAGCCGCAGTTCGCCCAGGCGCCGCGGCCGTTCGGCCGCTGGGGCATGATCTTCCCGCCCGACCAGCGCCGTCTCAAGACCGGTGCGCCCGACTTCGTCTTCATCGAGCGCTGGGAGGAGCAGGAAGCCGGCCTTTGGCGGTTCTTTGCGGTCGAGGACCAGCGTGACCGGGTCCGCCAGATGGAGCCTGGCGACCGTTTCGCGCACATGGCCCGGCAGGGCGCCGGCAGCGTCTTCTTCGCCGACAGTCGCGACTGCAGTGCCCGCCGTGTGACCCTCTATGCCTCCCCGGCGTTGGGGTTCGGCGCCAGCAACTCCGACCGGGTGACGGTCGATGGCTGCGTCATCACCTGGCGGCCCGACACCACCCGCCTGCTATCCGCGAATGCCGACGGGGTCCATTGTCAGCGCAACCTGCGCGGGCCAGTCATTCAGGGCTGTACGTTCGAGGGCATGGCCGATGACGCGGTGAACCTGTACTACTACCCGAACACCATCACCCAGGTCGAGTCGCCGACCACGGTGGTGGCATCGGGGGCAGGGCTGGTTGAGGTCGGCGATCTGGTGCAGGTCTTCGACCCGGCACGCGGACTGCTGCGCGGTACCGCCCGCGTGGTCAGCACGGCGCCCGCCGAGCGCGCCGGTTGGGTGCGCCTGACCTGGGATCGCCCGGTGGCCGGGATGGTGGCGGGGCTGCCGCAGGGCGCGGTGGAGAAGGGCGGCACCTTCGAGGGCGATAACCTCTTCAATCTCTCGCGTTGCGGTCGCGGCTTCATTATCCGCGGCAACACCTTCCGCATGCATCGACGGTTTGCCATGATGATCAAGACGCCGGGCGGACTCATCGAGGGCAACACCATCGAGGCCGTGGGCGCCTACGCCATGGTGGTCGGCAACGAGCCGCACTGGCCCGAGGGCATCGCCCCCAACGACATCGTCATCCGGGGCAACACGATCACCAACATCGGCTACTCCATGGGGTATCCGGACAGCCCCTCGGCCGCCGCGATCCAGATCCATACCCTGGCCAAGCGCGGACTGGCCGAAGACCGCGTGGTGCAGGGCATCACCATCGAAGGCAACACCTTCACCAACCCGCCCGGCGCCGCCGTCTTCGTCGGTTCGGCCAGCGAGGTGATGATCGCCGACAACGATGTCGTCTACACGCCGGCCGCGCGCCTCACCCACCCGACCGCCGCGGTGGAGATTGCCCGCAGTGCCGGCGTCCGCATCCGTGGCCTGCGTCTGACGGCGGGGCATGAGAGCGTTACCGCTGCCATCCATGTCGACGCCCAGACCGATCCGGGAGTGCTGGGCCTGCAGCACGCGGACGTCGAGATCAGCGGCCGGCCCGTCGAGATCCTCCGCGACGAACGCCCGCCGCCGTGAGCTGAGGCGGGATACCGGCAGCGCGCCGGGTCGCGCCGGTCCCTGGCGGGCGAAGCTCCCCAGGCGCGCCCGCGCCGCTGAGCCGTATCCCCCTGGCGGGCGAAGCTCCCCAGGCGCGCCCGCGCCGCTGAGCCGTATCCCCCTGGCGGGCGAAGCTCCCCCGGTGCGCCCGCGCC
>CAILUI010000019.1 GCA_903837355.1 uncultured Victivallales bacterium
CAGGGCTTCCTACGGCGGCGGCGGCGACACCACGGGTATGATCGAAGCCGCCGGCGGCGCGGTGGTCTCGATCCGCAATAGCATCCTGCGCGAGTCGCTCTACGAGGGCGTTCTCCTGCAGAACGCCAGCGCCGAGGTGGTTAACACCCTGATCATCGGCACGGATCGCGCTCTGCAGACCAACGGCGGGACCCTGCGGGTGCTGAACTGCACGATTGCCGACGCCAACCTTGGGATCGTCGCACACGGCGGCACGCTCGAGGTCAGTAACAGCATCATCGCGGACTGCCGCGGCACGGGTATCACCCTCTGCTGCGGCTCGCCCGAACCGCTTGTCCGTTTTACCGACATCTGGAACTGTGGTGCCGCCTACGGTTGGGCTGACCAGACCGGCCAGAACGGCAACCTCGCGGCCGATCCGGCGTTCCGCGACCCGGCCCGCGGTGACTACCGCCTCGGCTTTGTCTCGCCCTGCATCGACGCCGGCGACGGCGTGGCGGCCCCCGTCCTCGATGCCCTCGGCGCGCCGCGCTACGACGATCCGCGCAGCCCGAATACCGGTACCGCGGACGCGGCTGGCGCCCGTGCCGACCTCGGCCTCTTCGAGTTCGCCGAAAGCGCCGACAGCCAGGTCGATGTGTTGGCCAAGGCGGTCTCCGGGCCCTTGACGGCACTGGCCGGCGAGATGGCGACGGTCACCTGGCGGGTGGCCAACGTCGGTCCAGGCACGGCCCTTGGGCCCTGGCACGACACCGTGTACCTGGTGCCGGCGGGCGCCGGCCGCGACGGTCTGCCGGTGCTGGAGGTCGGGACCGTTCTGGTGGGCCACGGTGCCGCACTCGGGCCGGGGCAGGAGTTGGGGCTGAGCGCTGAGGTGCGTATACCCGGCGGCGTCATCGGCCGCTACCGCTACCAGGTCGAAGCCAACTCGCGCGGCGATGTCTTCGAGGGCCGCAACCGCGCCAACAACGCCGGGCTCTCGGAGACGCCGGTGGACCTCGACCTGCCGGAGTTGGCGCTCGGCGCGGCGGGCCTCGACCGCCTGTTCACCGGCGCCGGCCAGTCGCAGTGGTTCAAGGTCGTGCCCGGCGCCGGCAAGGACCTGATGGTGACCGTGACCCGGCCGGATACCGGCGGCGTCATCGAGTTGTATGTGGCCCGTGGCTATGTGCCTACGGATACCACCTACGACGCCTGCGAACTGCCTGTGGACCGTGGAGCGGCGGTCATGCGTGCCCTGCTGCCAGCGGTGGCGGAGGCCGACGTGCCCTGCTACGTCACCGTCTTCTGCCGTACCCCCGGCGGCCAGGCCCGACCCGTCACGGTCGCGGCGCGGGAACTAGGTTTCGAGTTCGTCGCCTATGGGCCGGCGAATCCGCCGACCGGCGGGGATATACGTCTAACTCTCTGGGGCGGTAGTCTCACCGGGAGCACGAACTACAGTCTGACTAGTCAGGCGGGAGCGATCGCCGTTACTCCCGCCGCCATCGAGCGGGTGAGCAGCACGGAAGTTGGGCTCGTGCTCAGTTTGGCCGGGTTCCCGGCCGGCCCTGCCGTCCTCGAGGCTGAAACCGGCGGCAGGGGGCAAGACCGGTCGCTCGCGTCCTTTAGTGTCAGTATCCAGGGCGAAGGCATAGGCCTCGCCAACGCGCTAGTCAGTGTCGAAGGCAAGGACTCGCTCTATGTGGGGGAGTCATCGTGGTACACGATCAACGTGTACACTATCGGCTACTTCAGTTCGCTCATGATCAGTGCCAATCCGGTCGACAACCCGACCAGGGGTTTCGTGTCGGGTGGGTACAGCCATACGTGGGCTGCTGTAGGAGCCTCATTCGACGCCAGTTTCAGGCTCACCGGAGTTAAGAATGGTGTAGACAGGGTGATCGTTATAGGCAAGGGTCAGCAGGTGAATCCCCATGAGCTTAAGGAATACGGCTTCGGGGCGTTCAACGTTGACGTGGTCGCCAGTCAGGACCCCAACGACAAGTACGGCGTGCTGGGCCCAGGGTCGGCGCGCTTCATTCCCGGGGGCGCTGCGCTGCGCTACACCGTGGCCTTCGAAAACCAGGCTGAAGCGACGGCCCCGGCGAGTACCGTCGTGGTCACCGACCGGCTCGATCCGGCCAAGGTGGACCTGGCCAGTTTCAGCTTTGGCAAGGTGCAGTTCGGCGCCACCACCGTCGAGCCACCGCGCGCGGGCCTGTCGGCATGGAGTGAGACGGTCGACCTGCGGCCGGGCAGGGAGCTGCTGGTGCAGATTGACGCCGCCCTCGATGCGGC
>CAILUI010000020.1 GCA_903837355.1 uncultured Victivallales bacterium
GACGACGGTCTCACGGGTGCCGCCGCGAATGAGCAGGCCCGCATCGTTGACATAGCGCAGCACGCCGCTGGGAGCATCGGCAATGGCGATACCCGCCGTGCTCTGGTCCATGGCGGCATGAAGAATGGCCTGAGCCTCCCGTAATTCCTCCTCCGCGCGCTTACGCATCAGCGCGGCACCGATATGTGCTGCGATCTCCTCCAGCATCTCAACCGATTCCAGCGTGAAGCACCCCTTGCGCCGGTCGTTGAGATGGATCAGGCCGACTATCCTGTCCTTGTCCCGAATCGGTACCAGCGCCACGGAGGCATAGCCCAGATGGATGCATTGGTTGCGTGGGTGAAGCCGGGGGTCCTGATCGGGCGGCAGTTCGAGCAACGGGATGGAATCGTTGGTCCAGAAGCTTCCCCCCCGCGTGAAAAGCGGACGTGATGGGTCGGTCTTGCCGGAAATGACCAGACCGCAGGTACATTCCAGGCGGACGTTGCCGTCCTTGTCCCGGCAGACCCCGCCATCCGCACTGCGCTCGACCAGCGTGTTCTCGGTCAGCAGGAAATCCGTGGAGAAGCCCTGCTGAGTGATATAGGGGAAGTCGTCACCGTCTTGCAGGCGAATGCCCACGGCATCGAAGCCGGTACGCGCCTTCAGGATGGCGAGGACGAACTGGATGACGTCCTCTGCGGTCCCTGGCTCGTTGAGGACCGCCAGGGCCTCAAGCCCCATGGTTCGGTACGCTTCCGCCCGCTTGATGTCCTCGATGTCGGTGCACGTACCGAACCACTTGAGGATCTCCCCGGTTCGCTTGTCGAACAGGGGCACGCCGCGAACCAGCCACCACCGGTACGCGCCATCTGCGCGGCGCAAGCGGCATTCGAGAGAGTAGATACCACCGGTGTCCGTAGCATTCTGCCAGGCGACCATCGCTCTCTGCTGATCATCAGGGTGGAAGGGGATGTTCCAGCCGTGGCCGTAGCTTTCCTCCAGCGTCAGCCCAGTGTAGTCCACCCATTGCTGATTGAAGTAGGTGTTCCAACCGTCCTTCCGGGTGGCCCAGACGATCTGCGGCATGGCCTCAGCCAGCGAACGGAATTCCTCCTCGCTCTCTCGCAGCGCGCATTCCGTCTGCCTGCGCTCAGCCAGCTCCTGCTCCAGTTCACGGGTCCGCTCAGCAACGAGTAGGGTGAGCTGTTCATTCCCTAGGCGTTGCAGACGGCTCGCCACCTTGAGCCGGGCCATGGCCCTGACCTGCGCCACCAGTTCCAGTTCGTCCAGGGGTTTGGTGAGGAACCCCTCAGCCCCCGTCTCCAAGGCCCTGATCCGGCTTTCACGATCCGTGCGTAGCGCGGTCAGGAAGACCACCGGGATGGCTTGCAGGCGCTCGTCCTCCTTCAGCCGACGACAGACCTCGAAGCCGTCCATGCCCGGCATGGCAATGTCGAGCAGGATCACGTCCGGGTCTTCGCAGCGAGCGAGCTCAATGCCCTGCGGACCGCTTGTGGTGGTCAGCACCACGCATCCGGGTAGGGCGTCTCGCAAAACGGCCTGTAGCGCAGTGAGGTTGTCCCTGCTATCGTCGATGGCGAGGATCTTCTCGTGACTCATACGCCCCTCCGCGACTACCCCCTCTGCCTGCTGGCCCAGCCCGTAAACGACGCTGGGTCGGTTGCCCGCGCTGGTCACAGGCACCTGAACCACTCAGTCTGCGGCCACGGGCACTCGGCCTGACCCCATCCAGGAGGCGGCGGTCACGCCGCCGATACAACACCATGCCATAATACTGTCGCCGGACCCGTGTGCAATTCGTCGCAAGCACCAGCACGCCCCGCGTGGACACTACTCGGCATGGGGAGCCGATCGATGACACGCTGATGGAGCAACTGGAGGGGGTTATGCGGACCGAGCCTATGTGGGTCCGGGGCAGTGCAGCCGAGGTTCTGGTTGCCGATAGGACGGCAGCTCTTGCCGAGAAGAAAGCCAGAGCCATCGTTTGCGCTCTTGGCGACATGGCCGCCATGGATCTCTCCGTCGGGACGAGCAGAGGGACGATTCTCACGCCGGAGGAGTTCTGGTACGACCGGTTCATCGGGTACCTGTGCGGTCTCTGGGAGGCGAACAGCCAGATGGAACTCACCCCTGCGCCGGGCGCAGGGAGGGGGCGCGATGCGGTAGTGATCGCACGGTCCCGTCGAGGCGATAGGGACGTCGCGGCGGAGTTGCTGCGGATCATCCAAGACCCTCAGGCGGGGATGTTCCGCTCGTGGGCGGCCGAGGGACTCGGCAAGATTGGGACCAAAGACCACGTCGAGATCCTGACGCGCCTCGCCCAGTCGGACGAAATGCGGGGGTACTACCCAGGGTCTTTGCCGCCGCCGCTACCCGACCCCCCTGTACGCCCTGTTCGGGTGGCCGCTCACCAAGCCCTGAACGAGACCAAAGCGCGCGAGCATCTCCCCTAGTTCTTGTCGCTGCTGAAGGACACACCATGAGATGCAGACCTCAGCAAATCAGGCACGGCGGGCCAACTGGCCTGTCGCAACTTGCTTGATCGCGTTGAGGGGCACGGGGCCGGGGTCTACGGGCCGCCGGGCGGTGGTCCGATTGCCCTGGTTGGTGGGGTCTCGACCACGGTGATCGCGATCGGCGGGGCCCGGCCGGGCCAGGTGCGGTTGACGATGGCGCTGGCGTAGGAGGGCATGGTTAGGACTGGAGAACAACGGCCACGAAGGCGGGCGGCTGTCACGGCCCCGGTTGCCAGGGCCCGCCGGCGGGCCAGGCCGCCTCGAGTGGGACCCCGCGCTCGACGGCTTCGGCGACCGGGCGAAGGAACGCCATCGCTGATTGCCAGACAGCCGGGAAGGACTCCGGCACATCCCGCAGTGCCGAACGCCTGACGAAAGCCCGCCACTGCACGGCCTTCGAGTCCTGGCGGGCGCAGTCGTCGGTGAAGCACACGGCCGCTGTGTCCTCGGCGTCTTCGCTGATGCGCTCAGTGACCACGGTGCCAGGATCGAACTCCATGCCGTCAGGCTCGACCGCCGTCTGGCAGATGTCGCCAACCACCCCGCGGATGGCGTCGAGGTCATTGCCGGTGTGCGCAAGGAGGTCGATGTCGCGGGTGGGGCGGGCCACCGGAACGGCCCAGACCCTCAGCAAGAGGGCGCCTTTCAGCACGAACCGAGCGGCATGGTCCGAGCGCGACAGGCGGTACAGCCACCTCTCCAGCGCGTAGTGCTGCACGACCTCGTTGAAGGACCTTCCGTTCGCCCTGGCCAGGTTCAGCAGACGCTGGCGCACCGAGGCTGCCGTGTTTGTGACAGGGCGCTTGGTCACATCCCGGCCTCCAGGTAGGGTCGGATGACGCGGGCCACCCGGCAGACCTGAGCGTACTCGTAGACGCGCTGCAGGTTGGCGCCGCGTCGCCGCCGGTACATTCGCAGGGCTTCCGTGGCCA
>CAILUI010000021.1 GCA_903837355.1 uncultured Victivallales bacterium
AGGAGCTGGGTGCGGAAGCGCGCAGAAAGCTGGAACTCGCTGATGCCTGAACGCGCCTCACGCGAGAGATGGTACGCCATCTTGAGGTAAATGTGGTATGGCGGGACCACGCGCTCGGAGGCCCAGCTCTGGTCGATCACGTCGATCAATGCGTCGGTGATGTCGATGCACCAGCGCTCACGCCAGCGGTCCTCGAACCAGGCGGCCAGCTTCAGGCAGGCGTCGTGGTCGAGGACGTCGACATTGAGATCGCCCTGCCTCAGCAGTCCGGCGACGGTGAGGTTGCTGCTGCCCAAGTAACCAAACGATGGGGCTGACGGCGTCCTCACGAAACAGCAGGTAGAGCTTGGCATGCAGAGAGTGACGGAGGAACAGCCGCACAACCAGTTTGCGCTCCTTGAGCTGACGCGAGAGCTGACGGAGTGCAGCCTGGTCCTCGCTGGATGGCAGGCCGTAGGTGAGCTGCTGCCGGAACTCGGCGGCCAGACGCTGTTTCAGGCGTAGGGCCGTCCGGTTGTCCATGCGCTCGGGGCCCGAACCAGCACGCAGCAGCTCGCGCAACTCATCCTCGGGCAGCTTCTGCATCCCGACTAGCAGGCGGCAGCAGTGTCCCGGCGTGCCCTCCCATCCTTCCACGTCGTCAGCCAGGTGTCTCCAGCCGCGCAGGTTGAAGTAGCCAACGCAGAAGTCGGCGCGAAAAGACGTCGCGAGAGTCGTCCGTAACGCCTCAATGAGCTGCTCGTGGATGTTGTCGAAGATGCGGGGCATGCGCGGTCCGACCCTCCCTGGTGACCGCCACGCGGTGGCGACCATCCCTGCGGCAGACCTGAGACTATGCCCCGCCCAAACGTGGGTGTCAATCGCTAACCACGGGCAACCACTCCGGCCAGATCCGCCCCGGACAAGGCCTCCTCACACCGTGAGGCTCACCTTGCGCTGCTGCTCGGCGCTCTCGATGGCGCCGAAGACCATGGCGAGACTCTTGATGTTGTCGGCGGCGGCGGTCTCGGGGATGCCGCCGTGCTGCACGCAGCGCACGAACTCCATGATACAGCCCTTGTGGCTGCCATGCATCCCTGCCGGCATGGCCACCGGAATCGGTGTGTCGGTCATCTCGGAGTGGAACGTGCCGGTGGCGGCGACGACTTGGGCGCGGAACTGGTCGCCGCCGTTCCAGGTGACGCAGCCCCGCTCGCCCATGATGCGCCAGTCGCACTCCCAGGTGGTGTTGAGGCCTTCGCAGCACCAACTCCCGCGGTAGTTGAACACCATCCCGCCGCTCATCTCGAAGATGCACTGGGCGCTGGCATCGTGATCGTACCACGACCCGGCCGGATTCCACTCGTGACAGTAGACGCTGAGCGGATCGGCGCCCGTGATCAGACGCCCCTGATCGAAGGAATGGATGGCCATGTCCAGCAGCAGCACATGCCGCATACGGTCCCGGAAGCCGCCGAAGTGCGCCCCGAGGTAGAAGTCGGCGTTGACGGTGGTGACCCGGCCGATGGCGCCGCTGTCAAGGAAGGCGCGCAGGGAGCGGATCTGGGCCTGGTAGCGACGGTTCTGGATCACCGCAAAGAGGCGACCCGCCTGCTGGGCGGCGGCAACCATGGTGCGGGCGTTGGCCAGGGTGTCGGCCAGGGGCTTTTCGCCGAGCACGTGACAGCCGTGCTCGAAGGCGGTCAGCGTCACCGGCAGGTGCGCTTCCGGGATGGCGCAGTTGAACACGGCATCCGGCCGGACCTGGCGCAACAGCGCCGGCAGGTCTGTGCTGCGGGGCACCGCGGTGAGCCCATTGGCCTCGGCCACTTTCGCCATGTTCTCCGCGCTGATATCCATCAGGCCGACGATCTGCACCTCCGCTTCGCCCTGGATGGCCTTCAGCCAGGCGCCGCAGATGCCGCCGCAGCCCACAAGAACCGCACGAACCGGTGTCGATGCCATGACAAAGTCCCTTTACGAACGGTCACCTCTGTAGGAAGTACAGCCCCAGAATGCCGACGAGCAGACAGTATACACCGAACAGGTAGAAACGAGCCCCGGAGAAGACCCGCACCAGGAGAGCCAAGGCGCCGTAGCCCACTAGCGCCGACACCACCAGGCCCCCCGCCAGTGCCGCGGGCGGCAGCACCGTCTGTACCGCCGGGTCGAGGGCCTCGCGGACGTGTAGCAGCGTGGCGCCAGCCAGTAACGGCAGGACCATCAGGAAGGACAGTTCGGCCGCCGCGGCCGGAGCCAAGCCCTGCCAGCGAGCCGCGGCCAGCGTCGAGCCGCTGCGGCTGATGCCGGGGAGCAGCGCCACCGCCTGCGCCAGGCCCATCACCAACGCGGACCGCGGACGCGGCAGAGCCTTACCGGCGGGCGCGAAGCGGGTCGAGAGCAGCACCAGCCCGGTGACGCAGATCAGGGCCGCCGTCATCCAGGGCTGGCCGAACAGTGCCTCGATACGCTTGCCGAGGAGCGGGTAGACGAGGAGCACGGGGATGGCGGCTACCAGGATGTTCACGGCCATCCCCCAGGCGACACGCTCGCGCTGCAGCATGCCGAGCACCAACTCCCGCAGGCGCTGCCGGTAGTACACCGCGATCGAGAGCATGGAGCCGGTATGCAGCACCACCTCCAGCAGCGCGCCCTCGGGAGTCTTCAGGCCCAGCAGCGACTTCGCCAGCACCAGGTGGCCGGAGCTGCTGACCGGCAGGAACTCGGTCAGCCCCTGCACTACGCCCAGGATCAGGATATCGGCCGTGGTCGTCATACACCAGCCCCCCTCTTAGCACCTGACGCCGACGAGCGCCAGGTGCTTTGCATCGGACGGATCGGACGGATCGATTACGGCCGTTCCCAGCGGCCGGACAGCGCCGAGCGCCGCACGGCCTCCATGGCCCTCTGGATGGCCACGCCATGGGCGAGGTCCGGCTCAGCGGCCCGGCCCGCATGCACCGCCGCCACGAACTCATAGAGACACTGAACGTGCGCCCGCAACCAGCCGATGCTCACCTTCGGCGCCGGAAAGCCGGCCGGCGCCGCGTAGCGCTGACCGCAATCGATATGGGTCCAGCCACGCGTACCGCCCAGGGGCTGATCCGGCGCGGTCCCATCGTAGAACTCCAGGTGATGCGGATCCATGCTGTTGAAGCGCAGGGCACCCCGCGTGCCGTAGACATCGGCCCGCAGTTCGTCCTCGCTGCCCAGGGCCAATTTGGTGGCGGCGATCGTGCCGACGGCGCCGGACGCCAGCCGCACGATGGCCGTCATACTGTCCTCCGCGTCCACCGGCACCCGCCGGGTCGGCTCTGCGGCCGACGGGCGTTCCGGGTAGGCGATCTTGGTGAGCGCGGTAAGCTCGGCGATGTCCCCCGCCAGGAAGGTGGCGATGTCGAGCGCATGCGAACCGAGATCCGCGATCACGCCGCCGCCAGCCGCCGCGGTCAGCTTCCACTTCAGGGGGGCGCTCGGGGTGACATTGCTGGCATGCAGGAAGGCCACCCGCAGTTCCAGGATGTCGCCGAGTCGGCCGTCGCGGATGAGCTGCCGGGCGCGCAGGGCCGAGGGAAAGAAGCGGTTCTGGAAGGTCATCTGGGTCGTCCCCCGATAACCGACGAGAGCAGCCTCGACCTGCAGAGCTTCGGCCAGGGTCGCCGTCAGGGGCTTGTCGCAGTAGATGTGCTTCCCATGGGCCAGCGCCGAGATCAGGGCCTCGGCATGGAGATGGTTGGGCGTACAGATATGGACCAGGTCGACCGCCGGATTCTCGGTGATCTCGCGCGCCTCGCAGGTGGCCTGCACGCCACCGAGAAAGGCAGCCGCGGCCGCCGCACTCTCCGGCCGGCTGCAGCAGACGTGCGTGAGGCGCGTCCGAAAAGGCAGATCGGCAAAGAAAAACGGCAGATTGACGTGCGCGAAGGCGTGTACCTTGCCGATGAAACCAAAGCCGATGATACCGACGTTGTAGGTCTTCAAGAATGCCACCCAGATGAGCCCGGTACGCGGGGGTTCGCAGCGTACCCACGCAGCAGCAGTTACGACCACCCGGCACCCGCCAGGACCGGCCTAAGATACCCCGCCATCGATCCCGGCCCAAGTGCCCCGCGGTGGACCCCAGCTCTGACGCATTGCGGCCGCCCCGGCAAAGGGAAGCCCCCGCGCTACCGCGCCCCGGCCGGCTGAACTGGGGCGAGAACGACGCGGAAACCCAGGTTGGAGTTACTGTAGACCGGGTCGTCGTAGTAGCGGTAGGCGGACCGGCAGCCCGCGACGCCGTTGAGCCAACCGCCGCCGCGGCGGACGCGGGTCGATCCCGCCGCACACACGGGGTCCGTCGCGTCGCCCGCACTGTACTTACCATAGTAGTCCTGGCACCACTCCCAGACATTGCCGTGCATATCGTACAGGCCCCAGGCATTCGCTTGCTTCGCGCCGACCTCGTGGGTCGTGCTGCCACTATTCCTGTCGTACCACGCCATGGCGTCCAGGTCCCCGGCGGTGTCCCCGGCCGAGCCGGCACGGCAGGCATACTCCCACTCGGCCTCGGTCGGCAGCCGGTAACCATACCCCGCCGGCAGCCGCCCGGCGGCCCGCTCGCGCGCGGTCAGTTTCGTGCAGAACGCCGCCGCGTCGCTCCAGGACACGCTCTCGACCGGCAGGCGCGCCCCCTTGAAGTTGCTCGGATCGGTCCCGGCAATCGCCTCGTATTCGGCCTGCGTCACCTCCGTCTTACCCATCCAGAAGGGTTTCGAAAGCGTCACCCGGTGCGCCGGCTTCTCGTTCAAGTCGCCGTTGGCCGAGCCCATCTGGTGGGGTACTCTGACCTCCGTCTGGGCCGGGTTCGCGGAACTCACACCACCTCGGTACTCCCCTGGGCCTGACTGCGCAGCGCCGCCGTGAACAGCCGGTGCGTCCAGGCGACTTCAGCCGGCGTCACACAGGCAGCAAAGCGGCTGAGTGGCTGGCCATGGTGCAGCTCATGGAGGAAGGCCGCCCACATCTGCTGGATGCAGTCGGTGAAACCAAACTCGAAGATGCCGCCGGTGATGCCCTTGAAGGCCGCCTCCCAGCCCATGTCGAGGTGCTGCCAGGCCTGGTCGGCCCCGGGCTGGTAGTTGAAGAGCTCCAGACGCCGCGGGTTGGTGCTCGACCAGCGGCCACAGGCGCGCGTGCCCTTGACCTCGAAGTACCAGGTGTCGGTCTCGCCGGGGGCAATGCGCTGCGTCTTGATGGTCAGCGGAAAGGGCTTGCCGGTAACCGGGTCCAGGGCCTCGCACAGCAGGACGCCGTTATCCCAGGTCCGGCAGGGCACCAGGTGGCCCTCTTTGTCGGGCCGTTCGGTGACGATTTTCGACAGGATGGCACGAACATTGCGCGGATACCAGCCGGCCTTGAAGGGCATGTGGCAGGGGTGCATGCCCAGGTCGCCGAGGCAGCCGTACTCGCCATTGATCTCAACGAGGCGCTTCCAGTTGATCGGCTTGGCCGGATTGAGGTCCGACGAATGCAGGAACCCCGAGTTGACCTCCAGCAGCGTCCCGAAGGCCTCCGCCTCGATCATCCGCCCCAGGCGCTGCATGGGGGGAAAGAAGGGGAACTCGCTGCTGCAACGCACGAACACCTCCGGGTGCTCGGCCAGGCAGGCGTTGATCGCCGCGTTCGCCGCCAGATCGATGCCGAAGGGCTTCTCGCCGAGCAGATGCTTGCCGGCGCGGATGATGTCGCAGTACAGCGGCGCGTGCAGATCGTGGGGAACGGCACAGTAGACGCAGTCCACCGCGTCACTGGCCAGCAGTTCGCGGTAGTCGCTGGTGGCAAGCCGCAGGCCCGGAAAGTTGGACGTGAACCAGCCCAGCATGGCGGGGTTGACGTCGCAGACCGCCGTGATCTCGGGCCGGAAGTCGACCTCGGTCAGGTGGCACCAACGCGCCACCGCACTGCCGAACTCACGGCCCATCAGTCCGCAGCCGATGATCCCGAAACGGTAGGTCTTCACCCGTACACCTCCTCAATGGTCTGCCGGGTGATCGCCACCCAGCGGCGCAGGCGCTCAGGTTCGTGCTGAACCGTCTCCACGTCCTTGAGCGTGATGTCGGCATGGCAGTCGAACTCGCGGCAGGCGGCCAGATCCTGGCGCAGGATGCGCCGAACGCGCACCTCATCCCAACTGTAGCCCACCATGTCCGAGGGACTGGGGCGGTAGCTGAAGACATAGGTGTCGCGGATCTGCTCGGCGCAGCGCCGCACGTTGGCCATCGGCGACACCGCGATACGGCGCAGATTGGGGATCTGGCGCAGCACGTCGATCTTTCCCGTGAGGTCCTCGCAGCAGCCGTAGGCACTCAGGCCGAACTCGCGCATGATGGGGAGCTGGTAGCGCAGCATGAACTCCTCAAACATGGCTGGACCGACCCCCGCGTACTCCTGGGCGGCGCAGAAACACCACAGCTCCCGCCGCGGCGTCGGCTGGGCGCTGGCCGCCGGATCCGCCAACTCCAGACTGTAGGCCATGGCCTGGTTGTAGTGACTGAGCCGCGTCCAGTCGCCCGCGGCCTCGGCTTCGCGGTGCGTGGTGAGAATGCCATCGCGCATCACCGTCAGCAGGCGGTGCAGCCACTGCGGCCGGTCCATCATGTCCCACATGATCTGCTCCAGACCGCGCAACTGCGCCAGCAGCGTGGAGATGTCGCCGCTGAAGTTCAGGTAGGCCGGCGAGCGGTCGACCACCACCGGGATGATATCCCCGATCGCCTCCTGCAAGCGCTCCACGGCCGTCCGCGTCTGCTCCTCGTCAATGCGGTGCTGCGGCTGGGCCAGGCGCTCGAGGTCCGCCGGCGCCTTGAGGGGCGGATCGCAGACCCCGGCACAGCCCTGGGTACGCCCCGTCCAGTTCAGCGGCAGCCCCCACAAGCCCTGCGCCGGGGTGATCTTCACCGCCGGCACCGGCACCCAGGGCTCGAAGATCGAGTCGTCGTCGAGCCCGGCCCAGAACAGCCGACTGCGGAACCAGTCTTCCCAATGCCGCAGGAAGGGATCCGTACACCGGCAGGCGGATTCGGGAATCTCATGCCAGGCAAAGGCGCGAACGTAGATCAGCGGGCGGGTCCGCCGCAGGCTATTGTGTCGGCGCCAGAGGTCACGGCGGCGGTCCTGAACGGGATCGCAGCACACGTCCATATAGCGCTGCGCCAGGTCGCGCAACCGGTCCCGATCGGTGGTCATAGACGGTTCTGCCTCCTGGCTCTGGCGGGGGCCGCACGGCCAACCCACCGAGCGGGGCATAACGTGGATCGTCTGGAGGCCTTTTTCCATCAGGCCAAGCCGGCTTGTGCACTAGCGCCGTCGGCGGCCAGGACTACAGTACCACCAGCAAGACGGCCCTCCGCCGGATTGCGGCGAGAGGATGCAGAGCATCTTATGGATGACGCACGACGCGCAGTGACCGAGCCTGGGAACACCGCCTCGAATGCGCGGCCAAAGGCTGCCGGTCAGACCTCCGGACCAACGCCACGCCACCCGCGCTCCCGCGGCTCGCGCGCGCACCGGCACCGGTCCACCGAGGTAAATACCAGGTCCCAGCGGCGGCGCCAACTGCGCTACGCCACCGTCGCCACCATCGCGGGTCTCGCCCTGGCGCTGGCAGGGCTGTTCGCTCTGTTGCTGCGCACTCAGCGCGAGCTGAGTCTGGCGCGGGACGGACTCGGGGCTGCGACCCAGGCCGAGCAGCGCCAGGCGACGCAGGCTGCGGCGGAGGCGCAACGGCTGACCGCGCAACTGCAGGACCTGGTCAGAGGTCGCCTGCCCCAGCCGCTGCGGCCGCTGCTCATCGACACCCTGATTGAACTCGAATCGGCCCCGCTGCACAGCGTCCTGTTCACCCAGGTCGGCACCGCTGAGCGTCCCGGTTACGAGTACAAACTGATCTGCAGGAACGATGGTCCCGAGCGCTTTCAGCCCCGGTATCGCATTCTGCTGTTCAACGACGCGGGCATCCAGACGGGTTCAGCCGATCTCAGCGACAGCGCTGACGCCATCCGCCTGGACACTGCCGGTATGGCCGCCGGCGAGGGTATGTCATTCTCGGGACAAGTCAGGCTGGAGTTTGACGACGCGCCGCGCTACTTCATGGTCATCAGCCTTGCTGCCGATGGCCGCCTCCCACGCCTGTCTCGCTGAGGCCAAGCCACGCCGCAAGACGAGTGCCCACCCACGCCCGACGCCGAACCCACGGCGCCCGCGCCCGCGACGGTCGGGACGCTCGGCCCTACCAGGGCAGCGTAGCCGTCCGCGGAACCGGCGCACGCCCCCGCCGCAGGAGCTGCTGGAACTCAGAGGCTGACCCGGCGTCCCGGCACAGACGCTCCAGAGCCACGCCATCCGGCAGCGGCGCGCCAGGTCGCAACGCCGACCCGCCCCCCACCGCCGGCAACGCGGCCGCCGGTGGTGCCGGAACCTGCCCCGCCACCGACTTCGGGGGCGGCAGTGCCGCGGCGTTCCCGGCCCGCGCCGACGGCTTCGGCCCCCTGACCGCCAACCGCGCCCGGGCCCCCTCAGCCACGGCCTCTGCCTCCCGCAGATTGCGCCGTGCGACCTCGAGGCGAGGATCGAGCCGCAGGGCCTCGCGCAGCCCCGCCTGGGCGCGACCGAGCCTCGCGAGCGCGGCCTCCGCATCACCGTCTGCCCCCGCCGCCGCGAGGTCCAGAACCGCGAGGTTATTGAGGCACGAGGCGCGAACCTCGGCCGTGCCGCCGGGCAAGGCCATGGCACCGGCGTAGGTCCGCCGCGCCGCTTCCGCCTGCCCACTCTCCTGCAGCGCCAGCGCCAGGTTATAGAGACAGCGGGGACGGTCAGGGCCGGGAGCCTGCAGGCTGACCTCACGCAGCGCCGCGATCCGAGCCGCGGCGCCACCATCGTCCTCACTGCAGACCCGGTGACCGGGAACCAGCAACAGGACCAGCGCCGCACCGAGACGCTGAACCGCGGGCGGCAGCACCGTGGGGCGCCCGCGGGCGGGAACGGCCAAGCGCAGGATCAGCAACAGGAGCGCCAGCCCCAGCGGCCACCGAAAACGCTCCGCACGCCGCACCGCCAGAGCGGGCAAGGCTCGGCTCGCCAGCCGCGCTTCGACAAAGCGCATGGCCGCGGCCAACTCCGCCGTGGACGAGCCGGCGTCAATGGCGAGGCCGGCCGACGCTCGCGCCAAGGCCCGCATCGCCTCGGGCTGCGCCGCCGTCAGCGCGCTGCCACCATGGCGCGGGTCCGTGACCACCGTTCCCAGCGTGGCGCCAGGGACCGGTACCGGCGTGCTGCCGCCCACCGTCACCGTCAGCAGATCCACCATGCCCTGCCGCTCGCCGTGGAGCCCCGTCGCGGGGTCGCGGTCATGGTATTCGCCGTCCGTGACCACCACCAGAACACCACCGCCAGCGCGTTCCAGAACCTGGCGGCCGAGCTCCAGCGCTGGACGCAACTCCGACCCCTCCTGCCCCGAAAACACGCGGGGAACCGCCGTCAGCAGGTCGCGGAAGATGGCGTGATCCGTGGTGGGCGGACAGAGCGCCTGCGCCTCCCCGGCAAAGACCAGCAACCCCAGCCGGCAACCGGGCAACTGCGCCGCCAGGTCCTGCACCCACTGCGTCGCCACCGCCAGACGGGACGGCTGGGCGTCGGTAGCGCGCATGCTCGCCGACCTGTCGATGGCCACCACAACGTTGCCACCCAAGGGCCCCGCCGGGCGCTCCGTACCCCACTGCGGACGAGCCAGGGCGACCCAGAGCAGCAGCCACGTCCCCGCCAGCGCCGCCGGGCGCCACCCGGAGCGCGCGGGCACTGCCCAGGGCGCCAGCGCCTGGCGCCGACGCCGCGCACTGCGCCAACCCAGCACGCCCAGCGCCGCCCCCAGCACCGTGGCGATGACCAGAACCGGTAACGGCCAAACCCAATGCATCCACTCACCACAGCTCGTCGCAGCGGTTGAAAAAGGACCCCGCGCTGGCTAAAGTTCTCACTCTTGCCTGGACCGGAAACACGACGACCGAAACTCGCGAGGGCGCCTGGCGCTTCAGCGCTTCGGCCAGCCCCGAGGAACGCACGATGGCAACATACTACGGTTACGGATCGCTGCCCACGCTGGTCCCCGAGCGCCCGCCGCTGCTCATGCTGGACCGCCTCGAGATCGCCGACGACGGCAGTTCCGCCGTGGGCGTCAAAGTCGTCAGCATCGGCGAGGATTACTTCCAGGGCCACTTTCCGGGCAACCCGATTATGCCCGGCGTCCTGCAGGTGGCGGCCATGTTCCAGCTCAGCGCGGCCCTGCTGCGCAGCCGGGGCGAACTCGGTCTCCCGAATCTGGCCAGTCTGAAGCGAGTCAAGTTCCGGCGCCCGGTCATCCCCGGTGACGTGCTGCGCATCGAAACCGCCCTGACCGCATCCGGCGACAGCTCCTGGACCTTTGAGGCCAAGGCCCTGGTGCGCGGTGACGTGGCCAGCTCGGGAACGCTGACGCTGAACCTCCTGGACCCTGCCACGGCCTTCCGCGCGCCAACGCCGGTCGACCCGCCCTTACCGGCAGACCTTAGCGGCACGCTGGCCGACCTCCCCACCATCCTGGGCATGATCCCGCATCGTTACCCCTTCCTGCTCGTGGATCGGCTGGCGCTGATCGATGGCAGCCGCGTGGTCGGGATTAAGAATGTCACGGGTAACGAGGCTCTGTTCCGCGGCCTGGCACAGCCCATTTTCCCCGGCTTCCTGCAGATCGAGGCAGCGGCCCAGACAGCCTGCGCCCGCGCCCTGCAACTGCCCGAGAACCAAGGCAAGTTGGGCTATTTCATGAGCGTGGACGAGGCCACCTTCACGGCCGTGGTCCAAGCCGGGGACCAGCTCCTGATGGACGTCTCTACCCACATGCGCGGGCGCTTTGGCGTCGCCTCCGCCGTACTCTCGGTGGCCGGCCGAACCGTTACCGAAGCCGCGATGAAGTTCGCTATCGTGGACCGCCCCGCCGCGGTCTGACCCAGGCTGTAGGGAGTCGCCGACCATGATCGATATCAAAGCCCTGCGCGAGACCCCGCAACACGTCGCCGAGAACTGCCGGCGCCGTGGCTGCAGCGTGGACGTCGAGGCGCTGTACCAGCTCGACCAGGACTACTTGCGCCTGATCCGCGAGGTCGAGGACCTGCGCGCCGAGCGCAACCGCCTCAGCAGCCAGTGCAAGAACGACCCCGCCGCACGCGACCGCGTCCGCGAGCTCAAACAGGTACTGGCGGACAAGGAGTCGCGCCAGGAGGAACTGCGCCTGGCCGTCGACGCGAAGCTGGCCTGGCTGCCGAACTTCCTCGCTGACGACGTCCCCGACGGCGGTGCGGACACCGATAACCAGGCCCTCCGTTTCGTCGGCGACAAGCCCGCCTTCAGCTTCGAGCCACGCGATCACCAGGCCCTCGGCGAACTGCTGGGCATCATCGATACCGCCCGCGGCGCCAAGGTGGCCCAGGCGGGCTTCTACTACTGGGTCGGCCGCGGCGCTCAACTCGCCAGCGCCATGTTCTTCTGGGCCCAGAAGGAGCTCACGGCGCGCGGCTTCACCCAGTTCATGTCCCCCTGTGTAGCCAAGGAGCGCACCCTGTTCGGCACCGGCTACCTGCCGTTCTTCGCCGACCAGACCTACCAACTGGCCAACGAGGACCTGGCCCTGATCGGGACCAGCGAGCAGACCCTCGTCGCCTACCACACCGACGAGACCCTCGATGCCGCCAGCCTGCCACGCTGCTACACCTCGTTCACCCCCTGCTTCCGTACCGAGGCGGGCAGCTACGGCAAACAGGCCCGCGGCATCTTCCGCGTCCACCAGTTCCATAAGGTCGAACAGATCGTCTTCTGCCTGCCCGAGGAGTCGCCGAAGTACCACGACCTCTGCCAGCAGAACGAGGAACACCTCCTGCAGCAGCTCGGCCTGCCCTACCGCGTCGTCGCGGTCTGCGTCGGCGACATGGGCGCCCCGGGCTTTAAGAAATACGACATCGAAGCCTGGTTCGCCGGCTTTGGCGGCTACCGGGAGGTGACGTCCAACACCAACCTCACCGACTTCCAGGCCCGACGTCTCGGCATCCGCTTCAAGGACAGCGATGGTCGCAAGGGCTTCGTCCACACCATCTCGGCCACCGGCGTCACCGACCGCGTCGTCTGTGCCATCCTCGAGACCTTCCAGCAGGAAGATGGCTCCGTCATCGTGCCCGAGGTGCTGCGCCCGTATACCGGCTTCGACCGCATCGCGCCCCCTGGCGCCTGAAGAAGGACGTGGCGGCGCCGGCCCCATGGCAACGCCCAAAGTCCATATCGCCCGTCACCAGCACTGCGGCTGCATCCTCTGCGGTCGTTGCTGTCGGCGTTTCCACGTCCGACTGACAGAAGCCGAGGTGACGCGGTTGCAGGCACTCGACTGGGGCACTGAGCCCGACGTCCCGCGCGACTTCGTGCATCGTCTCCACGGCCAGGCCTACTTCCGGCGCCGCGCCGATGGCGGCTGCGTCTTCCTGGACGGCCAGACCGGCGCCTGCCGCATGCACGCACGCTTCGGCTTCGACGCCAAAGCCCTGACCTGTCGCGGCTATCCCCACAACCTCGCCTCGACCTGGCGGGACGAGGTCTCGGTGGTCGCCCGCCTCGACTGCCCGGCCGTACAGCAGGATGCCGGCAGACCGCTGGAGTCAGGCCGGCGCCAGATCGAACGCCTGGTCGAAGAACTCGGCACCCGCGGCGGCTTCACCGTCCGCCAACTGGACGGGCTGAGCCGCGAGGCCGTGGAGCGGCTGACCCGCGCTCTGGTAGGCCTCATCGAGGATTACCACAATGAATCGCCCGGCACCCTGGCCTACGCGCTCTTCCTGCTGGCGACGCGTTGCCAGACGCTGGGGGCCACCTTTCTCAACGACCTCGAGACGCTGGAGACGGTGCTGCCCTCGCTGCTGGGCGCGGTCCGCAACGAGGCCGCGACGCGGCCGGCGGGGCGCTTCGGCCGGCTCTCGCGGATCCTCTTCCGGGAGTGGCTCGCCGCCGCTTGTCGGCGGGATGAAGAACTCGTACGACCCAGCCTTGCCGTCCGCCTGCGCCGCAGCGCCGCCCTCGCCGCCTATGCCGTGGGGGCCGGTTCTCTGCGCACCATGGGTCAGGAGCATCCGGACCTGTCGCTGCGACGGGTCGGCCTGTTTGCCGGGGGCGCGGGCTGGGAACCCTCGTCCCCGGCCGCCTGGGAGTCGTTCCGGGGCCTGCTGGTGGCACGGCTCGAGGGCCCCCAGTTCTTCGGCGTTGCCTACTACGGCGAGCCGTTCTTCACCGGGCTGCGAGCGCTGCTGCAGTCCTATCCCCTGGTGCTGGCCGCCGCACGTACGCACGCGGCGGCCCGCTCAGTCCGCTGCATCGAAACGCCGGACGTCCACTACGCCGTCGGCGCCATCGATCACTCCCTGGGACGATCGCCCCTGCTACAGTGGCGGCTCTGGCGGCAGGTGGAGGAGTACTTCGCCGGCCCACGCTACGGACGCTTGCTGAAGGCGCTGGGCTGGGACTGACGCCAAGCCCCCCGGGGGCGCAGTGTCCGCCCGATCATGTCAGAGCGAAACAGCGGATCGGAGCTGGCGAGCGTCCACGGGTGCCCTGCACCCCGCGAGCTCTTCACAGGAGGCGGTCTAAGTGGGGGGGCATTAGGGTGCGCACCCAGCGCTGAGCAGCGCAGGTTGCGACACCTCAGCGGTCGCCAGGGGAGTCTGCACCCAGCCCTGCACCCAGCCGGCGAGCGACTCCGCACCGGCAACCCGCCCCAGCCGCCAGCGCAACGCGGCGACCACGCCCGCCGGCACCGCCCTGCCCCGCATCGTGAGGGTGACCGCCGGCACGCCCGCCGCCACCCGTACCCGGCCCTGAACCGCGAGGGTGAGGGCGGTTGCCGCGGCGTCCGATGCGCCGGGCACCGCCCAGGCGGCCACGCCCGAGAGCCGGCCGTCGGCATCTTGCACCAGGCTCAGGGTTAGGGGCTGGCCGCCAAGGGTCGCCGCGTAGGTGCCGGTCAGGTCGCTGAGGTCGGCCGCCGTCCCTGCGCCCTCCTGCGCGCCGACACGCGCCAGGCGCGGCGCGGCGTGGTCGAGCCCTATGCTGACCTCCTTCTCCCCGGCGCCCTCGCGGAAGTACGCCTTGCCGACCAGGGCGCTGCCGGGCGGCGCGCGCAGCGGCAGGCTCACCCGGTAGGTGAAGGTGACCGGCCACGCGGCCGGCACGGCGACCCAGGCAAACTCCAGCGTCCCCCGCGCGCCCGGCGTTGGCCGCACCTCCGGCACCGTACCGGCCACCACGCCCGCAAAGCTCCAGCCCGCCGGCAGGGCCTCCGTAAGCGCCAGAGCCGTCAGCGCAGCCGGCGCCGTGTGCCTCAGCGTCACGACCACATCATGCGTACGGGCGCCGCGTTCGGGCCGCGCGCCAAGGGTCCGTACGGCCGTCAGAGTGCCGCCCTTGACGGCGCCCTTCCCGGCGCTCCGTCCCGGGGCGTAACCGTCCTCGGTGCCCGCCTCACAATGGTAGCCGTCGCTGTTGTAGAACTGGATCAGCCGCGTCAGCTCCGGCGAGAGTTGGATGACCCAATCACCATTCTGGTCCGCCTGGTGGGGCCCGCAAGCCGTAGCGCCCGCGTCGGGCGCGTACCCGTCCTCGGTCCCGGCCTGGCAGTGATAGCCGCCGCGATTGTAGAATTGAATCAGTCGGGTCAGCTCCGGCGAGAGCTGGATGCTCCAGTCGCCGTTCTGGTCGGCCTGGTGCGACACGCACCCGTCGGCAGCAAAGTTGGCCGTGACCACCAGGTCACTCGTAACCAGGGTATCCTGCCGCGGGTTGGCAGTGCGCCCGTCGCTCCAGTCCACGAAGTGATAGCCCCAGTCGGCGACGGCGTTCACCGGCGCCGTGCTGCCGCCGTCCAGCACCGTCTGCCCGACCATCCCCTCGAGCTTGCCATGCGGCCCGGCAAGGTAGGTAACACTGTGGGTAACCGGCGCGGCCACCCGGCTGACGGTGACCGCGAACGCGCCGACGTTGTCGTCGTAGGCCCCGGGAGCCCCGCTGAAGGCGTAAGCGTCGGCGGTCCCGATGAACAGCCGCGTTGCCCCGGTCGGCACCGTGAAGGTCTGTGCCGCACCGTTCGCCCCACTACCGTCACCGATGAAGAACACCTGCCCCAGGTCCGGGGCCAGGGCCGCAAACCCGGTGCCCAGCCCTGCCGGCGTGAAGTCCAGGGCCGGGGGCGCGCTGGCGGCGGCCGGGTTGGCCGCGCCGAGGAAGACCCCCACCAAGGCGCCGCACGGACCGTTGTAGGCGCTGATCCCGCCCAAAGCCTCGATGGCGCCGTCGCTCCCGGAGTAGCCGTCTGGACCCGCCGCGTCCTCGCGGTTGTCGAAGTAGGCCACCGCACCCATGGCGTGGAATTGCAGGTGTTCCCCCGCGGTCGCGGCGACCAGCGCGGGGAACTGCTCCGCTACGTACCCCATACAGGCGCCAACGCAGACCCGGGTCAGCGGGAACCCAACCGACTCGGGCTCGACCCACGCCGGCGGAATGGTGACATCGTCGCGCCCGGCCAGATAGATCGCCATGGGGCCTGGAATCCTCGTTCCGTCCCCCGTCGGCACCGCCTCGAAACTGACGCTGTACGCCACGGTCGGCGGCACGGTCACGAGCCGCTGCGGCGGCGAGAAAACATGGCCGGATGCCGGATCCGGGAACACCCGGTAGGTGCCGGCGGAAACACCGGTGAACGTGTAGTAGCCGCTGTCATCGGTCATCGTTGTTCCGATGCCAGCCTCGGTCACCACGATGCGAGACAAGGGCGTACCGCCGGCCGTGACCCAGCCGCCGAGCGTGTAACCGTCCGGCACGAGCGTCGCCACGAAGTCAACCGCCGTCAGGCTCGGGGGCACGCTCAGCGCGCGGCTCCCGGGGGCAAAGGTATGCGTTGCCAGACTCGGTGTCGCCAGGTAGTCTCCCGCCGGCACGGCAACGCTGTAGACCCCATTCACGTCCGTGACCCCCGTCAGCCCGGCCCCCAGCGACACGGTCACCCCCGCCAACGCGCCCCCCGCACTCTGCGTCACCGTCCCGCTCACCGTGTAGACGCGGCGCTGCACCTGGACCACGAAGGCGCCGAGGTTGTCATCGTACGCTCCGGGAGCCCCGCCGAAGTTGAAGGCGTCCGCAATCCCGATGACCACGCGCGTCGCCCCCGCCGGCGCCGTGAATTCCTGAGTGACGGCCGCGCGACCGTCCCCGGCACTGGTACCGTTGCCGATAAAGAAGACCTGGCCCAGGCTGGGCGCCAGGACCCCGAACCACGGGCTCAGTCCCCCCGGCGTAAAGTCCAGGGTCGCCGGCGCCGTGGTCTCCCGCGGGTTGGCGTCGTCCAGAAAGACACCCACCAACGCCCCCGCCGGACCGCGGTAGCCGCTGATGCCGCCGAGGCTGTCGATCTCCGCGCTGCCGCCGGGGTCGCCATCCGGTCCGACGGCGGCGGCCATACCCCCATAGTAGTCGACCGCGCCGGTTGCCGCGAAGGTCAGTTCCTCGCCGCCGCGTACCACCACCTGCAGCGGCAGGACCTCCTTCGCATAACCGTCGGTCGGCGGCGCCGTGCAGTTCCGCCCCAGCGGGAAGCCGACCGCGGCCGGATCCACGCCGAGGTCCGGAATCGTAACGTCAGTCCGGCCAGCCAGGTAGACAGCCGTGGAGCCCGGAATCACCGTGCCGCCCGCCGTGGAATAGGCCATGAAGTCAACGCCGGTTACGTCCGGCGGCACCGTGAGCAGGCGTTGCGGCGGCATGAAGATGTATCCCGCCAGGCTCGCCGTCGCCGTGTAGGTGCCTGACGGTACGCCGGCGATCTGGTACATCCCATTCGCGTCGGTCACGCCCGTCAACCCGGCTCCCAACGACACGGTGACCCCCGCCAGCGCGCCGCCGAGATCGGCAATGCTCCCGCGCACCGTGGCTCCCAGCCGCTGCACGTGGACCACGAACGCGCCCTGGTTGTCGTCATAGAAACCAGGCGCGCCGCCAAAGCTGCCAGCGTCCGCGATACCAAGGCACAGCCGCGTCGCCCCCGCCGGCGCCGTAAAGGTCTGTGCGACCCCGTCAGCCCCCTTGCCATCGCCGATGAAAAAAACCTGCCCCAGCCCGGGTTCCAGCACCGCGAACGTGGTCCCCAGGCCCGGGCCCGAGAAATCCAGTGCCTCCGGCGCCGCCAGCGCGCCGGGGTTGAGGTCATCCAGGAAGACCCCGACCAGCGACCCCGCCGGACCGTTGTAGGCGCTGATCCCGGCCAAGGAATCGACGGCACTGAGGAACTCCGGGTAGCCATCAGGGCCGGCAACCGTCAGCGTGCCGCCGTAGTAATCCACCCCGCCCCAGGCCGAGAACTGGAACTGCTCGGCGGCCAGCGTCGGCGTCGACCACGGCCCCTGCTCCTGCACGAAACCGAGACACGACCCACTGCACGCGCGCAGCAAGGGGAAGTCGCTTCCGGTCAAGTCCGCCCCCACCGCGGGAATACCCACGTCATCCCGGCCGGCCAGGTAGATGGCTGACGCCCCCGGGATCGGGATTCCCGTCCCCGTGGCCGTGGCCGTGAAGGTGACGCCGTTGGCGCCGTCCGGGACCGCCACCACCCGCGCGGTCGGTAGGAAGACATACCCGGCCGCCGTCGCCATGGCCTCATACTCGCCCGCGGGCACGTCGACGATGGTGTAGTCGCCCGCCGCATCCGTTACCGCACTGAACCCGGACCCCAGCGATACGGTCACCTCGGCAACCCCCTGTCCCGAGGCATCCTCGACCCGACCGTTGACCGGCGTCTGCGCGCCGACCACGGCCGCCAGTCCGAACAGGAGCAGCGCGACCAACTGGAACGCCGTGCTGGAACCGCGGCACAGGCCGGGCAGGAGAGTGACGGTACGCATGCTGTCCTCCGACGCGCGGCGTTAGGCCGGAGGCCCGGCATGCCGCATAACCCGCAGAATATAACACACGCCAGCGCCCAAATGGGGGCACACCGTAGCTGGTTGCTTCAGGGCCGGGCTCACAGGCCGCGTTCGATGCGGCGCAGCATCTCCTCTTGCACTGCCGGCGGCAGCGTGACGAAGCGGGCCGAGTAGCCGGCGATACGCACGGTGACCTGCGCGTGGCGCGCCGGCTCTGCCATGGCCGCGCGCAGCACCGCCGGCGTCACCCCATTGATCTGGACTTGAGTGCCGCCGCGGTCGAAGTAGGTGCGCAGTAAGGCCTGGAAAGCGCTGCGGCCCGCTGCGGAACCGAGAAGCGCGGCGTCCAGAGAGAGATCAACGGCCTGGCCGCCACTGAAGCGGCACGGATCCACCGCCGCGCAGGAGAGCAGCACTGCGGTGTGGTCAAAGCGCGTTCCCCCCAGCATGGGTCCAAGGTTCTTGGCCAGAGGGTCGCCCGCGTGCCGACCGTCGGCGCTGGCCGCCGTCTTGGCGCCGGCCCAGATGTGGGCATTGAGCGTATGGAATGAGGGCAGGTAGGTGACGCCCTCGCGGCGGTGCTCGACGACCGCTTCGGCAAAGGCGTCGGCCAGCCAGCGGGCCATACCGTCTGCCCGCGCCTCGCCGCGGCCGAACTTGGGAGCCGCCAGCAGCGCCTGACGCAGATCCTCCTGGCCCGCGAAATCCGTTACCAGGGCCTGCGTCAGGCCATCCAGGGAGAGGCGTTTCTCCCTGAAGACGAGCTCGTCGATGGCGCAGAGCGCGTCGGCCGTGTTGATCAGGCCGAAGCCCTCGATGATCACACTGTGATAGCGTGCCCCGCCACCGGCGCGGTCGAGTCCGCGCTCCATGCAGTCAGCGGTCAGTGCCGAGAGGAAGGGGTTGGGCCGTTCGCGGGCCTGCTCCTCGGTAGCGACGCGGTTCTGGCGGACGACGATCGCGATGAACTCGCGTAGATAGGCCTGCACGGCGGTCTGCAGAGCGGCCAGGGAGCGCGGGTGAACGGCCGGGGGTGGCGTGGTCAACGGCACCGGGAGTTCGCCGCGCAGGGGGCGCCCGCCGTTGAGGGCGAGTTCGAGGGGGATGAGCGTATTGACCACGCCGCCCCACATGTCGCTGATCTCTTCGCCCGGCATGTAGAGGCCCATGCAGCTATTCGCACACCACCGCGACAGGGCCGCCTCCGGGACACCGCGCCGCCGCAACGTCTCGACGCAGGACTCCTCGCCGTAGAACGTCGGCTGGCCGATCGCGGCGAGTTCGGGTCGGCAGAGACGGTCCAGCACCGACGGCGGGGTCCGCGCCGTGATGCGGGCGGCGAGCAAGGGTGCCGGCAATTGCGACGCGGCCACGGTCTCGACGATCAGCGCCGACAGCGGGCTGAAGAGGTCCCGTCCCTCGGCATCGGCGCCGCCCAGGTTGAGGGCACAGGCGGCATCGCCGTAGCGGTTCAACTTGTCGAACAGGTCCCGCAGCGCGGCTTGCGCCAGACGCGGATCCGGCTCCGCCTGGAACAGGGACAGCAGGTACTGATCGAGGCTCCCCAGCGACAGCGACGCCTGGCAGAGCTCGGCAATGCCGACGGCCGCGTGCACGAACCACACCGACTGCAGGCCCTCCGCGAAGGTGCGGGCCGGCAGGCGCGGCACGCGCCGGCAGGCGTCAGCCAGACGCTGCAGACGTTCCCGATCCGCCCCGTCCGCGGAACGCGCAGCCTGCGCATCGGCCAGGCAAGCGTAGCGCTCGGACCACTGGCACGCCGCCTCCAGAGCGATCGCCATGCTCTCGGCATAGGCCTGACGGTCGGCCGGCAGACGGCTCTGCTGAGCCTGCGCCCGGCGTGCGAAGCTCTCCAGGCCCTCGGCGACAATGCGCCCATAGTCCAGGGTCGTGTGGGCTGGGGTGTAACCGCCAAAGGTGTTGTAGCGGTCGCGCAGGAGGTCCAGCGGCGACGGGGCGGGCGGCGTTCCGGGTGTCGCGGGAGGTGGCGGTTCCGCGGCCGACGCGGCATCCCACTCCGGACCGAACTCACCCGCCAGCAAAGCACCCGCAGGAAGGCCGATCGGCAGGCCCGCCAGGACGGCGCGGAAGGCCTCCGCCTCGCGGCGGCAGGCCGGCGCCTGAGCCCAGGCCGCCAGAGCCGGAGCCCGCAGACGGTGTACAAGGTCCCAGAAAGCCATAGGGGAATCCTGCCTACGCAATGGTGCGCGAGAACACGGCCATGTCGCCCCGGCGGGTCCAGCCGGGGCGGGTCCAGAAAGCGAGGCCACAGACCACCGCGACCCACCGCAGCTAACCTAACCCAACTTACGCACTGTGAGTCATAACATCCTGATTATCAACGATCCGATTTTTGAGTAACTACAAAGTCCGGCTGACCTGCGGCTGTGATGACGTCCTTGGCGACAGGCAGTCCGGCCAGGCTGACGATACCGAGAGCGCGGTAGATGTCCCACTGGCAGGCCTCGGGCAGGCCAGGCTTGCGGATGCGGAACACCCGCCCGTCTACAGTCGGCAGATGCATCGTGGCGTAGCAGTGGGTGAGCAGGATGCGCTTCAGAGTCCGCCAGCCGCGATAGTCGCCCTTTTCTTCGAGCGTATGGAGAATGAAGCGCAGGAACTGGTAGGCGAGGATGGTGATGAACGTGTGGGTATCAACGCGCTCCTCGACCTGATGGTAGTTCGGGCGCAGGCCGAGTTCGCCCTTGACCAGGCGGAACCCGTCCTCGGCCTTGGTGAGGGTCATGTACAGCGCCCAGATCTGGGGCCCGGACAGGTCGGTGCGGGACGTACGCAGGACGTAGTCGCCGGCTTGTTCGTCGGCGCCACGCCAGCGTTCGTCGTTGCGTGCCCATGATAGGCTCAAGTGGTTATCCACCTTCTCAAGGTTCAGGTCATAGTGGCGGGCCACCCGGGAGTGCCGCTCTCGAAGCCGGCCCAAGGCCTGCTCGGCACGGTTTCGATCCTTCAGCTTCCCGCCGCGCAAGCGCTGGTCGAGCTTTTCGAGATCCGCCCGCAGACGCACCTCAGCGCCGCTGCGTATGGCCAACTCCTTTTCGCGCCGCCCGGCGCTCTTGCACAGCAGCAGGCGCTCCCCGTCCTGCGGCCGCTCAAGCATGCGCACCAGCACCTCCTGCCCGGGCTTGCGGCCGGCGATGGGCTGGAATCCGTCCGCGGCGAACTCCTTGGCCCAGGCGCGGCGTCCGCTGCGCTTGTCATTGACCAGAAAGTGATACTCTTTGGCACGCAGCAGTTTCTTGTTGGCCTCCGTGGCCAGCCCGCCGTCCATGATGACCGTCGGTTTCATCGAGAAAAGCAGATCGTCGGACGTGCACAGCCCCTGCATGGTCTTGACCATCTCCGGCAGGCTCTTCGCATCACTGGTGTTGCCGGAGAAGATGCTATGCGCCAGAGCAAAGCCGTACTCGTCGAAAACCAGCCCCAGCACCACCTGCGGGCAATCATCACGCTTCTGCTTGTTGTGACCCCGCCGAGCCTTCGGGTTGCCGGCGCAGACGCCCTCGAAATGGAAGTTGGTCAAGTCGTACAGCAGGATGGTGCGCTCCAGGCCGAAGTGCCGTCCGATGCGCTGGCGCAGGTGTTGCTCGATGGCGGCGGCGTTCTCGGACAACTTGTCGCCGGTGCGGTAGTAGCGATCCGTCCCGCCCCGCAAAACCTCGTCTCCCAGCAGGTCGGGCAGGCTGCTGAACGGCAGCCAGTTCACCAGCGCGTTCTCGCTCATCGGTTCGTGCAATCTCGAAGCCACCAAGGCGGCGGCGGCCTGCATCTGAGCGTCGTTGAACCCGAGCCGCTGCAGCAGGCCGGGCATACCAAGCAGATCCCAGGCCTGCAGGGCGCACAGCAGCGGTCCCAGGGCGGTGTCGTGGGTATGCTCCACCTGGTCGATGAGAACGCCGTCCACAACGCCGGTCGGGACCAGCGTTCGACCATTCTCGCGCTGAGACTCCCGGGAATCCGGAGACACGCACATGGCGGCGGTCACGGGCGGTGGCGGCGAAGACTGGGAGCCGGCGGGCAGAACGGCCGGCTCTTCGCGGTTCCGTCGTTCGATCCGCATGATGATGTCGTCAGCCAGCCGCAACGCTTCCGGGGGCAGGTCCGCGTCGGCAACGCTCAACTCGCCCCGCAGTCGCCGGGAAACCAGCCCGGCGAGGGGCTTGTACCAGCCCTCCAGCACGGGCATGTCTCCCAGCGAGACCACCACGCGGTGTCGCGGCGATCCCGACCCCTTCAGCCGGTAAGCCTCCAGCAACTGCAGGGTCTGGCCGGAGGCGGTCTTCTTCAGAAAGAAGTACATGCGCGCACCCTATACCCAGGCGCCACATAAGTCAAGTCGCTTTATCGTAACTACGCTACGCACGAGACGAGTTGCCCCAGGCACAAACCGACCGCGACTCGTGCGAGAAAATAAAGTTCCCCAGCCCTTCTGGCTCGGTGGAGTGCGTAAGTTGGG
>CAILUI010000022.1 GCA_903837355.1 uncultured Victivallales bacterium
CGCTCTCGGTATCGTCAGCCTGGCCGGACTGCCTGTCGCCAAGGACGTCATCACAGCCGCAGGTCAGCCGGACTTTGTAGTTACTCAAAAATCGGATCGTTGATAATCAGGATGTTATGACTCACAGTGCGTAAGTTGGGCTAAGCCGAACTCCACTGGTATGAGATCGCAACGCGCCACCATGAGCGCGCGGAACGGTTCCTCGTACTCGCGCCGAGAGTGGAACTGCGAGACGAAAGCCCACTTCAGGCCAAGGCAGGCGAGGTCGACCTGAAAGACGCAGGTGACCACCCCGCCGAAGGGCGGTTCCTTGGCAATCACGATCTCGGCAAGGCGGGTCGTGTCTCGCCAGGCGCTCGCCAGCAGGCACTCGAGCACGGGCCAGGGCGCGGCCCTATCGAGACTGAGCGGCCGCTCCTGAGCCTGCTCCGAGGGCCGGTGGTGGCGGCCGCGGCGTGGTGGTTGGCTTGAGCCCCAATGGGACTCCCTGCAGGTTGCGTTCAGCGCGTCGCCGCTGTCTCCGTACCGGCGCTGCGCTCAGCGCGGTGCTTCCTCTGCAAGCGGGTTCCAGACGCGGTGGAAGCCCAGGCCAGCGAAGTCCTTGACGTTGACCGTGGCGAAGTCGGTGACGCCGTAGCGCCGCAGGGTGAGGGCCAGTCGCAGGTCGTACGCCCGTCGCCGGGCGAGGCCGGGCTCCCGCAGGCTTGACCAGAGTTCGTCATGGAGTCCGCGGCTGTCGACCGGGAAACCCACGATTCGCCAGGTGGGGTGACGCCGGAACGCGGTGCAGACGTCCGCAGCGCGCGCGGGGGTCAGCGGTTTGCGTACCACCGCCGGGTTGCGCAGCAGCACATAGAGTTCCAGGAGAACGAACTCGGAGATCGCGACCGCGGCCTGGCCAGACAGGTCTGTCAGCCATTGGGACGCCGGTCCGTGGCTCGCATGGTTGCGCTCCACCGCGGGCAGCAGCAGGTTGGTGTCGACAGACGTCACGGCGGCTGTCCTCTCAAGCTACGCCCACTCTCTCCATCGGCGAGGACGTCGCGCACGCTCTCGAGTGGGACGGTGACGCCACCGGCATCGACTGCCGGTACCGTCCACGGTGCTGGCGACTCTGCCACGGTTGGGTAGACATCGAGCACCATCTCAACGCCGCGCCGGGCGAGTTCAGCCAGCGACATCTCGCGCGCCTTGCAGAAGCGCTTGGCGCGGGCGTAGACCTCATCGGGCAGTTGGATTTGTGTACGGACCATACCCACAAACTTACAGCGCCATCAGAGTGATGTCAACGGCGCCGCTTACGGCGCCGCCGGGGCCGGCAGCAGGGCGAGGATAAAGTCCACCGCCGGGGTGGGGTCCTCCAGGCCGTGGGGATGGTGCCCCAGTCCGGGCTTGACGATGACCTTGATGCGGCCGCCCAGTTTCTCGTAGTGCTCCTTGAGAATGACCGTGTTCTCGGCGTAGGGCACCACCTCGTCGGCATCGCCGCAGAGGTGGAGCAAGGGCACCTTGTGCTGGGCCAGGGAGGCCAGGTTGTCGATGGGGTTCTTGGGATAGGCCAGGGCTTCCTGTTCCGACGCGAAGCCGTAGTCGGTGAGCAGTTTGCTCCAGTCGCCGGGGCTGCCGGGTCCCTTGCCCTTGCCGCCGGGCCAGCTCTTGAAGTCGCAGACCGGGTTGTCACCCAGGATGCAGAGCACCTTGTCCGGGTGGGCGGCGCCCCAGGCATAGACGTAGAGACCGCCGCGACTCAGCCCCTCGAGCACCGGTTTGGCCGCCAGTCCGTAGGGCCCGGTCAAGGCCTCGTAGAAGCGGTCGAAATGCGCCATCGCACTCGGGCACCCGAAGGTGTTGCCGACGTTCATGTAAGCCAGGTGGAAGCCCTTGGCCAGCAAGACCAGGTCGACCTGCGGGAAGGCGTCGAAGAACTCGGCGCGCCAGATCCAGGGCCGGCCCGGCAGCGCCGCTCTCGGCGTCACCACGATGCAGGGACACTGGTCCACTGTGAAGTCGTAGCGCGGGTAGCCGCGGTAGTCGCTGGCGGTGCCGGGGAAGGCCGCGCCGGTCTCGGCCGCGCCGACGGCTGCCATACTGCTTGCCAGGGCCAAGGTTAGCGGGATGCGGGACATGGTCAGTTCTCCTGTGCGCTGAGATCGTCGGGGCGGGGCCGCCACTGTGGGGCGTACTGTAGTGGCCCCGGGGCGCCTGCGCACGGTGGTCCCGGGCAGAGCCGACCCGACGGTCGGCGGTCCCAGGCAGAGCCGACCCGACGGTCGGCGGTCCCGGGGGATGGCGCTGTCGACGCAGCCGGTTGACTTGGGCGGGGCACGGGTCAGATTCAGGGACACTGACTAGGAGAGACGCCATGGACCGCTGCTCGGATTTCGGCCGGATCGCTGCTGGGCTCCGTCGCCCTGTGTTCCGCACCCTCCTGGCCGTGTGCGTCGGGGTCGCGCCGCTGCTGCTAGGCCAACCGCAGGCGGACGCCACCGATCCTGTCGACCCGCTGCAGCAGGCGCACCTGGCGCTGCTCCCCACGCCGCAGGAAGTCCGCCTGGGCGCGGCGGGGGTCTTCCAGGTGGGGCCGACGCTGGTGGTCGTTGGCCCGGCCGCGGCGGCTGCCGTGCGGGAGGTGCTGGTCGAGCGGCTGGGCCTGCAGGTCTCCAGCGAGGGTCAGGGCGGGGTCACCGTTTCCGGGCCGCAGGATCCGGCCGACGCGCTCTGGATGCAGGCGCAGGCGTACCGGCTGAGCGTGGCGCCGGGAGGCATCCGGATCGAGGCCGCCGAGCCGGTCGGCTTCCTCTATGCGGCCCAGACCCTGGCCCAGCTCATCGGCACCCGCACCGAGCTTCCGGCGCTCGAGATCCGCGACTGGCCGGCCATCCGTACGCGACTGGTGATGATCGCGACCGACCAGGGCGGTTTCCAGGTCATCGACATCGAGTACTGGAAGCGCCTCATCCGCGAGTTGGCCGCGCTCAAGGTCAATGCCATCATGCCCTACTTCGATGCCGGGACCTACCGATACCGCAAGTACCCCTTCCTCGGCCTGAAGGGTGACGACGGTTTCACGCTGGAGAAAGCGCAGCTCCTGAGCGCGTATGCGGCGCGGTACGGCATCGAACTGATCCCCCAGCAGAACTCCATCGGGCACCTGGGCGGGGCGCTGAGCCACCCGGAGCTGCAGCACCTGCGCGATGGCGGGGGCACGATCAACATGGTGCTGCCCGCGACCCTCGTCTTCCTGGGCGATCTCTATGACGAACTGGCGGAGGCCTTTCCGCAGGCCCGTGCCATCCACGTTGGCGGCGACGAGTTCGGCGGCGATTTCGGCAAGCACCCGGCGGTCGCGGCGCGCATTGCCGAAGTGGGCAAGACGGCGGTCTATGCCGAGTTCATGATGAAGGTGCATGGACTGCTCGAGCAGCGCCAGCGCGGCATGATGATCTGGTGGAACGAGGAGGGCTTCACCACGGACGCGGCTCCGCTGCTGGCCAAGGACATCGCGGTCTTCGACTGGCATTACGGCCCACAGGCGGACTACCCCTCGCTCGACGCCCTGGCCAAGGTCGGTCTGACCAACGCCTGGGCGACGCCGGCGGTGACGCGCTACTACGACGGCAGCAACGACTGGGAGGGGACCTTCGGCAACATCGGCGGCTTTGCCCGCGCGGCGGCCAAGCGGAACGTTCCCGGCATCTGCACCTGTACCTGGGTCCATGGCATGTGGGGTGGTCGCAATCTCTTCGAGCTGAACCTCTACGGGCTGGTGTACAGCGCCGAGAGTGCCTGGAATCCGGCGCGAGCCATCGCGGTGCCGGAGTTTGGGCGGCGCTTTGCGGCGCACTGGTTCGGCTATCCCGGCGCCGACGCTGCGACGCTCGTGCTGCAGGGCATCCATGCGCCCTACGGCAGTCCCGCCGAACAGCGCTTCTGGCGTGATAACCGCAGCCTCGAGGTCTGCGTCAGTTCGCCGCTATTGGCCGTGGCCGAGCTGGGTGCGGACGCCACCGCCCTCGGCGCGGAGGCCACGGCGCTGCTGGCGTACTGCGACCGCGCCGACGCCGCCCTCGACGCGCTGTTGGCTGGAGCGACGCGTAACCCCTTGACGTTGAAATACTACAAGCACGACGTACGCATCCATCGCCTGGCCGCAAACCGCATCCTGGCTGCCCTCGAACTGGCGCGCTGGTGCAGCACGGTCCAACCGCCGAAGCCGCTTGCCGGCCGCGCGGTTCTCACGGCGGACTTCGCGGCCGGGGAACTGGGCGGGCCGCTGCGGCTCACCGCGCCCGGGGCGCGTTGCACGGCCGGGGTACTGGCCACGGCACCGCAACCGCGCTGGCAGCGCCAGGGCCTGACCGTCGGCCCACTGCCCTTACCGGCGACGGGGTTGCTGGTCGAGTACGACGTGCGGCCACGGCGGTTTGGGCAGCAGTTCCAGCAGTTCGCTTCACTGCGGCCGTCGACGCATCACTACATGGTGTTCATCGGGCCGGACCAGCGCTTCCACGTCCATACGCGCTCGGCTGCGGTCTGGGCCGAACAGGGCACGTTCGGCGGGCCCTGCAGCGTTGACCGTTGGCTGCACTGTACCGCGCTGATCCGGCGCGACGGGTTCTCGTTTCGGGCGGTGGAACGTGATACCGGCAAGGTCGTCTGTCGCTCCGGCCTCCTGCCCATCGATGACCCGGGCGCAGAGGTGCTCTTTGATCTGGCCGACGACGGCGGCGACGGCGCGCCGGGCGAGGTTGCTTCGGAATGGGACAACCTGGTCGTCAGCGTGCTGGTGGACGTCCCCCAGCGCGCGGTGACGCCGCCGCCCGGTCTGCTGGTCACCCTCAAAGGCCTGGTGGCAGAGCATCTGGCCCTGGAGGCGGAGTTCCGCAGTTCCGTGCTGGAGGCCGGCGGCGGTTCGGCGGACAGCGGCGATCTGGGCAAGGGCGCGACCCAGTTCCGCAGCCGTCAGGGCCGTGAGAACATCGCCCGGATCATCCAGGACCTGGAGGCTGGCCGCTTGCCCGGCGGCTATGGGGAGTGAGGGTGGGCGCTCAGCCCGAGCGCGCCTGGCAGCGCGCGCAGAGCACGTGGCTGTCGTAGGTCGGGGCCAGGGTCTCGCCAGGCTGGACCACAGCGATGTCATCGCCCCACTGACCATTGACCAAGCGCGCCAGCAGGCCCAGATCCCCCGTGATATGGTCGAACTCCCAGCCCTTCTCCGCGGCCGCCAGGCGGGCCTCCGCCTCGAAGCCGAGCCCCGCGTCATAGGGCATGGCGATGTAGGCCAGGCGCGAGTAGTGGGCCGTCAGGTTACCCAGAGTTTCCCGCAGGAAACGCGCGTTCTCCTCGCCGTACTGTTTCACCATCTCGTCCCAGGACAGATCCAGCCCCATCTGGTGCTGGGGAGTCTGGTCCTCGGCACCGGCAGGCTTGTGGTCATCGCGCTCCATCCAGCCGGTGGTCAGGTAGTAGGTTCCCGGGTGGGCGTCGAAGTACTCACGATAGCGCTGGCGGCAACCCATGAACAGCGCGATGCAGTCGTGGGCTTTGGGGATGACCAGCGGGGTGTGGGCGCAGCTCAGGCCGATGACGCCGTTGTTGCACAAGGCAAAACCCAGGAGGATGGCATCGAAGCGGCCGGCCGGCAGGGCATCGATCGCCTTCTGGATTTCGGCGGCCATCTTCTCGCCACCCAGATCGTGGAGGCCCTGGCTGAGCCAGACCGTGTCCACCGTGTGCGGACAGGCCGGCAACAGACCGCTGAACTCGCGGTAAAGCACCTCGCAGGCGAGCAACGCAAAGCGCTGTGAGCCGGCCGGCCGGCGCGTGAACCCCCACTCGATCTTCTGGCAGTCCATGCTTAGCTCCGCCGTACTTCGTTGACGATCTCGGTAAGTACCTGCAGGCTCCGTTCCCAGTCCGAGTCCACGCCGCCTTCGGGCTCAAAGGACATGCAGCCGTCGAAGCCGGCCTGGCGCACCGTATCGCGGATGCGGCGGTAGTCGACCAGGCCCTGGCCGACCGGGCAGTAGCGGAACGGCCAAGGGGTGTGACCCGGTGCAGGCACGAAGGTCTTGACGTGGACATGGGTCACGTAAGGCGCCAGGCGCTCTGCCGCGCGCTGCGATTCGCAGCCGGCCAACACGAAGTTGCCGCCGTCAAAGGTGAGGCGTAGGTTGGGCCGTCGCGCCAGGCTCAGGCAGCGCAGCAACTCGTCGTCGGTGTGGCAGAGCTTACCGGCATTCTCGATGGAGAGAGTCAGCTCGGCGGCGGCGGCGAGATCGGCTGCCTGGGCCAGGCCGTCGGCGTAGCGCCCGAGGGCTTCGTCGCCGGCGTTGCTGTGCTGACCGCCATGGCTGAAGAGCTGGCGGATGCCGAGCTCGGCGCAGGCGTCGATGCCGCGCCGGATGGTGTCCAGCGCGGCCGCGCGGACAGCGGGGTCAGGGCTGATCAGGTCGGTGGGCACGCAGTAGATGCTGGGCGCCAGGCCGAGGCCGTCCAGCAGGCGTTTGGCGCCCGCCACCGTCTCGCCTGCGGCCGCGAGCATGCCGTGGAACAGGTCCACGGATTCGAGGCCGCAGCCCTGCCAGCGTTCGAGGGCCCGCCGCCAGTCCCAGGGCTGGCCATCGGGACCGCGATCATTCATCAGCATGATACCGATCTTCACAGGAGCCTCCGTGGGCAGGGTGATCCGTCCAATCCGTCCGATCCGACAGATCCCTCAGCCCATCTGCTCGATGAGCTTCGTGAGGGCTTTGGGTTGGCCGAGGACCTTCTTGAAGCCTTCGACGTAGCGCTGCATCAGGTCCACGGTGTTGGGCGGATGGACGGCGGCCAGATAGGCGTGTTCGGCGATGAACGCGATGGTGACCGGGTAATCGTCGCCGCGGTAGGTGATCTTGCGGCCGTAGAAAGGGCACGACCACGGGCAGCCTTTGCCGTAACCTTCCATGTCCTGGAAGACGCTCTGTGCCGGGACGGGAACATGCTGCCACTGGCCCAGGCCAATGCCCTCGGCTCCGAGCGCTCTTTGCACGGCCGCCTTGTACTTGTCCATGGGGACGTCGAGCCCCAGTTCCTGCGGGCGGAACTCGACGATGTAGCTGAAGTAGACCGGCTCGCGGTTGGGCGGTGTGACGGGTCCCTTGAGGCCAGGGATGTTGGCCAGTTCGGCGGTGAGGTAGGCGGCCATCTCCTTGCGCCCGGCGTTGTTCGCGTCGAGGTGCCGGAGTTGCGACCGGCAGAAGGCGTTGACGAACTCATGGCTGCGGTACATCCAGCCCAGGCCGTAGGCGTTGTACTCGCGGTCCTTGCCCTTGACCACGACTTCGCCGAACTCGCGCAGCATGCCGGCGACCCGGTAGGCCTCCTCGTTGTTGGTCACGAACAGACCGCCTTCGCCGCTGGAGAGGTTCTTGCTGCGGTTGGTGCTGAAACCGCAGGTGTCCTCGATGCTGCCGACCTTACGGCCATCGCAGGTGGCGCCGTGGGCCTGGCAGGCGTCGCCGATGACGTACAGGCCGTGTTTCTTGGCGATGGCCAGGATCGGCCCCAGGTTGGCCGCCATGCCGTGGATGTGCACGGGCAGGATCGCCTTCGTGTGACTGCTGATCTTGGCTTCGATGGCAGCCGGATCGATGCACCAGGTGCCCGGCTCGATATCGACGAAGACGGGGATCGCGTTGTGGTGCAGTACCGCGGCGGCGGTGGACCAGTAGGTGAAGGCCGGGACAATGACTTCATCACCCGGGCCGATGCCGAGCGACGCCACGGCCATGTGCAGGGCGCTGGTGCCGCTGTTGGTGACCAGGCAGTACTTCACCCCCAGCCAGTCGGCGAACTCCTTCTGCAGCGCCAGGGCGTTGGGTGCCGAGGTCCCGTGCAGGATGTTCGAGTCGAACACGGCCAGCACCGCGTCCCGGTCCTCCTGCGTCAGCGGCGGCCACGTCTGGACCATGGCTGCGGGCACCGCTGGCGAGCCACCGAAAACAGCCAGTTCCTTCATGGTCGAGACCTTTCTGGAGTCGCAGGTTGCGCTCAGAAATCCCTCGCGGCGCCCCGCGGCACCGGCGGCGTGGCGTCACGCCAGCCCTGCCAGACAAAGGTCGGCGTGGTCAGAGACTCGTAGAAGCCGGGCTCGGGCACCAGGAACAGCGCCGTCTCCAAGGCCCCGCTGACACCGCGGTAGACCACCATGCCCAGGCCCTTGAAGAAGCCGATAAACGCCCCGGGAACACCCATGTCCCGCGTGGTTCTGTAGGTCTGTTTCGGCAACTCCGCGGGACAGGTCGCCATATTCGTGATGCCGCGCACGAGCTTGGTTGCCATGCCCTGGAACACATCGTCCGGCTGCATCTTGCAGGGCGCCTCGGGGACCGACCAGGCCAGGGGGGCGAGGGCGAGAATCAGGGCGCCGGTGAACAGGCTCAGGCGGGCGTTCATGGTCGTGTGCTCCTTTGCGAACTGGCACCAAGGCGGTCTTTCCTAGCGTGCGGCCGTGGACCCAGCCCGCGGACCGTCGGTACGTGCCGGTGCTACCGCGTCGTAGAATAGCCCGCCCGCGCCCCAGATCAAACTCTTCGCCGGCACCGCGTCAGCGGGTTCTCACCAAGACTAGCATCCTGACATGAGCGGGCGGCACTGCGCCCGCTTGGTGCTGGAGGGCGAAGCTCCACGGGGGCGTATGCCCCGCTGAGCCGCCGGCCGCTCGACCGCGGCCGTGGGTGGGCGCAAGACGGCGCACCGCCGGCAAGCAGGACTCGCCCCCAATGCGTGCCCGCAAAGCCGGCGGCTGCGGACTTCGCTGAGGCCTGGCGACGGCGCGGC
>CAILUI010000023.1 GCA_903837355.1 uncultured Victivallales bacterium
AGGTGAGGGCCCGGCGCCATGGCCACCGAACTACCCCGGCTCGTCGTTGATACCAATGTCTGGATCAGCTTCCTGATCGGCAAGACGCTCACGGGACTCGGCGAGTTGCTGGTGGACAACCGCATTGTTCTGCTCCAGTGCGAGGAGTTGTTCAGCGAGATGCTCGAAGTGCTGGAACGGCCGAAGTTCCGGCAGTACTTCTCGCCGGACGACATCAGGGAGCTTGTTGAGGTGGGTGAACCGCGTCCGATTGGGGAGAGGGGCGGGTGGAACGTCTATGGGTTCGTGGCTGATTCCCCTGCGGGCAATGTTGACCCGTACGGCAAACTGAGGTACGGGGTCCTTACGCCGCAGTCCACGGTTTCCCATACACCGAGTTCGTGAGCAAATGCCCGATCGGCATCTTCTGCACCCGAGCCGGATCCGGAGGACCCACCCTGTGACCAAGCCCAGCAAGGCCAGAGCCGACGCCGACGGCGGCTGGAAGGACATCATCGAGGACTTCCCCGAGGCGTTCTTCACGGGTGCAGCCGCGAGCAGGCCATCCGCCTGTACCGGTTCCCAGGCTACCTCAGGCGACTTCCAAGCGATCTCGCGCTAGAGTACAGGAAAGAGCTTGAGTCCATCGAAGGAGAACTCAGCGGGCCGTATATCACTGATACAGAACAGTTGGCCAAGCGCGAAGGGCGTGCCGAGGGGCGTGCCGAAGGCCTCACGGAAGGTCAGCTCCAGGGCCTACGCGAAGCGGTGATCGACGCCCTTGAGGCGCGTTTCGGCGAGATCCCCTACGCGACGCGGGAGGCCGTCAATCACGTCGGCGGCGACGCGGCACTCGGGAAGCTGCACCGCCTGGCGGTCACCGCCAAGAGTCCGGATGCGTTCAGCATCTGACTCCGGGGGCCGCCGCCCCCGCCGAGTCGGCGCTGGGGTCGCCTCGCTGCTTCCGAAGCCGCGCTTGCGGTGGCCTCCCGGTCGATGAGCAGAAAGCAGGTCTCCATGCGCGAGCGTTTACATACGGTTGAGGTCGCTGTGGTCGGTGGCGGGATGGCCGGGTTGTGTGCTGCGGTTGCCGCGGCGCGCCGGGGCTGCAAGGTCGTGCTGATGCAGGACCGGCCCGTCCTGGGCGGCAACGCCTCCAGCGAGGTCCGCATGTGGATCTGCGGCGCGCACGGGGATAACACCCGCGAGACCGGCATTCTCGAGGAGATCCTGCTCGAGAACAACTACCGCAATCCGACCAGCAACTTCTCCATCTGGGACAGTGTGCTCTACGAGGTCGCCCGCCAGGAGCCGAATCTGACGCTGCTGCTGAACTGCTCGTGCACCGCCGCCGGCATGGAGGGCCCGCGCCTGGCCTGGGTCAAGGGCTGGCAGGGCAGCGCCGAGACCTGGCACACCGTGCGCGCCCAGGTCTTTGCCGACTGCTCGGGCGACAGCATCCTCGCCCCGCTCAGCGGTGCCGAGGTGCGTCGCGGTCGCGAAGCCCGCAGCGAGTTCAACGAGGACATCGAACCCGAACAGGCCGATGCGCGGACGATGGGCCTGAGCTGCCTGTTCCAGGTGCGCGAAACGCCGGCGCCCAAGCCCTTCATCCCGCCGCGCTGGGCCCATGTTTACGCCAGCGATGCCGACCTGCCGAACCGCGGCCACGGCTTCACCGGCCTGAGCAACTTCTGGTGGATGGAACTGGGCGGTGAAGCCGACTCGATCCACGATACGGAAGAGCTGCGCGACGAGCTCCTCAAGGTCGCCTTTGGCGTCTGGGACCACATCAAGAACCACGGCGAGCATGGCGCCGCCAACTGGGAGCTGGAGTGGGTCAGCTTTGTCCCCGGCAAGCGCGAGAGTCGGCGTTACGTGGGGGACCACGTCCTGACGCAGAACGACGTGCGCGCCGAGGGCCGCTTCGACGACGTGGTCGCCTACGGCGGCTGGAGCATGGACGATCACCATCCCGGCGGCATCCGCTGGCCGGGGCAGCCGACGCTCTTCCATCCCGCCCCGTCGCCCTACGGCATCCCCTACCGCTGCCTGTACTCGCGGAACGTCGAGAACCTCCTTTGCGCCGGTCGCAACATCAGTTGCACCCACGCCGCTATGAGTTCGACCCGGGTCATGGCCACCTGCGCCCTCTGCGGCCAGGCCGTCGGAACCGCCGCCAGCCTGGCGGTGCAGCACCAGACCACCCCGCGCGGCGTCGGGCGGGAACACCTGCGGGAACTGCAGCAGGCCCTGCTGGACGACGACTGCTACCTGCCCTGGCAGAGGCGCGCGCTCCCGGCGCTGTCGCAGCCGGCCGAGCTGACCGCCAGTGCCGGTGACCCGGAGCCGCTGCGCAATGGCGTCGACCGGCCGGTCGGCGGCAACGCCAACGCCTGGGCGGGCACGCCGGGCGCGTCCTGGGTGCAGTACCGCTTCGCGTGTCCCACGCCAGTCAGCCAGGTGCGCCTGGTGTTCGACAGCGATCTGAACCGCAGAGGCAAGGGCGCCTGCGCTCAGTACGGCGAGAAGAACTGTCTGTCGAACTATCCGCTGAACCAACCGCCGCGCACCGTGCCTGAGACCCTGACCCGCGCCTTCCGCGTCGAGGCCCTGGACGACCGGGGACAGTGGCAGTGCGTGTTCGCGGCTGCGGACAACACCCAGCGTCTGGTCCGCATTCCGCTAAACGTGACCACGGGCGGCATCCGGCTGCTGCCGCTCAGCACTTGGGGCGCTGCGTCGGCCCGCCTCTTCGCCTTCGACGTACGCTGATGCCGCTGCACACCCCACCGCCATCGCGCTGGCATTCCTGGCTGTACCACGAGCCGGAGACTGCGGCGTTCCTGATTGCTGCGGGCTGCGGCACGCTGACCGCGGCGGTTGCTGCCGGCCGCCAGGGCGGGCAGGAGGTGGCCTGCGGCAACCACGTCAACGTCTGGCGCACCCCCCTCGTCGGCGGCGGCCGTGCCGAGACCTTCTACATCAAACGCTATACCTACGAAGACGCGCCATGGCGCTACTGGGGTCGGCGTAGTCGCGCCTGGAATGAGATCCGTAACTACCAGATATTCAAGGGTCTTAACATACCCGGACCGGAGGTAGCGATGGGCGGTGAGTGGCGTTCCTGGAGCGGCCTCCACCAGGCCCTGGTCGTCACCCGCGAGATCCCCCGCTGCCGCACCCTCGCCGACCTCGTTGCCGATCCCGCCTTCGCCGCCGACCAGGCGCTGCGCCGTCACCTCCTGACGCGCCTCGGACAACTCGCCGGCCGGGCGCACCGACAGGCCTTCTTCCACGGCGATCTCAAGCTCCGTAATATCCTCGTGCAGGACTTCCCCGCACCCGACTGCGGCGTCTTCTGGATCGACTGCCCCAAGGGCGGCTATCGTCTCCTGCGCCGCGCCCGCCTGGCCGCCGCCGATCTGGCCGGTATGGCACCCCTCCAGAGCGCCCTGCAGCCGGGCGAGTGGACCGATCTCCTGACCGCCTACGCGGCGGCGCGGGCGTCTGCCTGAGCGGGTGCTGGGGTCCGTGGCTGTGGGCGGCGCCAGATCGCCGCCGCACGGGGCCATCCTGATCGCCGGTCTTGCGGCCATGCCGTGCGCCGCTAGATTACCGGTGTACTCCTGAGAACACTCCCGGCGTTCCCGGCAAACGGCGAGGCTATACCCGCATGACGTCGATCAAAGACTGGCAGAGCGACGTGGCGCCCGTGACCATCGGCCTGGCCACCGACCACGGGGGGGTGGACAAGAAGACGATGCTGGCGGGCTATCTCGCCCAGCGGGGCGTGGTCGTCCGCGACTTCGGGGCCATGACCTGCGATCCGGACGACGACTACCCGGATTTTGCCAGCCCGCTCTGCCGCGCCCTGGTCGGCGGCGAGATCGCAGCGGGTATCCTGCTCTGTCGCAGTGGCATCGGCATGAGCATCGTCGCCAACCGCTTCCATGGAGTGCGCGCCGCCTTGGTGGAAAGCCCGGCGAAAGCCCGCGCCAGTCGCGACCACAATGCCTCCAATGTCCTGGTCACCGGCGGCGACGGGATGTCGGACACCGACCTGCTGGCGACGGTGGACGCCTGGCTGGCAACACCCTTCTCGGGGGCCGAGCGCCACGCCCGGCGGCTGGCCAAACTGGAGACGCAGTCCTACGACGAGGTAGCCGCCATCCGCGCCGTCGATCCCGAGATTGCCGCCCTGATGGATCTCGAAGCGGCCCGCGAGGATCGCGGCCTGGAACTCATCGCCAGCGAGAACTTCGCCAGCCCGGCCGTGCGCGCCGCCTGCGGCTCGGTGATGACCAACAAGTACGCCGAAGGCTACCCCGGCAAGCGCTACTACAACGGCTGCGTACACGTCGACCGGGCCGAGGAACTGGCGATCCAAAGGGCCTGCGCGCTCTTCGGGGCGGAAGCGGCCAACGTCCAGCCGCACTCCGGTAGCCAGGCCAACATGGCCTGCTACTTCGGCGCCCTCGAGCCGGGCGACACCGTGCTCGGGATGAGCCTGGACCACGGTGGCCACCTGACCCACGGCCTGAAGGTCAACTTCAGCGGGCGCTTCTACCATTTCGTCGGCTATGGCGTTAACCCGCAGACCGAGATGCTGGACTACGACGTGATTGCCAGCCTGGCCCGGGAGCACAAACCGCGCCTGGTCCTGGCTGGCGCCAGCGCCTACCCGCGCTTCATCGACTTCCCCCGCCTGCGCGCCATCGCGGATGAGGTCGGCGCCCTGTTGATGGTCGACATGGCTCACGTCGCCGGCCTGGTCGCTGCCGGTCTGCATCCCAGTCCGGTTCCCTACGCCGATCTGGTCACGACCACCACCCACAAGACCCTGCGCGGCCCGCGTGGCGGCATGGTGCTCGGACGCGCCGAGATCATGAAGAAAATCAACTCACAGGTCTTCCCGGGTATCCAGGGCGGCCCGCTGATGCATGTCATCGCCGCCAAAGCAGTCTGCCTGAAGGAGGCCATGACGCCCGAGTTCCGAGACTACCAGCAGCAGGTCGTGCGCAACGCCGCCTGCCTGGCCCGCGAACTGACCGCCGGCGGCTTCCGCATCGTCTCCGGCGGCACCGACAACCACCTGATGCTGGTCGACATGCGCCCCAAGAAGATCACGGGGAAGGCCGCCGCCACCGCCCTCGACCGCGCCGATATCACCGTTAACAAGAACATGATCCCCTTCGACCCGGAGGGCCCGTTCGTGACCAGCGGCATCCGCGTGGGAACGCCCGCGGTCACCACCCGCGGCATGCGCGAAGCCGAGATGGCGCAGATCGCGGCATACATCGGCCGCGTCATTGACCACATCGGCGACGACGCTGCAATCCACGCCGTCGGCGAGGACGTTTTCCGACTGACCCGTCGCTTCCCCCTGCCCCAACTCCGTACCGCACTCTAGCCGCAACCGCGAGTGCTACATCCAGTCCACGCCCTGCCCCGTGGCCGAGCGCAGACGGTCGTCCAGTTGCGCGACGTGATGCCGTCAGCGCGCCCCGCGCTCGTCGCGGACACGCACGGCCTTGCCCTCGCTGCGGGGGAGTTTCCCGGGCTCGACCAGCTTCACCTGCGGGGTCACCATGACCTCGTCGCGAATCTGCGCCGCGATGCGCCGCCGAAGCTGTTCCAACGCCCCGAAGTCGCCCTCGAAACACTCCGGCCGGAGCTCGACTTCGATCGTCATCTCATCGGCGCCGGCAGCGCTGTGCAGAACGATGAGGTAGTCCTGACCGACCTCTGGGACCCGCATGAGGACCTTCTCAACCTGGATGGGGAACACGTTGCAGCCCTTGATGATAAACATGTCATCACTGCGCCCCACGATGCGGTCGATGCGCCGGTGTGTACGCCCGCAGGGGCAGTCGCCGGGGATGAAGCGGGTCAGATCACGGGTGCGGTAACGCAGAATCGGCATGGCCTGCCGGTCGAGCGTCGTCAGCACCAGTTCGCCACGTTCCCCGACCGGGACGGGCTCGAGAGTATCCGGGTCGACGATCTCGGGGATGAAGCAGTCCTCCCACAGGTGCAGTCCGGTCTGGTACTCGCACTCGAAGGCGACCCCCGGCCCATTCATCTCGCTCAGGCCATAGGAGTTGAACGCTTTCACGCCGAAGAGCGCCTCGATCCGCCGTCGCGTCTCCTCGGAGTGCGGTTCCGCCCCGATGACCAGCAGACGCAAACGGGTGTCCCGACGCGGGTCCAGACCCAGTTCGCCGAAGACCTCATGGAGTCGCCCCAGGTAGCTGGGGATCGCGTGCACGACGCTCGTCCCGAAGTCCTGCATCAGCTTGATCTGGCGGTGCGAGTTCCCGGCCCCGGCGGGGATGGTCAGTGCCCCCAGCCGTTCAGCGCCGTACTGGAAGCCAAGCCCGCCGGTGAACAACCCATAGCCGCAGATGTTCTGAAACACATCCGTGTCCCGTGCCCCGACCCCGTACAGACTCCTGGCGACCAGGTTGGCCCACGACGCGAGATCGTGCGCGTTGTGGAACACGACCGTCGGATTCCCGGTCGTGCCGCTCGAACAGTGCAGTCGCACCAGGTCGCGCTGCGGCACGGTGAGAAAACCATAGGGGAAGTGACCCCGCAAGTCCTCTTTGGTGGTGAACGGCAGGCGCGCCAACTCCGCCAGCGTGGGCGCGGCCCGGCCCGGCCCCCCCAGCGCCGCCGCGTAGAAGGGCGACTGCCGGCACTGCGCCACCGTGGCCAACAAGCGCCGAGCCTGGAGAGCCTCCAGGTCAGCCCGCGACATCGACTCGAGCTTGGGTTCCCAGTACATATCGTGCCCTCAACTCGACCAAAGAATGAGCCTGCAACAACCCCGACGCACCCCGGCTCGGGCCTGCGGCCAGCGCTGCCCGACTAGCCTGATCTACTTGCAGACCCTCATTTCAACCACGAAGAACACGACGTTCACGAAGACGGGCTGAGTTGGACTGCTGGACTGTAACCATCTGTCATCCATCACCTTCGTGGTCTTCGTGCCCTTCGTGGTGAGGACTCCCGGTTAGGGACGTGGGTCGCGACTCCGCTCGCGACGCCGCCCGCGCCAAGGGGATGACGCCAACGGCGTGGCGCCCTACATTCCAGAGCCGCCCGTCAGGCATAGCCGTCGAAGAAACGCTGCCGCGTCGGATGGCGTAGCTTCTTCAGCGCCTTGAACTCGATCTGGCGGATGCGCTCGCTGGACAGACCGAAGCCGCGGCCGATGGCGTCGAAGGTGCGCGGGTCCTCCCCGTCGAGGCCAAAGCGCATCGTCAGCACCTCCCGCTCGCGCTCCTCCAAGGTGTGCAGCGCGTCGCCGATCGACTCGCGCAACAGCTTCTGCGCCATCTGGAACTCGGGGGCGTGTTCCTCCTCGTCGGCAACGAAATCCACGAGCTCCGTCTCGGCCCCAGGCCGGACTGCGCTCTGCAGGGAGATCATCTGCTGCGACATCTTGCGCAGCGCCCGGACGCGGGCCGGCGGCAGCCCCAGCCGCCGCGCCACCTCCTCAGGGGCTGGCGGCCGACCGAGTTCCTGTAACAACCCCTCCTCGGCAGCCGTGATCTGACTCAGTTCGCGCAGGATGTTCGGCGGGATACGGATCGTGCGCCCCTGCCGGGAAAGCGCCCGCATCACCGCCTGCCGGATCCAGTAACTGGCGTAGGTGCTGAAGCGATGCCCACGCTCGACTTCGAACTTCTCAACCGCCCGCATCAGCCCAATGTTGCCCTCCTGGATCAGATCCATGAAGGGCACCCCCAGGTGCGCATAGCGGCGGGCAATGCTGACCACCAGGCGGAGATTGCTCTCGACCATGGTCCGCCGTGCCCCCTCCTGCGCCTGCTGCTGCTGCCGCAGGTGCTGGAGCAACTCGGTACGCTCAACGGCGCTGGCAGCCGGAATGTCGGCCTCGCCATCCACGAGGCGCCGTAGGCACTCCTCATAGAACTCGTCCCGCAACGGCAGCCGACGGAGGACACGCTGGAAGGACGAGCGCAGGATCGCCAGCCGTTCCTCGTTCTCCCCGACACTCGCGTCGGGGATGCCACGCATGTCACCTTCGATTGCCTGCGCCGAGGCCAGAACGGCGTGCACCTGGACCAGCAAGTCCTTGGGATCTTCGTAGGCGTTGACGTCGATCAGGTGCAGGAGCTGGCTGCGGTCCACGCCGCGCGCCAACTCGGTCAGTACGGCCATCAGCAAGGCCGGCGCGCAGCACAGCAGTTGCTGCACAACATCGCGAGCCTCCTGGTACTGCCGAGCGTAGAAGACCTCCTCCAGAGGCGTCAGGCGAGCGATGCTCCCCACCCGCCGCAGGTACGAACGTATGGCGTCCTCGCCGCCCTCCCGCGGGCTACCCTGCAGCGACGCATCGTCCGCCGGCTCGGCATCGTCCGGGTCACTGACTTGGGTACCCCAGTCTGCCACGCTGCCGGCTCCTTACCGACTCCGTTGACCTAGACGTCAACGCTGCCGCGATCTACGCTCTGCGGGCAACGTAAGGCGAGGTTTGCAAAATGCCAGACCGTGGCCGCTCGCCAGCGTCAGCCCTCATCCCCAGGCAGCTCGAGCACGACGGCGGCGGCGGCCGGGGTCGCGGGGGGACGACGCCCGGGTGGCGCCAGCGCCTTGTCAACGGCCTCGTGCAAACCGCGGATCGGCAGGCGCTCAAACGTCGTCAGATCGACCTGCACGGTGGCGTCCAGGCAGGCGTGGATCAGCCCCATCACGTCCAGCCGCGCCTCCTGCGCCTCCACCCGGTAGAACTTGGCCGAGGTCGCGGGATCGGCAGGCGCGAACACGGTGCAACTGTCGGGGACGCTGTGCTCAGACTCCGCCAGCGTGCCCAAGTGCCGCGCCAGTACCATGGTGTCCTTCTTGTCGAAGGCCAGCAGTGGCCGCAGGATCATGGTCGGCGCGGCCGCCGAAACCACGGCCAGATTACTCAGCGTCTGACTGGCCACCTGGCCGATGTTGTCACCGGTCACCAGCGCCTTCGCCCCGTAGACCCGCGCCAGCACCGCCGCAATGCGCACCATGAAGCGCCGGTAGAGGATGGTGCGGTAACGGCTCTCGCAGGTGTCGCGAATGGCCTTCTGCGCCTCCACCAGGTTCACGGCCGCCAGACGCCCCCCGAACTGAAAGCGGTTCAGCTGACCCGCCAGACGCCCGACCTTCAGGATCAGTTCCGGCGGTGTGTAGGGCTCGCTGTGGAAGGTCACGTAGTCGACCAGGCACCCCCGTTTCATCATCAGGTAACAGGCCACCGGCGAGTCGATGCCACCGGAGAGCAGCGCCAGGACCGACCCGCCGGTGCCCGGCGGCAACCCCCCGGGCCCGTCGATGCGCTCGTAGCACAGGAAGGCCCGATCCTTGCGGATCTCCAGCTCCACCGCCAGACGCGGCGTCTCCAGATCCACCAGCAGGCGCGGGTAACACGCCAGCAGGCGTTCGGCAAAGTGCCGCTCAATCTCGGAACTGATCAGGGGGAAGGCCTTGTCGCTGCGCCGGGCCTGCATCGCGTAACGCACGGGCTGCTCGGCGGAAAGCCCCGTCAAGGTGGCCTCGTAGACCTGGCCAAAACTACGGTCCACCGCCGCCTCGATCTGCTCCAGACGCGGCTCCAGCAGAAACCCCGGCGACGCCGACGACAGCCCGCTCACAAACGGCAGCACGCGCCGCATCTCGGCAAGATCCTCGGCCGCAAAGACCAGGCGCCCATCGCCGGGATGAAAAAAGATGCGGCCCCGCTCCCGGACAACGGTCACCTTACCCAGGCCGCGCAAGCCGCGCCGCAAGGCCTCCACCAGCCGGTTCTCGAAGAAGATCCGGTTGCGCCCTTTGGTGGCGATCTCGGAGTAGCGACAGATCAGGGCATTGTAGCCTAGGTCGGGCAGCATCCGGCAATCCATGTCTCTCACCTGTCTCCAGGGCAAGGCGCCCACAACTCCCGACCGCGGCCAGCGGTTTGCCCGCCGCATACGCCTACACTATACTGTCTCCGCGCGCCGGAATGGCGACACGGACCACACAGGCGTACGCTGCGCCCGACCGGCATCACGTAGCCGAAGGAAGGTCACGACCATGCCCATCACGCCCTGCCGAGCCAAGTGGCGCGGCACCATGACGGACCGGGAACGCTTCAACCGGCAGATGCACTACCTTAGCATCGACCGCTGCTTCAACATGGAGTTCGGCTACTGGGACGAGAACTTCACGGAGTGGGACCTCTTCGTCAAGAACGGCATCCGCAACAACGGCGAGGCTGACGTCTTCTTCAACTTCGACCGCATCGGGAATCTCGGCGGCAATACCTGGATGCACCCGGCCTTCGAGTCGAAACAGGTCGCGGAAACGGCGACCAGCCGCACCATCATCGACGGCAACGGCCTCTATAAAGAGATCCCCAAAGACGGCCACGACACCATCCCGCGCTACCTGCGGGCCACCATCGTGACCCCCGAGGACTGGAAACGCGAGAAGGCGCTGCGCTTCGACCGCCACGACCCGGCCCGCAAGGTCGATGTCGAAGCCCTGCGTCGGGCTTACCCGCCCAGCCGGGACTACGCCCTCGGTGTCTTCTGCGGGTCGCTGATGGGACGCATCCGCGATATGCTGACCTTCGAGGGCATCGCCCTGGCCATCTTCGACTACCCCGACATGCTCGAAGACATGGTGGAAACCGCTTGCGTGCTGACCGAGGACTACCTCGACCAGGTGCTCGGCAAGGTCGATTTCGACTACGCCAGCGGCTGGGAGGATATCTGCTTTAAGAACGGCCCCATCGTCACCCTCGACTTCTTCACGCAGGTCGTCGTGCCGCGCTACAAACGCATCGGCGACAGACTCCATCGACACGGCATCGACCTCTGGTATACCGACTGCGATGGCGACGTCCGGCCGCTGTTGCCCGGCTTCCTCGAGGCCGGCATCAACTGCCTGTTCCCCTATGAGGTCAATAGTTGCACGCATGCCCTGGAATTGCTCAACGAGTATGGCCGGGACCTGCGCATCATGGGCGGCGTCGACAAGATGGAACTCGCCAAGGGTCCGGCCGCCATCAAGGCTTACCTGGAAAGCCTCGCGCCCGCGGTCGAGCGCGGCGGCTACATCCCGTTCTGCGATCACCGCTGTCCCCCCAACGTCCGGCCGGACTACTACCTCTACTACCTCGACCTGAAAGAGGCCATGTTCGGACTGCACTGACGCGAGGCCCCCGTGGAAGCTGAGGTTGCATGGCTCTGCGAGTTGGCCCGACGGGCCCGTCTCGTCCACGAGGACGAGCTCGCTACGATCCTGCGCGGACTGCCCTTGGATGCCGACCTGGGAGACGTGCTGCGGCGCTTTGCCGACAGCGCGCTGGGGCAGGACTTCCCCCGCATCCAGCGTCTCGCACAGGTAGCACGTGAACGCGCTCGCAGCGGCGCCCCTGCTCCCAAGCTGCCGGGACGGCTGCGCCCGACGGTCGAACCGCTGCCTTTGCCGCTGTTCCGCGACCTGCCGCCAAGCGCCACCCTGGACGCGGAGACCGCGGCCACCCTGATGTGCGAACTGCTGGCCAGTGCCCGTCAGGAGCAGGCCAGCAGCGTCCACATCACGGCCGGCAACCGCCCCACCTGGCGACGCTACGGCGAACTCCGCCCACTGGCCCCGGCCGCGCTCGAGGCCCCGACCGCGCTGGCCTTGGTCTCCGCCCTGCTCGGACCAGACCTGCTCCATGAACTCAGTCAGGGACGCGATGTCAGCGGCGCCATCGACCTCCCCGATGGCACCCGCAGCCGGGTCAGCGTTGCCGTCCATCGCGCCGGCATCGATGGCACCTTTCACCTTATCCCCGTCGATCCCTGCCCGCTCGAACGCCTGGGCTTCAACCCCAGCACCGCCATCGAACGCCTGCTCGACTGCCACAACGGCCTGGTGCTGATCACCGGGCCTGCCGGCAGCGGCAAGACCTCCACGCTGACGGCGCTGATCGCCCTGCTCAGCGAGAAGCGGATGGCGCACATCATCACCATCGAAGACCCCATCGAGATCATCCATCCGCGCCGTAACTCGATGATCTCGCAACGCCAACTGGGCCGCGATACCCAGAGCCACGCGGCAGCCCTCCGGGCGGCCCTGCGCGAAGACCCGGATGTCATCGTCGTCGGCGACATGCACGACCTGGCCACTACCGAACTGGCCCTGACGGCCGCCGAGACCGGCCACCTCGTGCTGACCACCATGAATACCGGCGACGTGGCCAGCGCCCTCAATCGCGTCCTCAGCATCTTCCCCCCCAACCAGGCCAATCAGGTCCGCACCATGGTCGCCGAGAGCCTCCGCGGCATCGTCGGCCAGCACCTGCTCCCCGCCGTGGACGGCACCCGCGTCCTGGCCTGGGAGCTGCTGCTGAACGTCCCGGCCGTCGGCAACCTGATCCGCGAAGGCCGCACCTACCACATTGAGCAGGTCATGCACACCGGCGGCGCCGACGGCATGCAGACCATGGACCGCTGCCTCCTCAAGCTCTTCCAGGATCAGCGTATCGCCACCGGGACGGCCTGCAGCTTCATGCGCTCGAACCAGGCCATCAACGAACTGCGCGATCTGGCGGTCAACCGCGTCAGCCATGTCGCCGAGCCGCCCCAACGGCGCTACATCGACATCACCGAGACCGAGCCCCCCGGCGCGCCGACGGCCCCGAGCCCCCCGGCAGATGCGGCAGAGCCTGAGACCGCGGAGACGCCGGCGCCATGACCACGATCAAGCAACTGCTCGTCGGCGTCATCGAAGAGGGCGGGTCTGACCTCCACATCGCGACCGGCGAGGCACCCCGCATCCGCGTTGACGGCGAGCTCCTGCCTATCGATATGCCGGCGCCCGACGCCGACGGCGTCCTGGCACTCCTGCAGCCCATCTGCCCGGACTGGCGCTGGCAACGCTTCCTGGAAACCGGCGACATCGACTTCGCCCACCACGTCGCCGGCAAAGGCCGCTTCCGCGCCAACTACCTGCGCACCTGCGACGGCCTGGCGGCCGTCTTCCGACTCATCCCGCAAACCATCCGCAGCCTCGCCGACCTGCGCCTGCCGGATGTCCTGCGCCGGCTCTGCAACCGCCGGAGCGGACTGATCCTCGTCACCGGCCCCACCGGCAGCGGCAAGTCGACGACGCTGGCGGCCATGATCGATGATATCAACCGCAATCAGGCGCGCCGCATCATTACCGTCGAAGACCCCCTGGAGTTCATCCATACGCCCCTGCAGTCAACCATCATCCACCGCGAGGTGGGCGAGCATTGCCCCTCCTTCGCCCAAGCCCTGCACAGCGCCGTGCGGGCCGATCCCGATGTCCTGCTGATCGGCGAGATGCGCGATAGCGCGACCATCCACCAAGCCCTGAACTGCGCCGCCATGGGCGCCCTCGTCTTCGCAACCCTGCACACCAACAGCGCCGCCAAAACCATCGACCGGATCATCGGCGCCTTCCCCGCCGACGAACAGGCCCAGGTCCGCGCCATGCTCGCCGAGACCCTGGAAGCCGTGGTGGCGCAGCAGTTGTGCCGCCGCCGCAGCGGCGGCGGCCGCGTGGCCGCCCTCGAGATCCTGCTCCACACCGCGGCCCTGCCGCATACCATCCGCGAAGGCTCGACGAGCAGCATCCGGACGACCATCGAAGGCGGCGGCAGCCTCGGCATGGTGCTGATGGATGCCGCCCTCAGGCAGCTCATCGGCGAAGGCGCTATCGCCCCCGCCGAAGCCTACGGCAAGGCGACCGACAAGGAGCAGTTCCTGCCCGGGGTCCTCGAGGACACGGTCCGCGATCACGCGCAGGCCCAGGATGTCAGCCTGGCCGAACTCGATCACCGCCGCTACACCACAGCCCTCTTCCCCGACCGGCAGAACGCCGAGTCTGAAGACGCGGAAGATGCGGAAGAGCCCTAAACGGGAGTCACGCCCGTCCCCTGGAAAACCCCGAGGCTGTAGCGGTTTAGGCTGTAGGTTATTCGGTGTGCAACACCAGATCCGAATCCGGAAACGCAACGTGCCCCGAGGCAAGACCCAATAGCCTACAGCCTGAGTACCTAACAACCTTGGCGTCCTGTGGGACGCCTGTGAACGGGAGTCCACCGATGATCCACGTGCTTGCAGGCATCGAGCTCAAACCGGGCACCCGCGAGGCCTTCCTCGCCATCTTTAAGGCCAATGTCCCGGCGGTTCTGGCCGAGAGCGGCTGCCTCCGCTACGAGCCCACGGTCGACGTCGATACCGGCCTGCCCGCCCAGGGCGGCGTGCGGCCCAACACGGTCACCATCGTCGAGGCCTGGCAGAGCCTGCCCCACCTCAGGGCGCACCTCACGGCGCCGCACATGGCGACCTACCGCGAACGGGTCAAGGACCTGGTGGTCGGCGTCACACTCCAGGTCGTGGAGCCGGCCTGAGCCATGCAGACGATCTGGCCGACCGCAGCAGGCGTACGACCGGGCGACCGCACACCGCGCTCCGGAGACGGCCGTGACTGGTTCTTCCAGAAGCGCTTCGGGCTCTTCCTCCACTGGGGGCTCTATGCCCTCAACGGCTGGCATGAGCAGGACCAGTTCCGGCGGCGGATCCCGCGGCCTGAGTACACAGCGCTCGCGGCGCGCTTCAACCCGCGGCGCTTCGACCCCGACGCCTGGCTCGACCAGGCCGCGGCGGCCGGCATGGAGTACGTCTGCTTTACGACCAAGCACATCGACGGCTTCTGCCTCTGGAACACGGCCCAGACGGACTACAACGTGATGCACACGCCGTACGGCCGCGACGTCCTCGCCCTGCTGGCCGCGGCCTGCCACCGCCGTGGCGTCCCCCTCTGCCTCTACTACTCGGTGGCCGACATGCACTACAAACACTACCCGAATGCCGGCAGAAGCTACGAGCGCCCCGGGCCGGAAGCGGGGGACGAACCGGACGCGGCGCGCTATCTCGAGTTCGTCCGCGCCCAGGTCCGCGAGCTCTGCACCCAGTACGGCCCGATCCACGGCTTCTGGTGGGACGCCAACATGCTCGGCCACCAGGACCCCACTTTCAACGACTGGATCCGCTCGCTGCAGCCCGCCGCAATGATCAACGACCGCGGCTTCGGCCCCGGCGACTTCGGCACGCCGGAACGCGAGTACGTGGGCTCGGTGCGCGAGGTACTGGCCTTTGAACGGCCCACCGAGCATTGCCAGTCGATCGGTACGCAGAGCTGGGGCTACCGCGCCGACGAGGACTATTACGCCTGCCGCTACCTGCGACAAAGCCTCGACAATGCGCTGGCCAAAGGCGGTAACTACCTGCTCAATATCGGCCCCCGCGCCGATGGCACCTTGCCCCCGGAAGCGCGGCGCATCCTGCGCCGCCTCGGCTCCTGGTACCAGCGCGTGCGGGAGTCCTACGCGGACGCCGAGCCGGCAACGCACCTCAGCGCGAACCGTGCGGTTCTGCTGACGCGCAAAGGGGACTGCCTGTACGTACATCTCAACCGCGAGCCGGCCAGTGCCGTCGTCGACCTCAAGCCGCTCACCGTGCAGCCCATCGAGGCCACCCTGCTCAACACCGGCGCCGCGGTCGACGCCCGCGTCGAGGTGACGCCGGACCATTGGCAGGAGCCGCCTTACCTGCGCCTGCGCCATCTGCCCGTCAACGACCTGGCCGACCAGGTCCTGGTCATCCGTCTGCGCTTCAGCGCACCGCTGTCCTGAGACGACTCACTGCCCAGCGCTCTTGCCCTGGCGCAGCACCTGCACATAGACCTTGTCGCCCTCGCGCACCAACTGCTCCAGCGGCAGCGTCACCAGGCCCCGCGGGGCCTCCTCCACGAGGACACCCTCAACGCGCATCTCGCCAACGCGGCAGCGGACCAGCCCGGTGGTGCGCCCCTGGATCAGCAAGTCGTCGCCGACGCGGAAGGTGTTGCTGAGCACGCTGACGGCGGCCACGCGCGCCCGATCGTAGTAGTTCTTCACGATCCCGACGTACTCCTTGCGGTACTCCGCCTGACTGCGCCGTGACGCGGCAAAGGAGCCGATCGGCCGACCATGGTAGAAACCCGCGGTGAAGGTGCGGTTGTAGACGCGCTGCAGCTCATTGACCAAACCCGCCTTCAGCTCCGCCGTCAGGCTCCCGTCCAGGTCCGCATCGATGGCGCGCCGGTAGCAGCGCACCGCGGTATCGACATACTCCGGATTGCGGTTGCGCCCTTCGATCTTGAAAGCGTCCAGACCCGCCGCCATGAGTTCCTCGATGAACGGGAGGGTGCAGAGGTCCCCGGCTGACATCACATAGTCCTGGCCCAGAACGTACTCCTGACCCTCCTCGACCTCCGTGATCCGGTACTCGCGCCGGCAGGGCTGCAGGCAGGCCCCCCGGTTGCCGGACTTGCCAAAAACGTCCTGTCCCAGAAAGCAGCGGCCGCTGTAGCTCACGCACATCGCCCCATGGATGAACGTCTCGACCTCCACCCCGGCACCGGCGCGGATGGCCACCACGTCCTCCAACGTGCACTCCCGCGCCGGAATGATGCGCACCGCCCCCTGCTCTCGGTAGAAACAGGCCGCCTGCACATTCGCCACCGAGGCTTGCGTCGAGATGTGGATGGCGTGCCCCCGCTCGCGGCAGGCCCGCAGCACCGCCGGATCCCAGCAGATGACCGCATCCACCCGGCCCACCGCCGCCTCCAACAGGGCCGTGACCGTCGCCATCTCCCCCGGGAAAACGATCGTGTTCAGCGCCAGGTAAGCCCGCACCCCGGCCGCCCGGCAGAGACCGGACAACTCGGGCAGATCCGCAGCCCGGAAGTTGTGCGCCGCCGAGCGCATGTTCAGCCCGTCGATGCCGAAGTAAACCGCGTCGCAGCCCGCGCCAATGGCCGCCTGCAGACAGGTGAAATCCTGCGCCGGCGCCAGCAACTCGGGCCGCCACCGAGGGCCGCTGAGGGCGGCCAGGGAAGGATCGTGAGGTGCGGCACTCATAGGGTGGTAATATAGGGAGCCGCAGCGAACCGCGCCCGTCCTTGGCGCCGGACGGTGAGCCGTTCCCCTCGCTGGAGGGCGAAGCTCCCCGGCCTGCTCGCCGGCGCTGAGCCGTTCCCCTCCATCACACCCTCTCGGCGGGGCAGACCGCCCCGCTCAACTCGCCCCCGCTGTCAGGCTCGCCCTGCCTCCAGCAGCGGCCCGTAGGCCGGCGTCCGCCGGACCCACGGCGTCGTGTTGCGGAACGTCGCCCACAGCCAGCTCCGCGGCGGTTCGGCGAGGTCAGCATCGGCCAGCACCACTCGGCGCCGCCCCTGCAGCATATCGACGACCACCCCCGCCGGCGAGACGATGCACGTGCCCGGTCCGCCGTTGACGCTGATCACCATCCAGACCTGGTTGTCCATGGCCCGCACCTGCTGGATCGCCCGCCAGCGATCCACATCCCAGTCACTGGGGCCACCCGTCCAGCCCGTGACCGCACGGTGATCGCCCATGATCGGCAGGCACAGAATCTCGGCGCCCAGCATGGCCGGCACGCGCACCGACTCTTCCACCGACGAGTCCATGCAGATGTTCATCCCCAGGCGCGCACCCTCCACCTCGTACACCGGAAAGTCGTGCCCTGGTGTAACGCCCCACCACGGCTCGAGCGGGCTGGCCAGGTGCACCTTGCGGTACTTCCCGGCGACATTGCCGTCGCGATCGATGAGGAAGGCCGTGTTGTGCACCAACTCCGCCTGCCGCTCCCAGGCCGAGAAACACAGCACCATCCGGTGTTCCCGGCAGAACGCCTGGAACGGCTCCGTCTCCGCGCCCGGGATCGAAATCGCCTGCGCGACCAGGGCCTCCGGATCGCTCGGCAGGCCCGTGCTCAGCATCACCTCCGGCAGACAAAGCAGGTCCGCCTGCTGCGCGGCCGCCTCCCGGCAGAACCCCAGGAAGGCATCCGTGTTCGTCGCCAGCGTCCGCGGCCCGTCGGGCAGCGGCCCCGCGCCCGCGGCCAAACGCCAACGCCGCGGCGCCGGCGCCGGCCCGCCTTGCGCCGTTGCCTCGCACCAGGTCACCGAGCCGCAGGCCGACCAGCAGAGCAACAGCCGCACCACCAGACTGCGCGCCCCCGGGGGCACCGGCGCCCGACCCTCGAAAACCACCCCCGCCGCCGTCTCGCCCACCGCCAGCACCGGTTCCCAGCGCATCGTCGAGTAGGCCGTGTCCTCATTCCAGAACAACGCCGCCCGCAGCGAGTCCAGGCCGCGCTCCAGGCCATCTGGCTGCGCCACCACGCGCACTGTCACCCACGGTTCCGTCGGCGCCGCAAAGACCAGGTCCCAGCCGCCGTAGCAGCCGGCGCTGCCGTTCGAACGCACCGCAAACACCCCTGCCTCCGAACGGCTCGTCTCCGGCGCCAGGGCGCGCCGTGGCGCCCACGCCTTGGACTCCCGCAACGGCAGCGCACACGTGTTACTGCTCATACGCCAAGGACCTTCCTGCTCAGTACCACCACCCGCCAGACCGACCGCTGTACTGCACAATATCCCCCGCCCACCCACCCCGCGCAACGCTCGTGCCAGGCACCAGAGTTGACTTGCTCGCCAGCCGCACGACATTACCCCCTCTGCCATCCATGGACACGCCCCGGTAGCTCAGTTGGATAGAGCAACGGACTTCTAATCCGTAGGTCATGCGTTCGAGCCGCATCCGGGGTGCCACCATTTTAGCTACAAACCAAAGCTAGCTAAGCCCTGCTAAGCACGGGAAGCAACAACACCACAACAACACCATTTCGGCGCTTCCAACAACACCACAACAACAACACGGCGCCGCGTCCGTGTCCAAGGTCGTGGGGATAGAAGCCGGTGTCCTGGGGCAACGTAGGCGGTCGCGTCGCTACACGAAAAGAAGCCGCCTGCCGTGTCTCTGGCTGCCCGTGGAACACGGACCCTCGAGTGCTACGGCAGGCGGCTTGTGCGGCAGCCCCGAATCCGCGACTGAAACCCCTCGCAGCATCGGGACGGATGGTGCTATTCCCGTTCGGCGTCGGCGCGGCGGCGGGCGGCTTCCTGTTGCGTCCGCTCGGCCTGCCATTGCTGGAGCGCTCCGATGAATCCAAGGCGCTCGCCTTCGTGGTCCATGCGGGCGGTCTGGGCGGCGCTCATGCTCGGCTCGGCGGGCAGCGTCACTCCGCGACGATCTGCGACTGCCTTCAGTAGACGGCGGGCAGCGGCGGTGTCGATGTCC
>CAILUI010000024.1 GCA_903837355.1 uncultured Victivallales bacterium
AAAATATCCAGAACTACAATGCAACTTATTCTACTGCAGTATATTCCATATTATTATAAAACCACCCTGGGCAGAGGGCAGGGCGGTTCCGTTTTCCCAACGACCATCGGTGTTGGTCACCGGCACGGTGAAAGCGTGAGAGCGTGATTGCGTGAGGGTCACGGCGCGTGTGCCGGCCGTCTGCCACGAATCCACGCTTTCACGTTCTCACCCGCTCACCCGTAGCGGGAACCGCGATCTTGGAACAGCCCTGGGCAGAGGGCAGGGCTGTTCTAAGAAGCCGGCGAGGGCGCTGCCGGCTGGGTCTGCGATCACCTAGGGCACCCCCGAGGCCCCCTGGCGGTCGCGCGCTGGGGCATGGGGGGGCACGGCATTGGCGTCAGCGCTTGCACGCGGGGCAAAGACCGTTCACTGTAGCCGCCCATGCGGTGGGCATGGCGCGGGCGAGGCGCGCTTGGCGGCTGAGCCGTGGGGCAATGGTCGACCGGGGGGATACCCGATGGAAGCAAGGCAAGCTCCGGTGTTGTGTGTCGCCCTGGCCCTGGCCGGGACCCTGGGCACGTCCTGCGTCAGGACCGCGGTCGCCGTGTCGGGCGCCCCCAGGCCAGTGGCATCCATCGACCTCTACAACCCGACCGGGTGGGCCGGGCTCGCGGTCGTGGAGGTCCCTACGGGCAGCCTCGCCTCACCAGGCAGCATCGACTGGCAGAAGGTGTGTCTTACCGCCGCGGGGCAGGAGTTGCCCTTCGCGTTGCGGGAGGGACGCGCGCACTGGAAAGCCGCCCTGGTTGCGCCGGTGCTGGCCCCCCGCGCCGAGGATCTGCTCGTGTTTTCGTGCTCTGTACCGCCCGGAGCGTGGCTGCGGGTGGACGTGGTGAGCGGCCGTCCGACGCGGCGCTCGGCCCTCCGCCGCGCGGGTGAACGCCTGACCGTGACCTACCCTGGTCTGGTCGCGGTCGTGGACCGCTCGACGGGGCTCCTCCTGAGCCTGCGGGTGGACACGGTGGAGATGCTCGCACAGCCCCTCGCCGTGGACCTGTGGCGTGCTACCTACCGCGACAGCGCCGCGGGCGAGTTCTCGCCGTGGCCACCGGCCCCGCAGTTCGCGCTCGTCAGGGAGGAGAAACTGCCACCCCTGAGTGCGCGGCTCGTGGCTCAGACCTCCACTGCAGCCATGACCGAGTTGCACTTCCTGATGGCGTCGGCAGACGGCCTCGCCCTCGGCGTGACCTACCGGTTCCATGCGGCCGGCGTCGTTGAGATCATTTCCGATGAACGCCCCTGGCAAGGGGTTTCTCCCTGGGTGGACCACGCGGTCGCGCTGACGCTGCCACTGGCGGGCGAGGCGGAGGCCCTGCCGTTGCTGGAGAACCGTGCGCCGCTCTACGGGTTCAAGGACTTCGCCGTGGCGGTTGGGTTCGCTGGCGCCCTGCATCGTCACCAGGGCGCCACGCTGCTGGGATTAGGTGAGGAGACGATCAACGGGCGGCGCTGGTCCCGCCGGCTGTTCACCAGGGCGCCGGGGGCCGGGGGGGGTGACGTCGACCTGGTGGCGCTGGCGGACGAGGGACTGGTGGTGGTGCCCGTACCGGTCACCCAGCCCTTGGCGGAGGGCGGCGGTGTCCGGATCGTGGGCGCGCCTGAGGACGGGGCGGCGACGGCACTGCTCGCGGATGCACTGCAGCGCCGTGGGGTGAGTCCGATCGTCGGGGCGGGCGCCGGTCCGGCCATCTCCCTGATCCGCGACCCCAACGCCAGGGATCGGGGCATCGCGGGTGACGGGTTTGCGCTAAGTCCGGCGCCGGATGGCGGGGTTACGGCGAGGGCCGGATCGCGTTTTGGCGTGCTGCAGGCAGCCTGCCGGATCGCCGCGGATCTCGGAGCTCAGGGCCCGGGGCCGGCGGCGCTACCGCTGATCGCCGCGAATCCCATCGTCGACCTGCGGGCCGGCGGTTTCGGCGGCGGCGATTTCGAGGTCGACTTCCCCTACGGGGATGAGGCGGAGTGGGAGCGGGTGCTGGGAGCGCTGGTGGGGAGCGGTATGAACGTGATGGGGGATCTGGGCATGTGGAGTAACTGGAAGATGCCGGTCTCCTACCGCTATCTGCCGGAACTGCGTTCTACGGCGGCAGATGCCTACGATGAGGTGAGTGGCGCGCGGTTCGCCGACTACGAGGCGCAGCGTGACCACGGCCTGAGGATCCTGCAGTTCCTGCACGATCGGGGGGTGCGCGTCTGGCTCTGGCTGCCGATCGGCGCGGTGCCGACGACCTATGCCCTCAAGCACCCCGAAGCGATGTCGCCGGGGAACCCCAAAGCGCCCTGCTACACGCACCCCTTGTACCAGCAGTACCTGCAGGCGTTTCTGAAAGAGATCGTGGAGACCTATCCCATCGACGGCGTGGTGATGATCCGGGACGACAACGGCGGCGTCTGCACCTGCGACCGCTGCAAAGCGTACGTGGCCGGCTCCCGCACCCGCAGTCCGGCCTGGGAGCAGTACCTGATTCTCTACGACCATCTGCGCCGTGAGGGCTTCAGCGGCGAGTTGGCGGTCTACCCCTATGTGGACCCCTACGAGCCGCGTCTGGAACCGCTGCTGCCGGCGGACCTCCTCGTCGTCGGCCATGGTGCCGGCCTTGCTGTTCTGTGCCGCAGCTACGAGCGGGTGGCCCCCATGGGCGACACGTGGATCGACAATATGCTTTCCGGTTTCCGCCTCGCCGGCTCCCCCCGCATGCGGCGCCTGCTCGCGGACCGACCGAGCTTCTGGATCGGGGGTTCCTATCGCAGCGCCGAACTCCCATGGGAGTCCATCGGGCGTTTCGGCTGGGAGCCCACGTGCACGGCCAACACGCTGCGCTACGAATGGGGTCGGCGGACGCTGGGGCGGGACGCCGCGGTCCCCTTCACCTTGTTCAGCGCGGCGAACGAGGGGCTCTGGGAACTGTTCGACGTGCCCATGCTCCCCTCGGCCTGGATGCGGCTGAACGCGGCCGAGCGTGAGCGCGTGTCGCGGGCTGGACGCGAGGGGCTGGCTCGCTTTCGCGAGCGCCTGGAGGCGCTGCGTGCCGCGGCACCGGCCACTGACGAGGGCTGGCTGCGCCACGTGGCGGTGTTTGGCACCTTCTTTGAGACCCATCTGACACGCCTCGAACGGCTGGCCGAGATGCGCGACCTCGTCACCGCCAACCGGGGCCTGCTCGACGCGCCCGCGGGTCTGCCGCCGACGCTGCGGCAGCGCTTGCTGGACCTGCATGCGGCGACCTATCGCGATGCCACGGCGCTGGAGCGCGAAGCCGCGGCGGTGCCCGGCAACATGATGGCGTCCACCGTGCTCCGGCAGCGGATGATGCGCCCCTACCGGGAGTGGGGGCTGCAGCCTTACGGCCTCTGCCTGGATCGCGGCCTGGACCCGGCGCAGTTCCGCGGCGCCATGTCGGCCACGGCGACGGCCCCAGATGCGGAGGGTGCCTTCAGGCTGCGCGTCGAGTTGCACAACCGCGGCTTCGTGCCCTGGATCGAGGCCGCAGAGCACCGCCTCGAGGTGGGGCCGGAGGCCAGCCGCGTTGGCCTCCCCGCCCGCTGGGCTTTCAGCGGAGAGCCCTTGGCGCCCGGGGACCGGCGCACGATCGAGTTGCCCGGTCGTGTGGCCGCCGCTGTGGGCGAGACGGAGCTGACGCTGGCCTTCTTCCCGCCGTACGACACCACCGACCCGACGATGCGTGCCGTCGTCAAGATCCCTGGACGGGGAAGCCCCCCATGACGCGGATGGGCACCGTGCTCGGACGGCTGGGCCGTCGGCGGCAGGATCTGCGGCGCGCCCCCGCGGCCGACCCGCGAGTATCCGTCACTCCTGCGCCAGCAGGCAGTTGATTCCATCCTCTTGCCGTGCTATGTAAACGACCGCACGGGTGTGGCGCAGGCCAGGCGCGGAAAGGCGGTAGCCCCCCGGGCTGAAGGACGCCGGTTTCTGCCGAGCGTTGGTCGGCACGTCCACGCGGGACGGGAGCGAGTGAGCGAACGGGAGTCGCCAGGCCTCGGACGAGCGATCCCCAAGGCCTGTATGGCGCCGAAAGGTGTGCGGGTGAAGACCTCTGATACGGATCTGGTGAGTTCAGTCTTCGAGCACCGTCTGCAGGACACTGAGCTCGAGAAGCTTCTGGGTGTGCTCTCCAGCGATAACCGCGAGCACCTCATCGAGAGGTTCCGCGGTCTGCTCATGCACACGGTGCGTCTGGTTGACGTGGCGCACCAACTGGGCCAGTTCCGGGCCCTGCACCTGGTCTTGCCGCGCTTCATGACCATCCTCACCGATACCCTGGATGCCGAACGCAGCTCGCTGTTCCTCTACGACGAGACCGGCGATGAGCTCTTCTCGCGCGTCGCCCTCGGCGATGACGTCGAGGAGATCCGTTTCCCCGCCGGCGCCGGTATCGCGGGCTGGACGTTCCGCAATGGCGAAGACATTCTCATTCAGGACGCCTACGCCGACCCGCGCTTCAACGCCGAAATCGACCGCAAGACCGGGTACCGCACCCGCAACATCATCTGCGTGCCCCTGCGTAACGCCATGGGCAACACCGTCGGCGTCGCCGAGGTGCTGAACAAGCGCCACGGCGACTTTGACCAGCATGACTTGCTGCTGCTCCGGGCCATGTGTTCGCAGGCGGTGTCGGCGCTGGAGAATGCTCGGCTGTTCGAGGAAGTCACCGCGGCCCGGCATCAGGAGTCCCGCATCTTCGAGGTCACCCATGCCATCTCCTCCGAGCTGAACCTGAACCGGTTGCTGGAGCGCATCGTGTCGGTGACCACCGAGATCCTCACCGCCGAGCGCAGTACGTTGTTTCTCTACGACGCTGCCACCAACGAGTTGTGGTCGCGTGTGGCCGAGGGTATGGGCTCGGGTGAGATCCGCTTCCCCGCCGACCATGGCCTGGCCGGAGCCTGCATAACTGCCGGCGAGATCATCAACATCCCGGAGGCCTACAGCGATCTGCGCTTCAACCGCGAGGTTGACCGCAAGACCGGCTTCAAGACCCGGACCATCCTGTGCGTGCCCGTGATGAGCCGCAAGGGCGAGAAGATGGGGGTGATGCAGGTTCTGAACCGCCGCAAGGGCCCGTTCACCCGCCAGGACGAGAACCTGCTGATGGCCTTCGCGGCCCAGACCAGCATCGCGCTGGAGAACGCCCGACTCTTCGAAGAGGTGATGAATGCCCGCAACTTCAACGAGAGTATTCTGCAGAGCCTGACCAATGGCGTGATCACGCTTGACGTGAACCTGCAGATCACCAAAGTCAACGAAGCGGCCCAGCGCATCTTCCGCCTGGACGACAGCGTCATCGGTCGGCATATCAGCACCGCCCTGGGCCACGCCAATCCCTGGGTCGAGGAGTCCCTCCGCCGCACCAGCCGCAGCGGCAAGCCCGACCTGGCCATGGATCAGGAAGTCATCCTCCCCGGCAACGACTTCATGGCGGTCAATCTCGCCACGGCGCCGCTGATCGATATCCACGACGACCCTATCGGCGTGATGCTTGTGGTCGAGGACATCACGCGTGAGAAGCGCATCCGTGGCACCATGGCTCGCTACATGACGAAGGAGGTCATGGACAAGCTTCTGGAAAGTGGTGACGCGGCCCTCGGCGGGACCGCCCAGAAGGTCACCATCCTGTTCTCCGACATCCGTGGCTTTACGCCCCTCAGCGAGTCGCTCGGAGCGCGCGAGACCGTGGCGCTGCTCAACGACTACTTTGCGGCGATGGTGGATGTCGTTCTGGACCATGGCGGCATGCTGGACAAGTACATTGGCGATGCCATCATGGCGGTCTTTGGCGCCCCCTTTACCGGCGAGCACGACGCCGAGAACGCCGTGCAGGTCGCCGGCGAGATGATGCAGACCCTGAACAAGCTCAATGCCCGCCGTCGGGCCGCCGGCCGGCCAGTCATCAACATCGGTATCGGCCTCAGCACGGGCGAGGTAGTCGCCGGCAACATCGGTTCGCCGCGGCGTATGGACTACACGGTCATCGGCGACAGCGTCAACGTCGCTTCGCGCCTCGAAGGGGCGAACAAGCTCTATGGCACCGACGTGCTGATGTGCGACCAGGTCGTCGGCAGCCTGCATGTGACGCCACGGTTACGCGAGATCGACCTGCTCTGCGTGCGCGGCAAGACTCACGCCGTACGCGTCTTCGAGCTGCTCAGTCACCATACGCGCGAGTCGTTCCCCAATATGGATCGCGTCGTGCTGGCCTACGAGGAGGGCCTGGCCGCCTACCGTCAGCGCGAGTGGCGGCAAGCGGCCAACAGCTTCCAGGAAGCCCTCGATGCCAACCCCAACGACGGCCCCTCGAAGCTCTTCCTCACCTCCTGCCGCGACTACCTCGTGACGCCTCCCGGAGCGGATTGGACCGGCGCCCGCATCCTGCATGAGAAGTGACCGCGTCCGCGGGCGGCGGTCGCTGCCCACTGACCACACGCTACGGACGACTCTTCACCATTCACTCTTCACCATTCACTCTTCACCATTCACTCTTCACCATCCACCGTCCACCGTCCACCGTCCACCGTCCACCGTCCACCGTCCACCGTCCGCCGTCCACCGTCCACCGTCCACCGTCCACCGTCCACCGTCCACCGTCCACCGTCCACCGTCCACCGTTCACCGTTCACCGTTCACTGTTCACCGTCCACCGTTCACCGTTCACTGTTCACCGTTCACTGAGTGAAGGACCTGCCCATGGTCGCCATTCTGAACCCACGGCACGGCGCGATCCTGAACCGCCATGACGGCAGCGAGAGTCCGGCGGGACTGGAGATCGCGGTCAGCGGCACCAGCAGCGGCAGTGCGCCCGTCCTCGTCAATGGCGTCCCGGCCCAGACCCACGCCGGCCGTTTCCGCGCCAGCGTCCGCCTCAGCGCTCGGCAGACCACGATCACGGCCACGGCCGGGCTGGAGTCCGCCGCCGTCACCGTTCTCTACGACCAGGCCTCCTTCGCGCGCTACCGCTTTTCCCTGGACGACAACATCTGGTTCCTCCGCGATATCGCCCAGAAGCGCTACCGGTCCCTCTTCGCGAACCCCTACATGGCTCTGTGGCGGCGTCTGCATGAGACCTACGGCACCAAGGTCCACTGCAACCTCTACTTCCAGTGCGACGACTTCAACCTGACCCAGATGCCGGACACCTACAAGGCCGAGTGGCAGGACAACGCGGACTGGTTCCGCCTGACCTTCCACGCCTTGCAGAATGACCCTGACAAGCCCTACCTCAGCGCGGGCTACGAGCCGGTTGCGCACGATGTCGACATCATCACGGCTGAGATCCTGCGTTTCGCGGGGCCGTCCGTCCTTGACACCTTCACCACTATCCACTGGGGCGAGGCCACCCGCGGTGGCTGCCGGGCGGTCCGTGACCGTGGCTACCACGGTCTGGTCGGCTACTTCCTGCTTGGCCAGGACGGCGAGCCGGCGGTGTCCTATTACGCCGACCGCGAGCAGACCCGCTACCTCTCTGAGCACGACTATTGGAAGGACCTCGACGAGAACCTCATTTTCGTCCGCCACGACATGGTGGTGAACAGCTTCCCCCTGGCCGAGATCGGGCCGCGGCTCAGTGCCATCGCGGCCGACCCGCATCAGGCCGAGATCATGGAGTTGATGATCCATGAGCAGTACTTCCACCCTACCTACTCGGCCTATATCCCGGAGTATGCGGAGCGCTGCGAGACTGCGGTGCGCTGGGTGACGGAGCGCGGCTACGCGCCGGTCCTCTACGGCGATGGCTTCATCGGCAACACCCGCAGCCGGCTGGGCTGAGGAGCGGAGGCCGCCGATGGCAGCCAGCAGCGATTCCCATGACGCCTTCTTCGGCAACCGCCTTGGGCTGTTCGTGCATTGGGGTCTGTATGCCGTCCCGGCCTGGCACGAGCAGATCCAGTGGCGGCGCGCCATCCCCAAGGCCGAGTACAGCGCGCTGGTCTCCCGTTTCAACCCACTGCGCTTCGACCCGGACGAGTGGCTGGACGTACTCCAGGCTGCCGGCATGCAGTACCTGTGCTTCACCACCAAGCACCACGACGGCTTCTGCATGTGGGACACGGCCCACTCCGAGTACAAAATCACGCGCACGCCCTATGGCCGCGATGTCCTGGCCCGGCTGGCCGAGGCCTGCCACCGGCGCGGCGTCCGCCTCTGCCTGTACTACTCCTGCCCTGACTGGCACCACCCCAACTCCATCAACCTCGGCGGTGACCACCAACTCGACGTTCCCAACCCCGGCGATGCGCCTGACCTGCTGCGCTACGTCGACTACGTGCGTCGCCAGATCACCGAGCTCTGCACCCGCTACGGTCGCATCACCGCCTTCTTCTGGGACATCCCGCCCAAGCTCAACATCCCGGCCCTGAACGATCTCCTGCGTGAACTGCAGCCCGGCATCCTCATCAACGACCGTGGCTATGGCCCCGGAGACTACAGCACACCGGAGCGCCACGTGCCCGCCGGCAAGCGCTTTGCCAAGCCTACCGAGGCCTGTCAGTCCGTCGGTCGCCAGAGCTGGGGGTGGCGTGCCGATGAGGACTACTACAGCGATCTGCTGCTGATGCAGAGCATCGACCGCATTCTGGCCATGGGCGGCAACTACCTACTCAACGTCGGCCCCAAGCCAGATGGGACTCTCGCCGTTGAGCATACCGACATCCTGCAGCGCATCGGGGTCTGGTTCGCCCGCGTCCGCGAGGCCTTCGACGACGCCGTACCTGCCTCGGATCTGGTGGCCCATGATGAGTGCATGCTGACCCGCAAGGGCAACTCGCTCTACGTCCACTTCCCCACGCCACCGGTCAGCACCGGCCTCGTGCTCAACCCCATCGCCGCGGCGCCCCGCCGTGCCGTCCTGCTCAATACCGGGCAGGAACTGCACGCCGCCGTCGAGCTCGTGCCATCCTGCTTCCGCACGGGTGCCTTCCTGCGCCTGGCCGGCCTTCCCGTCAACCAGCTCGCCGGCGAAGTCCCGGTCGTGCGGCTCGACTTCGACGACCTCGATGCCGCGCTGGCTGTCAAGGCGTGCGGCGCCATCCCCGAATACCGCCTGTGACGGCGGTCCTCCCGCCGGCGAATCCGGGCGCTGAGTGAGCGGGCCGGCGCCGGCGCGCTTTACCCCTTCGAGCCGGTGGTGGCGATGCCCTGGATGAACGTCTTCTGGGCGAAGAAGAAGAGGACGATGATCGGAATCGTGAAGAGGGTGGCGCCGGCCATCAGTTCAGCCCATTTGCCGCCGTAACTGGACATGAACTGCTGCAGGCCGTAGGCGAGCGTGTAGCGCTGGGGGTCGTTCAGGTAGAGGAGCGGCCCGAAGAAGTCGTTCCAGGTACCGAGGAACTGGAACAGCGCGCAGGCGGCGAGGGCCGGTCGCGCCAGCGGCAGCATGATGCGCCAGAAGATCCCCCACTCCGAAGCCCCATCCATGCGGGCGGCTTCGGCCAACTCCTCCGGGATGGTACGGAAAAACTGGCAGAGCAGGAAGACGTAGAACGGTACGCCGCAGAAGGGGGGAACGATCAGCGGCAGGAAGGTGCCGTACCAGCCGAGCGCCCGGAACAAGGCAAAGAGCGGGATCATGGTCACCTGTCCGGGCAGGGCCATGGTCGAGATCAGGAGCAGGAACAGCGCGTCCCGACCGCGGAAGCGCAGGCGCGCGAAACCGTAGGCAATCACGGCACTGGAGAGCACGGCACCGACCACGTTGACCGCGCACAGGAAGAGGGTGTTCCGCAGGTACACCGCAAAGGGCACCGTGCGCAGGGCGTCTGGGTAGTTGCGCCAATCGATGGAGCGCGGCAGCAGGTGGAGCATGGGGGTGGCGCGACCGTCGCTGGCAAAGATCTCGGCATCGGGCTTGAGCGAGGTCGAGACCATCCACAGCAGCGGCAACAGGAAGGGCAGGCAGAGCACCGTCAGGGTCGCGTGGGCCAGCAGGCGCCGGTGCGGGGAGAGCCTGAAGACGGTCGCCGTCTCCTGGCACGGAGCGCGGGGGGTGGGGTCAGTCGGCATAGCCCAGCTCCTTGCGGCGCGCCAGTTCGCGCGCGACCTCGTCGGCCAGTTCCGCGAGGGCTTGCGCCGGGGTTCGCCGTCCGAACCAGACTTTCTCTTCGGTGCGGCTGATGCGCGCCATCAGGAAGCTCTGGTAGGGCACCGGCGGGGTCGGGCACACATTCGGGCTGTCCATCACCTCCAGGAAGGTCTGGAACTGCGGGTGCTTGGCGACGTAGTCACGGTAGGCAGGGGCGTTGGCCACATCGGGGGTCAGAGGCAGCCAGCCGCCCCAGGTGGCATAGGTCGCGGCCCGTTCGGGGTTGGCCAGGCCCGACCAGAAGCGGATGAACTCCCAGGCGCCGCGGGGCTCGCGGGCGCCCCGCGGCACGATCATGAAGTTGCCGTTGGCCCAGCCGAAGTGCGGCTGGCCGCCGGCCGGCGGCGGGATCGGGCGCACGGCGTACTCCAGCGCGGGGGCGTACTGCCGCAGTTGCTCCACCCGCCACTGGCCGTCGACCGTGATGGCGAAGGCGCCGGTGATGAACGGCCACTCGATGCCGCTGCCCCAGTTCAGCCCCGCCCGGAAACGCTGTAGCTGGTCCTTGCCGACGGCCGTGTTGTTGGCGTCAATGAACTCCAGGGCGCGCAGGTTGCCGGGCGTATCGAGGGTGAGCCGGTAGTTCTCCCAGTCGTAGAAGCCGCCCCCGAAGCCGGTGCAGTACATGAGGTACCAGTCCGGCAGGAAGCCGGCCCGGGTGAGATGCCCGGTAGCGTCGCTACGCTGCAGGCGGCGGCCCCACGTCACCAGCCCCTCGAGCGTATCCGGGAAGTCTTCCAGCCGCAGTCCCGCCTCGCGCAGGTGGTCAAGCCGTAGATAGCAGGCCCAGATGTTGGTGCCCGTGGCCACGCCGTAGAGGTCGCCCTTGTAGACACCGATCTTCTTGCAGACCGGATAGGCGCGCCGTTGAAAGGTATCCCATTCCGCCGGCGTCATGAGTTCGCGGTTGAGGGGCACCAGCAGCCCATTCTCGGCCCAGGTGGGGATGATGCTGTTCCACTGACCCATGACATCGGGCGGGTCGCCACCCGCCGCCGCCAGCAGGAACTTCGTGTCCGCGCTCTGGGCCGGAATCGACAGCGGGATGACCTCGTAGACGTCCTGGCTGTCGTTGAACTCCTGGACGATGCGTTCGACGACCACCTTCCATTCCGCAGTCCACATGTGCCAGAAGCGCACCGGCCGTCGCTGGGGGTAGCGGCGCGCGGCGGGGCCAGGCATGGCGAGGACGAGGACCAGCCCGGCCACGGTCAGGACCGCGGCCGCGATGGTGACCAGGCGCAGCCAGCGCTGCGGCGCGGATCCTGTGTCAGCCGCCATAGTGCACCCACCTCTTGTGCGTGGAGTAGATCAGCGCGGTCAGCCCCATGATGATCAGGAACAGGATCCACGCCATGGCGCTGGCATAGCCCATGTCGAGGTACTGCCAGGCCCGGTCGAAGAGGTAGAGCGCGTAGAAGCGAGTGCTGTCTTCCGGACCGCCCTGGGTCATGATGTAGGCCTGGGCGAAGTACTGGAAGGCCTGGATGACACCCATCACCAGGTTGAAGAAGATTACCGGCGAGAGCAGGGGCAGGGTGATGTGCCAGGTGCGCTGCCAGGTGTTGGCGCCGTCGATGACCGCGGCCTCGTAGAGTTGCAGGGGGATATCCTTGAGCCCGGCCAGGTAGATGATCATGCTGCCGCCGACGGCCCAGAGCCCCATCAGGATCAGCGCGGGCAAGGCGAAGCGCGGATCGCCAAGCCAGTTCGGGCCGTCCACCCCCAGCAGGCGCAGCACGCCATTCACCAGCCCGATGTTCGGGTTGAGGAGCCAGACGAAGACCACCGAGGTCGCTACCACCGGCACGATGGAGGGCAGGTAGAAGATCGTCCGGTAGACGCTCATGCCGCGCAGGTCGAGGCTGAGCAAGAGGGCCAGCGAGACCCCTGCCAGCAGCCCCACCGGCACCGCCACGACCGCGTAGGTGAGCGTCACCCGCAGCGACCGCCAGAACAGCGCGTCGTGCGTCAACAGCTCGCGGTAGTTGGCCAGACCCACCCAGGCCGGCGCCGAGACGATGTCGTAGCGGCTGAATGACAGCCCGATGCTGGCCACAAACGGCACCAGCGTGAACACCATGAAGCCCAGCAGCCACGGGCTGATGAATAGGTATCCGGTCAGTTCCCGCCGTCGCATCAAGCGTTCCCTCGCCGCCGACCACCGCTGCCTGCCGTCATCATCGCCAACTCGGCTGCCCAGGAAGCTACAAGCGGCCGCCCGGAAAGCAAGGATGGCAGTACCCCGTCATAGCTTGACTTCGGTTCGGGAGTGCCTATATCTCCCTAACCAGGAGCGCCACCATGAACACGTCCCGCTGGATCGTTGCCATCGCGCTGGCCGTCTGCCCCTTGGCTTGGGGGCAGTTCGAAGCCTACTCCGGACCGGGCGTGTCGACCGAGGTCGCCGCTACGGCAGCGGGCCTCGCGTTACGGATCGACACCCTCTGCTGGGGGCCCAAGTGGGCGTGGTTTGGCTTCGAGCCACAGCCGCGCACCGAGTCACCCAACGCCTTTGGCTTTGCCGCCACCAGCACGATTGGCGGCACTGGTGTGCCTGTTGAGCTGACCTACGCGGTTGCCTCAGTCGGGCCACAGGCGCTGACGATCACCTACACCGTCACCGTCCAGACCGCTGCCGAGTTGACCGGCATCGCGGCCGCCGTCATGCCTCAGGAAGCCTTCCGTGGCGGCAACGCGCTGGCCACGTTGGAGGATGGCAGTACACGCGAGCTGCCCATCGGCTTTCCGCTGGGCTGCGCCGGCGAGGGCATCAGGGTCCGGCAACTGGACCTGATCTCGGCCGCTGGCCAGACCACGCGGATCGTCATCGAACCGCCCCGCCTCCTGGCTGCCGACGGCGCCGCCCGCATCTGGGTGGCCGGTACTCGCCTCGCCGCCAACACCCCCGAGACGACCACCCTCACCCTCACGCTGCCCGCCGCGACCGCCGTCCTCGGGAAGATGGAGGACGTCGTGCTGCGCAACCAGACTCCGGAGTGGTTCGCCTACGAAGTGGGCAAACATGGCACCCCCGTTGACCTGTCCTTCCTCAACAAGGACGCTCAGGGTAACTGGGTTCCCGCCGGTGCGCACGGCTTCGTCAAGGTCGACGGCGAGCGCTTTGTCTTCGCCGACGGCACGCCCGTGCGCTTCTGGGGGACGAACATCACTGCTTACGCCGCGGTTGCCGACGCCGCGCGCGCCGAGCAGCTCGCCGAGCGCGTCGCCCGCTTGGGCTGCAACCTCGTGCGCCTACACCATCTCGACAGTGAGTGGGCCCCCGGTATCATCGACCGCCAGAACCCCGACAACACCACCCAGAATCTCCATGCAGAGAACCTGCGCAAGCTCGACAGGCTGGTCTACGAACTCAAACGCCGCGGGGTGTACGTGATCCTCGACCCCTGGGTAGGGCGGGCCTACCGCGCCGGCGACGGCGTCCCCGGCTTCGAGCAGATGGGGGGCGGCAACTTCGGCCTACACCCGTACATCTTCTTCAACGCCAGGATGCAGGCACTGCACAAGCAGTACCTCAAGCAGGTCTGGAGCCACACCAACGAGTTCACCCAGCTCGCCTATCGGGATGACCCGGCCGTGGCCATGACCGAACTCTGCAACGAGGCGCTGTTCGACCAGAGTAAGCTTAAGCTCGAACCGTACCGCAGCGAGTTCCTCGACCTGTACCGCCAGTGGGCCCGAGCCAACGCTGCCGACCCCGATGCCACCGAGAGCATCCTCACGCAGAACTGGCCGCAGCCCAATCAGCGCTTCATGCAGGATCTGCTGAAACGGTTCTACGCCGATTTCCTGGCGTACGATCGGCAGCTCGGGCTGCAGATGCCCATCAACGCCAGCAACTGGTCGCACTGGCCCTGGGATCTGGGCACGCAGTTGGACGCCAGTTTCATGGAAGCCCATCACTACTATGGCGGCGACCGCATCGGGCCGGGGTACGGCCTGGGCGGCCTGTGGGTGGCGCACCCGCCGACGCTGCCCAATGGCCCGTTTGGCCAGATCGGCCAGATGAACATCCTCGGCCAGCCACTGAACGTTTCCGAGTGCGGTAACAACCCGCCGAAAACCTACCGCTCCAGCTACTTCGTCGGCCTGGCGGCGGTGGCTGCGCTGCAGGACTGGGGCGGCATTCAGGGCTTCGCTTACTCACAGGGGGGCCAACCCGCCGACCGCCTCAGCGACTTCGAGTTCGAGGCCGATCCGGCCACCGTCGCCGCCATGGCGGCCGGCGCCCTGATCTACCGCCGTGCGGATGTGCGGCCGGCGGAGAAGCTGGCGATCCTGGCGATCGAAGGCGATGAGATGTACGCCATGCACTGGCAGAATGGCGGGGAACAGGCCTATCAGCACACCCCGCAGTTCCAGGCCATGCTCGAGACGCACCGCGTCCGCGTGGTCTACGGCGCGATGCCGGCGGCCGGCGCCAAGGCTGACCTGAAGATGAACGTGGCTGCCGCCTTCGCCTACAAGCACCCCGGCACCGAACTGCGCAGCGATACCGGCGAGCTGTGGCGGAACTGGCAGACCGCCGTGGGTACGGTCGACACGCCGCGTACCCAGGCCGCCTATGGCAAACTGGGCGCCCTGGCTGCGCCGCTGCAGACACGCGGGGCCACCTTCCAGATCAGCACCCCTTACGCGATGGTGTCGTTGAGCAGCCTGAGCGAGCAACCGATCGCCTCGAGTCGCCAACTCCTGCTCACGGCGTGCGCCCGCGCCGAGAACACCGGCCAAGCCACCGACAAGCAGCTGACGCGCCTGATCGAACGGGGGACGGCGCCGATCGTCGTCGAGCCCGTGGTCGGCACGATCACCTTCGCCACCAGCGCCCCGGCTCTGCGGGCCTACCCCATCAGGCCCGACGGTCAGCGTGGCCCGGCCACGCTGCTGACCATCGCCGCCGGCCAGGCCACCCTCAGCCTGACGGCCGCCGGCCAGACCCTCTTCTACGAGATCGAGTAGCCCCGTTTGCCAGGCGCGCCCGGCGTCCAGCCGCAATAGCTCGCCCCCGGCCGCCCGCGCTGTGCGGGGGCATTCACTTACCCTTGACTCTTATATTTATATGCTGTATTATAAGTCTATACACGCGCCTGCTTGTACATGACTGGCTGATATGTAGGAGGGAGTTCGACCATGCTGACGCGCACGTGGAGTTCGGCCATCCAGGGCGTCGATGCCTGCACCGTCCAAGTCGAGGTCAACGCCACCATGGCGGGCAATGACAATATCGTGACGGTCGTCGGTCTGCCCGACGCGGCCGTGCGCGAGAGCCGCGAGCGGGTCTGGTCGGCCATCTACACCAGCGGCTTCCTGCCGCCGCACGGACGCACAACCATCAACCTTGCCCCGGCCGACCTCAAGAAGACGGGTGCAGCCTTCGATCTGCCGATTGCCATGGGTATGATCGCGGCGGTTGACGGGCTGGACCGCGACCGCCTCAACGATACGCTGATTGTGGGCGAACTGGCCCTCGACGGCTCGGTGCGCCCGGTCACCGGCGCCCTGCCCATCGCTCTGCACGCCCGCAGCCTGGGCCTGAAGAACCTGCTGGTGCCTGCTGAGAACGCCCAGGAGGCGGCCGTAGCGGCCGGACTCTCGGTGTTCGGCATCACCCATCTGCTCCAGGCGGTGAAGTTCATGCGCGAGCCCGCCGCTCTGCAGGCGACGCAGGTCGACATCCAGGACTTCTACCGCCAGCCCTCGCCCGGGGCCAGCCTGGATTTCGCCGATATCAAAGGGCAGGAGACCGCGCGCCGGGCCCTCGAGGTCGCTGCCGCCGGCGGGCACAATGTGCTCATGATCGGCCCGCCTGGGACCGGCAAGACGATGCTCGCCAAGCGCCTGCCCGGGGTGCTGCCGCGCTTGGCGCTGGACGAAGCCCTGGAAGTCACCAAGATCTACAGCATTGCCGGGCTGCTGCCGCGCCACACCAGCCTGCTCACCGAGCGGCCCGTCCGCGCCCCGCACCATACCGTCAGCGACGCCGGACTGCTCGGGGGACAATCCATGCCGCGGCCGGGCGAGATCAGCCTGGCACACAACGGCGTCCTTTTCCTCGACGAACTCCCGGAGTTCAAGCGCAATGTCCTGGAGGTGCTTCGTCAACCCATTGAAAGCGGTGAAGTGACGATCTCGCGCGCTGCCGGCACGTTTACCTTCCCGGCCCGCTTCATGCTGGTGGCCGCCATGAACCCGTGCCCATGTAACCTGCAATCTATGGTACTAAGGCAAGTTGCTTGACGACAATTGGTTCCGTTGACATCCAACCGTGGTTCGCAGCAAGATGGCGAGTCTTGGCTCCAATGAGCGCCTGACCGCCGCCGTCGTTTCCACCCCCTATCCATCCAGACGCGCAATCGCGTCCACGTCATCGACTACGGCAATCCCAACCGTCTCCGTGGTGACCAATGACCCCAGTACCGGAGCCGGGGGCGGCGACACTGCTCTTACCCCCTTTGACGCGACCCACGACCGCGCCAGCGACCACGGCTGCATACGCAACCGCGACCGGCTCCACGACTCGGAGCCGACCCAGGCCGGGCCGCTGGCGGGTGCTTTGGGGTCCTGCCCAGGCTCAGTCCACCCAGCCTGATCGACTCTGACCTACAATGTTTGTTAGCCGGTTCTGGCGATGTTCAGTATTTACTGGAAAACCTGAGGCTAGAAAGCGCCGCCAGCGCCCCAGATGCTAACATCTTGCAGGTGGTCTACGACGCACGGCATCAAGGCTTTCCACCTTGAAAGCATGCGGGTGACGTGCATATTAGTGGCATACGCAGAGACTACTGAACGAGCCAGTCGAAGCGCAGAGCGAGCCGTAGAGATACCAACAGAACACGCTGGCCCCGGAAGTCCACAGGCAAGACCAAGGAGGTGCACCCCCACCAAGAGTACGACAACCGAATGCCCCCTCTCGAACCGGATCAGGCCGCTTCAACTTGGGGGTGTGCAGCAGCAGAACACGCGCTCACGCCCTCCTCCGAATGCGGACTCCACTCTCAAACCCTACCTGAGAGACACAAGCCCACCAAAGTGCTGGGACCAGGCCCGACCGACGAGAGGGACGAACGCCAATCGTCCCGGCGATGATACGGGCAGCTACTGCCCTCGATAACCTCGCTCTCGAAAAACTGAATTTACCGATTTCGTCGTCCCCGTCGTGCGCACCCATTGTGCCCGCGACGGGAGCTTAGGAAACACGCCCACGCACTGGACCAGACAGTCTGACTCCGGGCTGGGCACAGAAGAAGGAAATAGTGCTATGGCTCACGAAACGAACGTCAGTCCCGGAACCGAAACCATGGGGGGCGCTTTAGGCGTGCCTGCCCACAAGCCCCGGCAGTTCCGCCACATCACGTGCGTGGTCAGCGAGACCCGCGAGCACGGCGGCGTCTGCCTTAACGCGGTCACGGGCGACCTGAAAGAGGTCAGAGTGGCCGAGGACATGACCAGGCAGTTGGCACGCCAGAATCCGGGCACCGTTTACAGGGTCGCCCGGTACTGGCCCCCGGTGGTCGCCAGAGTTGTGACCAAGATGCTTTTCGTCGAGGTGCCCATGGCCGCGCCGTCGAGCACTGTTTCCGCCGAAGCGTCGGCGGGCACTGTGGCCCCGGCAACGACGCAGGGCGAACCTGAGACTCCGGCCCAAGCGGGCGCGGACGCCAAGGTCAAGGATCTGTTTTGATCAAACAAGAAAGGGCACGTAAATGTCGAAACCATCCATCCATCAGCTTCTGCCGTCAGAACTTGACCTCAACCTCTTTGTCTGGGGCGACGATCCCCGGCCAGGGGATTTCCTGCGCCTGTTCCGGTCAACGTGGGGCAGGCTCCCGCCCCAGATCCAGACCTGCATCCTCGCGCAGTGGCGGGGTTCGCCTCTCTACCGGTCCATAGTCGACCATCAGGGCGTCTTCGCGCCCGTGGAGATCTCCAACACGATGAAGGCCGATTGCCGTCGCGGTGCGCCCGGCTACGCTGTCGCACTGTGCCACCCCGTGTTCAAGAATCTCTACTACTGGACGCCGCACCTCTACAGCCTTGCGGAAGCACAGGCTGAGCGTGTCATCGCCAGTGAGCTTGCGCACGCCTGGATGCTGTCATTCCTGACGGATCTGGGTGAGCTTGACCTCGACGGCTATGCGGCGGGGCCGGAACGCCTTCTGCAAGTCTGGGGCTTCCCTCCCGACGACGGGCACACACCTACCATCCGCGAACTCATGTCGGGCGGTGCGAGAGACCCCGATCTCCGGTTCATCTGGGAGCAGTGCGGCGCGGCACGCGTCGGCGGGCAAACAGGGCGCAGGAACGATGATCGCCGGGCTGGACGCAGCAGACGGGCGGCTTGAGTGATGTGAGTCACATCGACGGGTGTCCCCGCGCCGGTTGGCCGGTCAGCGCGGGCGGTGAAGGCAAACCCGGCAAGTTCGCAGTGGCGGGCTGAGATCCCGCAGAAAGGACCGTGAAATGAGTAAGGTAAACTCGTATGGGCCGCTGTTTGAGGAAGGGGAGTTGTATACAACGTCAGATCTGGCACGCATGCTCGGCTTGAGCACTGCGGACCTCTTCTTCTATCTCTTGCGCCGGGGTTTGCTGGTCGGAGAGCAACACCGGCATCTGAGACCGATTCCCAGTTTGGTGTCCGGGTACGCGGTGTACTCCCCTGACGCAAAACGCCTGCGGTGGACGTCCCGTGGCTGCATTCTCGTCTTCGTCGATCTTCTCCGTCAGTACAACCTGTTGACGGAGACCATCAACACCGGAGGCTTCATTGCGTTGTTGATGCATGGGGACCGGTACTACAACAAGCGGCTGGCCGTGATGGGCGGTCGGATGCTCACCGGAGACGCCGTCCGCCATGCGGATGTGCAGGACGCCATCACTAAGGCCAACTCGGCCCGTGCAGCATGAGTTTGTGTTTGGGTCAGATGATGCCCGTGCACCTGCTCGCCGGTCGGTGCTGAGGGCGGTGGCGAAAATCCGGCAAGTTCGCAATGGCGGGAGGGTTCCCGCAGAAAGGTCAGTCAAATGAGTACGAAGACCATCACGAAGTTATACCACGGCACCAGCGACCGTTACCTCAGTGCCATTCTCAGCAAGGGCCTTATCCCCAGGGGCAGGCGTAAGGGCAACTGGCAGAAGGTGCCGAGTCGCCCCGGCGCTGTGTATCTAACGAAATCCTATCCATTCCAGTTCGCCTTCAACTCCATGCGGAAGGGGACTGAAAAACTCGTCGTCTTCGAGGTCGCTCTCAGCAAGCTCAGTAACGCGCAGTTGGAGCCTGACGAGGACTTCATAGCGTGGTGCATTTCGCACGACGAGGGCAGACCCTTGGTCGAGGCCAATGCCGAGGTCCGTCAGGCATTCCGCACCTACAGCCATCTCTGGACCGAGAGCTTGGCCGAGATGGGTTGCTGCGCCTACCGGGGTGCGATCCCGGCAAGTGCCATCACGCGCTACTGCCTTCTTGATCTGGACCACTACCCATCGTTCGAGGGAATGATGATGGTCCTCCGGCATTCAGACCTCGACCCCGCCGACTCCATGGACGGGCACCAGCAACTGGTCCAGTTGATCTTCGGTGACCGGGGTGACCTACCGCTGGTGGACTTTCCATGCGACCTGGATGAGTTGCTTGACCGCAGCGGCATCGAGGTCGTGACGCTCCACGGGAACGTTGAAGAGGACGCCGCGTGACGACCATGGCCACCGCCATCCCAACACCCGGTTTTCACCCCGCCCCGCACGACGACGGCATGCTCTACTTCGAGCTGTTCGACGCCGTGGCGGTGTGGGGCTGGGAATGGGTCTTGGCCGAAATTGCCGAAGTGGCCCGTGTAAGGGGTGATGGCGAGGTCGAGATGATGATGGCGGTGGTCAGCAGCGGATTGGCTGAAAATGGGGATGACGGCGAACTGGTAACCCAGGAACCGCGAGGGGGGGGGTAGAGACTGAGCCGCCCGTCGCCGTGGGCGGCTGAAGGCGAGCGATGAGCTTCACGTTGGCAATGATGACGCGGAAATACGCAAGGACAAGCATGGCCGATACAAACGAACACTGATTCCAGCGAAAGGGAATAATCGATGAGCAGAAAGACAACCAAAACAACGCAGCCGCCCATGAGACTCGGGGCTGAGATCGTCGCCACTATGCTCGGACCCAACCACCTCGGCAATTCCGTAGTGGTGTGCAATATGGGCGAGCAGGGCAGAGTGCGTTTCATCGTCACCGCGCATACGCTCGCGTCGGGAAACGAGGCGCTGCGGACCAGGATCGAGGCGTGCCCCGACCTCGACGCAAGCCTGACGACTCACGAGGTCGATATGATCGGGGACACCTTTCTGCGGAAATACTTCAGTGCCTTCCTCAAACTCCTCGCCAGCATGACCGAGGACGACTACAACACCAAACTCATGCTATTCAACCATGTCCACTTCACCATCACGAAGCAGGACACAGGGCACTTCGAGCTGAGTTGCCACGTCAGCCTGCTGCATGACATCCTGGTTGAGTTGTTCCTGGATGGCTACCACGGCGATCCGGTCAACGACATCCCAGAGCTGACTGGGTGACGGAACGGCAGTGTTGCAGCGTTGCGCCGGAAATGCGCCTGCCTTCCACCCCCCCCCTGGGGTCCAGCAGCATTCCCGGTAGAAGTGCGAGGGGGGGGGGCTGACACTGACGCTTCTGACGCGCAACACCGCAACGGTCGGGTCCAAGGCCGGGCGCAGCGACCCGCCCGTCGCCGGGGACTGGCGGCGGGCGATGGGCTTCACGGCGCTGGCAGTAGTAACGCATAAGGCTCCTGTGGCCGGTTTCCTGACTATCTCAGAAAAAAAAGTCACGTACCGTAAATGTCATCTAATCAATTCTTTAGAGCACTTACATGCGTCCAGACTAAGCCTGCCATCAACTTCTTGCGCAGGGATTTGGCAAAACGTTGTAGAATCATCAGGTGTAGACGGTATCAGAGTCGAGAAATAGGAGATGCATCATGGATCTGTATCACAGAAGAAGAAGGCGGAACCATCTCATGGCTGCGGCCATGGCCCGCCTGGGACTGACTTCACGCGACGTTGCGCGTGCGGCTGGCATCAGGGAGGACGCGTTCTCCCGAGTGTTCTGCTTGCACCGGACGCCGACGCCGGAGGAGACCGATAGGATTGCACTGGCTCTGGGCACGCAGCCGCAGGAACTGGGACTTCCGTCAACGACGAACCGGGAGGGCTGATCGAATCGTCATAGGTGGGCCGAGATCCGGCCCGTAACCCCAACAAAAAGGAAGCTCCGCCGAGGTAGCGGAGCTGGATGAGGAATCCTGCCGGAACGCGGACCCTGTCAAAGATTGTACACCACATCCACTGTTAGGATACCCAAGTTCACGCTGTGATTCCTCCCAAAGCGGAGGAATTTCGATGGAATCTGAAGCGAATCATCAGAAGGAGACGAATGCTGTAGGACTGTACCCGGACTGGATGCTGGAGGATCTGGCCCGGTCGGGGAGAACCGCAGCCGATATCGACAAGTTGGGCTGGTACTACACCAGCCCCGAGAAGATCAAGGAACTGACGGGCATCGACACCCGTGGCGGTGACGGGTACGCAATCACGTTCATGGACCCGATCACGGGCGAACCGATGCGTTGCCCCGATGGCCGCGTGTATGTGCGCATAAAGCTGCGGGTGCCGTTGGATATGGGAAGCGAGAGGCCCGCAAAGTACTTCTCAGCCAAGGGCGGCGGAGTCCACGCGTTCATTCTGCCGAA
>CAILUI010000025.1 GCA_903837355.1 uncultured Victivallales bacterium
CAGCGGCAAGGTCCGCTCCTACGACCTGAACGGGAAGCTCCTGTGGGAACTGCGCGGCATGTCCAGCGTCACCGTGCCCATGCCGTTCGCCGTCGACGGTCTGCTCTACATCGCCTCGGGCTGCAACAACAGCGCCCTGCGGCCCGTGTATGCCATCCGCCCCGGCGCGACCGGTGACATCAGCCTGCAAGGTGACGCGACCGCCAACGCGCAGATCGCCTGGAGCCAGCGCCGCTCCGCGCCCTACGTCACCTCGCCCGTGGTCTACGACGGCATCCTTTATGTCCTGCTCGATGGCGGTTACCTGGCCGCCTACGACGCGCGCACCGGCGCGGAAGTCTATGCCAAGCAGCGCTTCACCACCGGCAAGGCCGCCTTCACCGCCTCGCCCTGGACCTACGACGGCAAGATCTTCTGCCTCGCCGAGACCGGCGAAACCTACGTCGTCGCGGCCGGTCCCGAGTTCCGCGTCCTGCAGGCCAATCGCCTCGACGAAGCCACCCTCGCCACCCCCGCCGTCGCCCGCGACAGCCTTATCCTCCGCACCCTGACCAAGCTCTACCGCGTCGCGAACACACAGGGGACAAAGAAGCCATGAATGGGTCAACCGCCAACAGATTCATCCTTGCCATGCTCGCGACAACCGCACCTATCGCGATTGCAGCAGAAAGGCCGGCTTCAAACCCCCAGGTCCCCGCGCAGATACAAGAGATGTTCAAACGCTATGACCGCAACGGCGATGGAAAGCTGACACCGCAGGAGATACCGAATGCGGAACGGTTCAAGCAGATGGACGCCAACGGTGACGGCGTTGTCACGCTGGAAGAAGCCGCGAAGTTCTTCGCCCAAGCCGGCGATGACGGCGGGCCAACCCATGCCGTGACCGGCAAGGAACCGGAAGCGCATCCACCGGCCGACCGCGCCTTCCTCGACTTCAGGTTCACGACCGACTACTTCGCCGGACTCGAGCCACCCGGCAGCCCGCTTGCGGAGGCCACAGAGGCGAACGCGCTCGTGCCGCACGATGGCAAACTCTATTGCGCCGTCAGCTACATGCCGGAGTCGAAGCAACTCGGGGAGGTGAACCCGAAAGTGCTCGTGAAGAAGTCCGCCACCGGCCAGTGGGAAGTGGACTTGGAGGCCGGACCGGAGTTCATCCGGCTGAGCTTCATGAAGTCCGTCGCGTTCACCACCGATGGCCGCGGCCACAGACTGCCGAAGCCTGTTTCCGTCCTCGTTTCCGGGACCGGTGCGTGGCGCTCGCAACCCACCGGCGTGGTCGTGTTCTCCCGCAACGACGCGACAGGCAAATGGACGAAGTCGCTTCTCTGCGCGAACCGTTGGAACCGCGAAAAGACCAACCACACGACCGATGTCCGCTGCATCTGGGATCATGTGGATCGCGTGACCGGCGTGCATTATGTGTTTGCCGGTTCAGGGACCGGGCGGCTGTTTCGGGGCGTTTACGATCCATCGCAGCCGGGGCTGATAGCTTGGGACGCCAAACCGGAACTCGATGACCTCGCCACCGGATATTTCCTCTGCGCCGCCGAAGCCAACGGCGTCCAGTATGTGGGCGTGGCCTACGGGTCGACCAAGGAGGATGTGCCCATGCCCAGAGAACGGCCAGTGAAAGACCACGGGCTCTTCCGTCGCGTCGACGGGCCGAACGCCCGTTGGGAATGGGTGCCGACCAAGGAATGGGAAGACCCAAACCAGCCGGGCCGTTCGCTGCGCACCGCCCAGCTTCGCGGGATGACCGCCGTGCCCGCGCCCGACGGCAAGGGCGAGGTGCTGCTCTACGCTTGGGACTCGCGCGATGCCGTTATCGAGCGGATTGACCCGCGCGCCAACTTCAAGATGACCACCGAGCTGGACGTGCGCGACTTCTTCCAAAAGGCTTGGGGTCGCCGCGTCGGTATCGGCACCTTCGCCTACAACGACATGCTGCCCGTCACGCATCCCGATACTGGCGAGGCAGCGCACCTCATCGGCTTGTGGCTTGTGGACCCGAATGGTGAAGGCAACGAGATCGGCAGGAGTTCCTGGTACCTCGTCCGCCATGCCGACGGCCAGTACCGCTACCAGCGCATCTGGGACCCGGCTAATCCACTTGGCGATGCCCCGTACGGCCTGCGCGGCTGCCGCAGCATCCGGCCCTCGCCGTTCCCTGACGAAGCCGGCCGCGTCTGGTACTTCTGCGGCTTCGACCAGACCGGCGCCCGCGGCGCCGGCGCCACGGGCCCGACCGCGTGGGTCTACAAGGGAGTGCTCGGCCCGGCCGGAGGAGAGCAGCGGTGAGCGCGCCACGGTTGCAGGAGTTCCAGGTCAATCGTCAGAGCGGTGCGCACTGGGCGCTCCGATGGCATGGTGCTGCGATGCCTTGCTGATGCAGAAGACATGCGCCAGCATCATCCTTTGGCAAAGGCAGTCCTTTCAGCAGTACCAGGCTCGGCATGAAAACGAACTTCCGGCTCCTTGTGGTGTTCGCCATCGCATCGCGGGTCCTGTCGCAGACGGCGCCGAGACCGGACGCGCGAGTGGATATCGTGGCGACGCTCGATGTGCCCTACGCGGGCGTCGCAGGCGTGGCCCCCATTTTCCTCTCGCTCGACGTCCACGCGCCGAAGGACGCGAAGGCGGCACCGGTGATTATCTACGTGCACGGCGGCTACTGGAAGGCGGGCGACAAGTCCGCCAAGGGCCACCTCCCGGGCTTCTTCTGCCGCCATGGTTATGTGTTCGTCAGCGTCAACTACCGGCTCGCGCCGGCGGCCCGGGACCCGGCACCGGTCCAAGATGTGGCCCGAGCCGTCGCCTGGGTCCATGACCACATCGCCGCGTACGGTGGCGATCCGGCGCAGCTCTACCTGACGGGCCACTCCGCGGGGGCCCACCTGGTGGCCCTGGTTGGCACCGACCCGAAGCGGCTGGCCGAGTTCGGCAAGCCGCTCTCCATCCTGCGCGCCGTGATCCCGCTCGACTCGGCGGCCATGGACATCCGCGACGTGGCAGCCAACGACCGCCGCGCCGACAGCCCCTACCGCGATGCCTTCGGCGATGACCCGGCGGCGTGGGCGGATGCGTCGCCCATCGTGCACGTTGGGAAAGGCAAGGGCTTCCCGCCGTTCCTCATGGTCGTGGCCTACGGCCCGGCCATCGCGAGCAAGAAGCGGGGCCTGGACGCGTTCGCCGACGCGCTGCGCTGTGCCGGCACTCGGGCCGAGGTCGTGGACGCCTCGTCCTTCCGCGAGCACCAGTCGCTCATGACCGAGTTCGGAACCCCGGACGACCCGGTCGCCAAGGCGGTCCTGGAGTTCATCGAGGGCGTGCGCAAAGGGACCCTCGCGCCCGGTCTCGGCGGCGAGCGCGTGCTGCAGACCGAGGGCGTGGCGGCTGCGGAGTCCGCACGCCAGCTCGAAGCCTACCGCACACGGATTCTCATGCGTCAGTTCGACAAGGGTGGCGACGGCCGCATCACCCGCGAGGAGATGAGCGCGAATCCCTTCCTCTTCGACCGGATCGACGCCGACCGGGACGGGGCTGTCAGCCCTGATGAACTGAACCGCTACTTCCAGCGCGAACAGCCTGTTCAGAAGGCGGCTGACGCGCCTCCGGCAACCCAGTCCCAGGCCGCCGCTGCCTGGGTACCCGACGACCAGCGCCTGGGCACAGCGGAGGTCTCCTACCTCGATCCCGAGTTTCTGCAGGACGGCACCCTGGTCGTCTTCGCCGACCAGCACCGCACCGTCTGGGTGGGTGAGATCGACCCGCGCACCGGCGGTTTCGCGAAGTCGCCCAGCGGTTGCGACTACCGGATCGACTCCGGCCTTTCCCCGTGGTCCCGCTACTCGAACGGTCCCGAGTGGGGGCTCGATGCCGCCGGCCCCGCCCTGTTCTACCTCAAGGACAACGCGCAAGGCACCGGCCAGCTCTGGCGCGCCGAACCTCCCTGGGGGAAGCCCAGGCTCACGCAACTCACGCACGACACCGACGTTCACAACTGGCTCTGCGAACCCAGCGTGAACGCTGCTGCCGCGACCACACGCATCGTCATCTACCGCGGCGGCGGCCCGAAGGGCAGCAACGTGAGCGCCTGGATTGACGAGGAGCGTCCGACCGAGCCGCACGGGTTCGCGTCGCGAGCTTACCTGGCCCGTTTCAGCTACGGCACGTCGCTCCTGGCATGGGGACCACGCCGACGGGCCGAAGACCCCGAGACCACGCAGGTTTCGCTTCTCGACACCGAGACCGGTGCCAGCCGGCTCATCACGGACGACGACGGCGCCAAACACGACCCCTGGTTGTGGCATGCCCCCGAGTTCGACGGCGAGCTGCTTCTCTGCGTGAACGTGGACCAGCGCGCCCTGGCGGTCTATCGCGACCAGGCCCACGACGGCAAGACGCCCTGGACCCGCACCGCCACCCTCACGCTGCCTGCCGATGCCCCGCATCACCAGCTCAAGTCCTGCGAGCCGGTCAACGGCGGCCGGGGGGCCTTCGGCCGCTCCTGGTTCACGGCCCAGGCCGGCGACGATAAGGACCCCGACACTTCCATCTGGCTCCTCGGCTTCGGCCCCGGTGGCAACCACACCACCCGCCGCCTCGACAACGGCGCCGTCACCGGCAAGCCCGCCCGGCGCCTGGATCCCGAGAGCCTCGTCGGCGAGAACGAGCTGTTCGTCTACTACACCCTCGTGGGTGACGGGCCGTCCCAGCTCCACCGCTGCCGAGCGAGCGTCCGTGCAGCGAACGGGCCGTGACCGGCCAGGGATAGCGCGGCCTGCCTCGGGGTACGCAGTCAGCCACCTGGGGCCCCGGAGCATGGCCCGCGTCGGCGGCGTGGGAAGACACTATCTCCCTGCTACGGCGTGCGTGCGCCGTCTGCCCGCCAGTGAGAGTATTGGCGAACACCAACGTAACTAAGTGCCCACTTACAGACGGATGTTCCCCCCTGCCTGGGGCGCATGATATAGTCTAACTCATTGATAAGGTGATTCTTAGTACATGATTCACGTGTCTTTAGTGTGGTCACTATATAGTTTCATAAGACTGGTATTGATTGCACATAATAACCGCA
>CAILUI010000026.1 GCA_903837355.1 uncultured Victivallales bacterium
GAAGCCGTCTTGGAGTACGCTGGGTCCGTTTGTGCCGTGGACGTTCTGGTCCGTGACGGTTCTGAGTGGAGAGTGCACGAGGTCAAGAGCGGCACGAGCGTTGAGGATCACCATGTTCTTGACGCGGCCTTCCAGCACTGGGTGTTGACCCGCGCTGGTCTCAACATCCGCGACATCTACGTCACCCACGTCAACAACCAGTACGTGCGGCAGGGGTGCCTTGACCCTGACCGGCTGTTCGTGGATGAGTCCGTCCTGAGCCAAGTCCGCGACCTGCAAGACGCAGTGGGATCAGAGATCGCCGCCCTTCAGGGGGTGCTCGCGGCTGGTGCCATGCCCGACGTTGCCATTGGCCCTCAGTGCTCCGACCCGCGTGACTGCCCGTACCGTGGGCACTGCTGGCAGCACGTGCCAGACTACTCCGTCTTCAACCTCACACGCGGCGGCAAGAAGTGCTGGAGCCTGTACGGCAGCGGCGTAGTGCAGATCAAGGACATCCCCAATGACTTCGGCCTCAGCGCTGCCCAACGGGTTCAGGTGGACGCTGAGAAGACCGGCACGCCCGTGGTGGATAGGACGATGGTCATGAGGTTCCTCGACAGCCTCAAGTACCCCATCGCTCACATCGATTTCGAGACGGTGGCGAACCCGATCCCGGAGTACGACGGCATGCGCCCCTACCAGCAGATGCCGTTCCAGTGGTCCGTTCACCGGCAGGAGACCGCTGGAGGGGAGATCGTGCACCACGAGTTCCTTGCTGACGCCAGCGGCGACCCCCGCGAACCGTTCGTGGCCTCGTTGCTCAACGTGCTGGAGGGCGCAGGGTCCGTGCTGGTGTACAACAAGACCTTTGAGGCGGGCAGGCTGGCCGAACTGCGGGACCGCTTCCCCGAGTACGCGGGACAGCTTCAGAGCGTCATTGACAGGCTCGTAGACCTGATGGTGCCGTTCCAACGCCAGTGGTACTACTCGCCGCAGATGCACGGCTCTTACTCGATCAAGGCCGTGTTGCCCGCGCTCGTGCCGGAGCTGACCTACGGTGACCTCGCCATTGGCGATGGTACCGCCGCGAGTGCCGCGTTCGTCAGCCTCAAAGGCGAAACCGATCCCGGCAGGATCGTTGAGATCCGGCGTCAATTGCTGGCATACTGCTGCATGGACACGTGGGCCATGGTACGGGTGCTCGCACGCCTCTACGAAGCGTGACGCCCCCCGCGTTGCCGACCTGACCGCGCCCTGACCATCGCCCGCTTCCCCACCGACACAGCCGCGCCTTGGCTGCGCTTCCGCATGCCCCGTTCGCCGTTGTCGTGACCAGGGGCTGATGATGCGCGGAGGACCAGGTCGTCCGGTATCGCCCCGAAGTCACCGACTTTATACGGTCGCGTATAAAGTCAGTGACCCCGCTCGGTGCCAGGGGCCTGGCCCAGGCCGAGGATGTCGTCGGTGATGGCCAGGTCCAGATCGAGGTGGCCATTCGAGGCGATGCCGGAGGGCGATGCAGATTGCCCGAATGCAACAGCAGCGTAGGCCCGGTCATCCACAAGAGTCTCGACCATTCTTCACGCTGCGCCACGATTGCCACCAGAGCGGTGTCCGCTGGCGGGAGTCCGAGTACCAGGAGCGCCCGATCATCCACGATCACTCGGAGGCGGGTCTGCGGCCAGAGGAGAGTCATAAGTCACTGACTTTATACGGGTTCGTATAAAGTCAGTGACCCCGCCCGGACAGGCACCCTGGGCCATTCTTCACGCTGGGCCATCATCAACGGACAAACCACGGTCGGTCCAGCTACGCGACGAGCAACATGGCCACAGCCAACATGCCAAGCCCTTCCTCGCGCAAGTCCAGGTCGCCAGCGCGGGCGCGGCGTGATTTCCCGTGTGCGGGCGACCCCCAGGGGGTGTCTTGCGCATGGGTCCCCTTTCCGACCGCTATGGGAGACCCTCATCGACTGGTCGCCGTGGAAGGTTCCTGGCCGGAGCACAGCCCCCCCCGGTGGCAAGAACACGACCACAAGGCGGATCTGAAGAGATCCCTTGGCACGCCCGCTTCTATAGACTGTCGCCGCCGCCAACTGGGGCGGGCACCTTTCCGGCACCTCCACCTTGGCACCTCAGGGCTTCACGTTCCTGTCAGGGGCTTTGAGGAGCTTGGTCCAGAGAGTACCCAGGATGGCGCAGTTGGTGAGGAGTCCAAGCCAAGCGCAGGCTTCCCTATAAGTCCCCCACGTTAGTATCGTACAGACCAAGCTCCACGGCAGTCCCACGAAGGAAGCGACAAACTCGGCCCTCCCGGCATATGGACCCCAAAGGAGGGCGGTCACAACTCCCAGGCACACATAGATGACAGACACGCATCCCAGGTACCCCAAGCACCCCTTCCTCCCCATGCCCACTGAACCATCTCGATGGTCCAACGGCTTGACCGGTGGGGGTACGTCCAGGCTTGCGGCCATGTCCACTGAACCATCCCGATAGTCCAACCAAGCACGGACCCGCTTCAGATAACTACGCATCCGGGCAAGAAACTCGCTGTCCATCGGGGGTCACCTCTCAGAGGGACCGAAACTCCAGGGGACCTTCTCTGCGGGCGACCTTTACTTGACATGGCAGTACCCCGGATGCAATCGGGGGCTGACAGCCCATAGGCCGGTGGTCACCTTGCCGGTAACCGTCGCCGTCGCCATCGTCGGTAAGCACGCAGGTCTGCGTTTCCCGCCACGGCGGCAGAGGCAATTCCTCTTCCACGAAACCGGCTTTGGCCTGCCGGGGGTGTCCCCTCGCCTGCAAAGGTCGCCCGCCCTTGTTCCGACCCCCGTACCCCTCTGGAACTCCCGGTTTTCCGGCAGGAACAGGTCTCCTGGCACGCCCACTTCTAGAGATCGTTCCCGCCGTCAGAATGGGCGCGGGCATCATCGCCGCCAGGGCGGGCTGCGTCATGTCGCCGGACGGCTCTTCTTCTTCAGGTAGTGACTCTCGATGAAGAGAACCCCAACGACCACGAACGGGATGGTGATCATCAGGATGATGCCCAGGCTCACCCCGATGGAGTGGGTCCGCCTGTAGTTCAGCGCAAACACCGGAATGCTCAGGACAAGACCTGTCGCTGCCAGAGCGATCCCGCCCACAAGCTCCCATTTCCAGGCGATCAACAGCAGAGCACCCAGGATGGCGCAGTTAATGAGGACTCCAAACCAAGCGCAGGCTTCCTGACCAGCCCCCCCCCGTTAGCATCCCATAGACCAAGGTCCACGGCAGTCCCACGAAGAAACCAACAAACTCGGACAACTCGGCTTGACCCCAATTGTCACGGGTAGCTTGGTGGGCAACAACCCACAGGACGACGGCCACAACTACCAGGGACACATAGATGACGGACACGCATCCCAAGCATCCTAAGCACCCGATCCTCCCCGTGGTCTCAGATTCATCCTGACGGGCCAATCCGTCGCCGCCAGTCTGCCCATCCGACCCGGCAACTGAGTCGTGTGGCTTCTGGGTCTGGCGGTTCTTAGGTACTCTGCGCAAAGTACATGCCCCCCAGGAATGCCATGGGCGAATCAGTATACGCTACACCTGCATGCGCCTGTTTACGGTCTGCGGAGTGTGCCCAGGCACAGCGATTGTGTGTCGATTCGTGGCCCCACCCGGTCTTTACAGACTGCGCCGCATCGTTCCCGGCCTTGGCCGCGGTAGGGGCAGCGCTATGTTGGTGGTGATGCAGCCGGAAGGCTGACGGCTCACCCGCCAGAGGCACCCCCACGGCACTGTTCACCAAGGCGGTCTCGTCACCGTGAGACTGTGGACCATCCAGCGCATTCCAGCCTGGCAGCAGCTTCAGGCGACCGGCAGTCTCAGGGGCCGCGCTGAGCGTGTCCCTTCCGACTGGCGGGACGCCTACGCCTGGATGCGGACACAAATGACTGAGCGGATCGGGCCACCTCCAGAGCAAGACGCATCGCCGGTCTGGGCCTGGCATTGGTATGCGGGAAGCCGCAGACCGAAGCCTGACCTTCGCTATCGCGGTCACCTTGGGAAGGGCGAGGCAGGGGTTCGGATCGAGATCGAGGCTGATCCTGAGGCCGTGGTGTTGTCAGACTTCATCGACTGGCACGCTGTGCTGAACAACTGGCACCTCGCGGCCTCGCCCGACGATGACGATGCGTTTGACGCCGCCCTCAAGACCAAGGGCCTCGACCACGGCAACTACCGCTCCGACCCCGAAGTCGCCGCCAACATCATGAAGAGCTGGGAGCTGGTCTTCGACTTGGAGCGGCACGTGCCAGAGTGGACGCGTCCCCCGGATGAGCGCATGATCCAGGCCGCACTCTGGGAAGTACGGATGGATCAGATCCGCGAGGTGAGTCCGTTTGTCTCGCGTTGAGGCAGAGAAGCGCTGACCGGCGACCCCCGTACCACCCAATCCTTGGGTCCCATATCCGGGGATTTGGGTCCCCATTCGGCAGGGCCTTATGTGCACGTTCGGTCTGGCGGTCTGGGACTTACACCACTTGCAGCTACGCAGCCGACCGCACATGGTAGGGTTCTTCCCCATGGCGGACGATCCCCTTATGGTCCATAGTGTACTTTGAAGTGTAAGGCAACGGTGGTGGCAGCTCCAGGAAAAGGCGGAGTGGACCGGCAGGCAGATGATGGGTGTCCGACACCGAGCGCGTGCTCATCAGGTTGGACCTGCGCTCTGCCGACCAACCGAGACGAACGTCTGTGGGCACTCGCACAACCAACCACGCGATGCAGATCTTCGAGGAAGCCCTGGCCTCTCCGTCCACGGGCAGGATCGTCCTGCGATTGTACGTGGCAGGGGCCACCGCCCGGTCGCGTCAGGCTCTGCTCCGCGTCCGCAGACTGTGCGAATCCGAACTCAACGGCGAGTACGATCTGAAGGTAATCGATATCTACCAGCAACCCACGCTGGCGCGTGACGGCCAGATCATCGCTACCCCTACGCTCGTGCGCGAGTTCCCGCGTCCGGTACGCCGTCTCATCGGTAGCCTGTCCAACACCGCCGCCCTTCTCGCCGGGTTGGGTCTGGACACCAGAGGCCAAGCCCCAGGGTGAGGACTGTCATTGTCTCAGACGATTCCGACGTGCCCATGCCTGGCCGGGCAACTGGGTAGTCTGCCGTCGCCGCAACTGCGGCAGTGGCGGGTCGCCCGGAAGACAGCACATCGAGGCTGTCAAAGGAAGCCGGAACCCCGGAATCGCCCAGAACACGCGTTTTCGCGTCCGACCATCGCCGTCGCGATCCCAAGTCCGTCCAACGTGGACGCGGCGGGCGCGTTGGTAGCGAGTCGTGCGAGCAGGTCAAGGCTGAGGTAGGTTTCGGGCGGAAATCGGGCGGTTTCTGGGAGTGGGGGTGCAGGCGTGTACCGGGGGCGTGGCCCAGCCGGGCTTGGCCAATGGTGTCCGTGCGGGCGCACGCTGGCACGCGTGATGTCTGGCAAACGGGCCGGTTCACGGTATCGTAGCCACGTGCTGAGGCTGAGGTGATGTCCACCGGTGGCTTGGGTGCCGAGGGAGGCGCGTCCATACGGAGAACAGACGCAAGGGCACAACTCGCGACCACAGTCGTATCAATCTAGTCTGGAGCTACCTTTCATGCCCGATGAGACACCCACCATATCTAGACCCCATCCAAAAAGACCATGGAGGGTTGTAGAATCCCCTCTGGCAGCTTGAAAGTGCACCATAAGTCGTTATGCTCCAATTAGTTGTAGATATAGGAGTGACTTATGGTGCAGCTTACGTTAGCGGCGGGTCTGGA
>CAILUI010000027.1 GCA_903837355.1 uncultured Victivallales bacterium
GGCCCCGTAATGCCTCAGTGCAGTCCGCAGCCGGCGGCTCAGCGGCGCGCGCGCCTGGGGAGCTTCGCCCTCCAGGGTGCCCGGCAGACTTGACTGAGGGGTTACCCGGCCCCAGTCTCTTCTGGGGCGGGGCCCCTGATCGCCCCCTGGAGCGCTCAGCTCAGAGGTCGAGGACGAAAGCCATGGCCAGCGCCAGTACTGGCAATTGCGCGGTGGCGGCACACTGTAGGGCGCTGCGGCTCCCCCGCCGCCGCCACCGCGGCGGGGGCAGCCAAAAGGAGCGCCCTCATGATCACGCTGTGGGAGCAGGCGCCGGGGCTGGACCTGGCGCTGTCGCCGGATATCCCGGCGCTGACGCCCTATCTGGCGGCCGGGCCCGGCCCGCGCGCCGCTGTCATCATCTGCCCGGGCGGCGGCTATATGTGTCGGGTCGACCGTGAGGCCGAGCCTATCGCCCGCTGGCTGAACGAGCTTGGCTTGCACGCCTTCGTGCTGACTTACCGCGTGCACCCGTATCGCTACCCCTACCCGGTCCTCGATGGCAAACGAGCGGTGAAGGTCTTGCGCTACCGGGCCGCTGAGCTGGGGGTTCGCCCCGACCGGATTGGGATCCTCGGTTTCTCGGCGGGCGGGCACCTGGCGTCGACGGTCGCGACGCACTTCAACGAGTACGAGGCGGCCGCAGTGGACGCCGTCGACGCCGTCTCCTGCCGTCCCGATTTCGCCATCCTCTGCTACCCGGTCATCAACCTGGACGACGCGCACGCGCACCGGGGTTCAGCCGTCAATCTGCTCGGCGACGCGGCCGCCCCCGCGCTCTTCAGCAAGTTCTCCAATGAGAAGCAGGTGACGCCACAGACGCCGCCCTGCTTCCTCTGGCACTCGACGGGAGATACCGCCGTGCCGGTGGCCAACAGCGTGCGCTTCGCCAACGCCCTGGCCGAGAACGGTGTTCCCTTCGGTCTCCACGTCTACCCCGGCGGGGAGCACGGCTGGGGACACGGCTGGAATGGCAACGACCGCTGCAGTTGGAAAGAGAACTGCGCGGAGTGGCTGGAACTGCGGGGAATCGGCTCCCGGTGACGGCGACGAGGAGGTCTGACCGCCATGATCAGCCATGCCTTCCCCTTTGACCCAACCTGCGGCTATACGCGCGAGCAGCTGCTGGCGGTCACGCCTCCCGACACCGAACCCGCCGACTTCGCCGAGTTCTGGCAGACGACGTATGCGGAAGCGCTGGCCGTGCCGGCGGCGCCCGAAGTCCGCCGCGTCTGGTCGCCGGAGCCGGGCCTGGAGGTGCTCGAGGTCCGTTACACCTCCCTCGGCGGCGCCCGTATCGGCGCCTTCGTATCGCGCCCGCAGGACTCCCGCGGCGGGGTCGTCATCGGGCATGGCTACGGGGTCTTTGCCGCGCCGGAACGACGCCGGCGCCTGACCGTGATCATCCCCTGCATCCGGGGGTTCGGGCTGTCCACGGCGCCGGAGTTTCCCTGGATACCCAGCCAGCATGTGCTCGGGGGGATCGCGGCGCGCGAGACCTACATCCTGCGCGGCGCCGTGGCCGACCTCTGGCAGGCGGCAACGGTCCTGCTCGAGCTGTATCCCGACACGGCGCCAAACCTGGTCTACAGCGGTGGCAGCTTCGGCGGTGGCCTGGGCGCCCTGGCCCTGCCCTGGGACCGCCGACTGCGGGCCGGCTTCCTCGATGTGCCCACCTTCGGACACCACCCCCTGCGCCTGCGCTTTGCCTCCAACGGCAGCGGCGAGTCGGTGCGCCAGTACCATGCCACCCATCCGGAGGTCAGCGCCGTCCTGGCCTACTACGACGCCGCTACCGCGGCGACGCGCATCCGTGTGCCTGTGGTCTGCACGCCGGCGCTCTTCGATCCCGCCGTGGTACCGCCTGGCCAGTTTGCGGTGAACAACGCCATCCCTGCCGAACTCCGGCAGACGTTCGTGCTCGCCGCTGGCCACTGGACCCACGCCGGCGACGCGCCCGTCCACCAGGCCGCCGCCGCCGCGGTCGAGACGCTGTTCGGCACGGACTGATCCGGAGGCGGCAAAGACGATGGAGAGCGACTCACGCCGGCGGGAAACCCTCGGGCATCCAGACCGGCAGATCGGCGATGGCGGCGCGGGCCGCGGCCGAGGTCGGCACGCCCCAGGCCTGGAAGAAGGGCCCCAGGTTACGCCCGACCGTGCGCGACAGCCGGGTCAGCCACTGGTCGCGCTTGCCATCGTCCGCCGTCGGCCGCTCCGCGTCCGCCAGCGTGCGGTACTCGGCAAAGACCTTCTTGTACGCCTCCCACCCGAAGGCCTGGCGCAGTTGGATGTACATCACCAACCCGGTGAAGGGATCCGCCTTCCAGGCATCGAAGTCCGCCTTGTGGTCGAGCAGATGCTCACGGATACGCTTGGTGATGTTCGCGGGGGTGACGGCCTCGTGGACCGGTGCACCCGGGCAGCAGGTCTCCAGGATGTACAGCGAGAACAGGTTCTCCGTCACCTCACCCGTGCCGTCGAAGGTCCAGTCGCCCGACTGGTGGTTATGCCCCATCTCGTGGAACATGCCCCAGTCGCCTTTGCCGCGCAGGGTCTGCACGCTGACGAAACGCGGCGCGGCATCGAGGAAGGTCATGATCGGATAGCCGGAGTGCATGTAACCCGCCGAAATCTGGCGGTCGGCGACATAGCGTTCAGGACTTTCGCGGCGACGCTCGCGGGCCGCCAGGTCGGCGCTGGCGTCCAGCACGGAATCCCAGAAAACCATCAGGTCGGCCGGATCGTCAAGGTCCCGGATGTTCGCGGACGGCACGGTGATGATCACCTTGTCGCTGGCCACTTCAGCCCAGGGCCCCGGGTAGGCACGGATCGTGGAGCGCCACTTGTCCAGGCTCGTCGTCCCGTGGACGTACAGCGGCGCCCTGACGGCACCCTCGATGCGGACGTCGATGGACCCCAGCTTGCAGCCGCCGGGCACCTCGATGTAGACCAGCCCACCGAAAGCGCTGGCCGCAACGGTCGTCTCCGCCTTCAAGGCAAAGCTCCGCGTGATCTCCGGGAAGCGCCACCAGTCGGGCCGCTGCCAGAGGCCATCGCTGTGACAGCCGAGGCGCACCGCCAGACCCTTGCCAGAAGCCGCCGCCGGCAGGGCCACTGCTATCTTCTCCCCCGCTGCGGCATACAGACCGGTACTGTGCCAGCGCGGCACGCCCGTGTCGAGGCGTATCGTCTGCGTCACGCGCGGCGCGGTGGCGGGAACCGCTCCCGGGAAATCGGCGGCGGCGGGGTGCGCGGTGACACCCTCCACCGGCGTCCGGGCCAGCCGGTCTGTCTGCAGGCTGACCAGGAGGCGCTTCAGGCCGTCCGTGGCCCGCACGGGGTCCTTCTGGGTAGGAACCACGGCCTCGGCAGTGCCGGTCACCAAGGCCTCGAGGCGCGGCAGGAACTCACGCTCGGCGCTGCCCACCGCCCGCGCCGCCTGCGGCAGAATGGCAGCAATCTGCATCTGCTCCGCCGGGGCAAGCGCCTGCGTCCCGGTCCCCTGCGCCAACAGTGCGTCCAGGGCGGCACCGGCGTTGACGTAAGGACTGCTCTCGGGCCCAACCGCGAAGCCCTGTGGCGACGTTCGGTCGCTCATGGCAGCCGAGAATCCGAGGCCGGCCTGCGCCAACAGCCGGTTGCCGAGGAAGTCACGGCTGATGCTCTGGCCCGGGTTCAACTGGACCCAGCCCCAGCCCGTGGCGCAAGCCAGGACGCCGCCGCCACGGGTCAGGATGGCCTCAAGCCCCGCGAGCTGAGCGCCGGACCCCAGTCGATGCGCGTTCAGGCAGACCACCTGCGCCTCCGGCAGGGGCTGCGCCAGCTCCTCTACCGTCAGCCGTGTTACCGGCAGGCCGTGGGCGGTCAGGTAGGCCGCCAGATCATCTGCCTGTACGACCGCGACCCGCGGCACCGTCGCCCGGCCAGCCCAGCGCACCGCGTTCAGGAAAAGGCGACCGGTGTCGGCCGTCTCCAGGGCCTCGCGGGCGAGGTAGCCGTCGTGGCCGAAGGCGACCAGGCGCCCCGCTCCGGCGGTTCCAGCCGCTACGATCGCCGCCTCAACCCCCTCACTGCGCCCGCTGACCACGGCGAACGCGCTCGACCCCACGACGCAGACCGGCCCCGGAATGCCCGGGGCCGCGATCTCCGCAACTCCCGCGGTCAAGGCAGAACGCTCGGCCGCCATCGGCACCGTGGCCGCCACAGCCAACCCCGCTAGGGCACACGTCACCACCGCCAGTCCAGTCTGTGCCCGCCGCCCGTTGCCAATCTGAAGTGACACGGTTGCATCTCCTCGCCATGACCGCCCCAGCCTTGCCCCGCCAACCCGCAACACCGCCCACTCAGACACCGCTCATCTCCCCTGAGTTTCGCGAAAGCCGCGGGGAGTTTGGCGCGCGCCATGTGCTGTTTCCGCCAGACCGCACTCGGTCCACGGAACGGCCCACGCTTTCGCGAAACCGCTGCGCAGCACAGCCGTCCCCGCCCGCTTTCGCGAAACCGCACTTGGTCCACGGAACGGCCCACGCTTTCGCGAAACCGCACTCGGTCCACGGAACGGCCCACGCTTTCGCGAAACCGCACTTGGTCCACGGAACGGCCCACGCTTTCGCGAAACCGCACTCGGTCCACGGAACGGCCCACGCTTTCGCGAAACCGCTGCGCAGCACAGCCGTCCCCGCCCGCTTTCGCGAAACCGCTGCTGCCCCTCCCGGCGTTTTCACCAAGGCGTTTTCGGACCGGGCGCGGGATTGATTCCGGAGCGCCCGGCGGCAACGGCTCCCCGCAGACCTCTGGGGCCATGTTCCAGGACGGCTTGAAACCAGCCCTCTGGGCGGTTTATAGTATTATAAATAGAAGCATTCTGAAGAGTGCCATGAGTAACCTTGGACCCTCGATGTCTCTGGGATCGGGTATGGGGCGGGCCGAGCGCCACGCCGCCCTGGCATTCGATGCCGCCCTGGCCACCTGGGATGCCTCTGCCAGTCTGGTCCGTTGGGCAGCCCGGCACTGCGGGTGGCGGGCTGGCAGGCGCCAGCCGGGGGCTGCAACTGGGGCCGCGGTGATGGCAACCCCCCGCGGCCAGCCATCGCCGCGGCTCTACGCAGCGTCCACGGCGCTCCGGTATCGCCAGATTTCGGCACGGTTTACAGCCTGGAACAGCGCGGCCGGTCGGCATGCCGCCGCCACTCCGGACGTCCTGGGGTTCCTGACGACCATTGCTGCCACGGATCGTGTGACCGGCGGGTGCAGCGCCCATTGCGACCCCCATCACCTGGCACTGCGGCGCACCACGATCTGCGCGCTGCGCGCGACCGTCGACCGCAGCCTGGGGATGGACGTGACCGCAGGGATGCCCCTGCCGCCGCGGCCACAACCGCTTCCGGCTGCGGATCCCGGCAGCGTGACCGCGTTACGCGCGGCCGTCCAGAGCCCGCGCGAGCGGCTACTGGTCCTGCTCGCCTGCGACCTCGGCTTGCGTCCTGGACAGATGGTGGCGCTGCGCTGGAGTGACGTTTGCCTGCGGCAGGGCCTGCTGTATGTCAGCGCTCGAGGGAGCAGGCTGGCAACCCC
>CAILUI010000028.1 GCA_903837355.1 uncultured Victivallales bacterium
CCCCGTCAAGGGTGCCCCGTCAAGGGTGCCCCGTCAAGGGTGCCCCGTCAAGGGTGCCCCGTCAAGGGTGCCCCGTCAAGGGTGCCCCGTCAAGGGTACACAGCCTCCATGACCAGCAACGATGATCCACCTGGCGACGCGGCCCCGCTGACCGCCGCTGTCAGTTCCCCCCTGGCGTCCACCCCTGAGCCGACGCCCCGGAACTGGCACTTCGCCTGGCTCGTGCTGGCAGTCGGCCTGCTGCTTGCCGCCAGTACAGCCCTGTACGTGAGAGCGACTGAAGAGAAGCTGGCCAGGCGGGATTTCGCCTCGCGCTGTGACGATATTCACGTGACCATCGAGGACAGGATGGACGACCATGCGGCTATCCTGTTGGGTGGTGCCGCGTTGTTTGATGCGTCGGATCGGGTCACACGCGAGGCGTGGCGTGCTTTCACCCAGCGGCAGAACGTCGACCGACGCCTGCCTGGTATCCAGGGCATCGGTTTCGCGCTGCTGATCCCGCCCGCGGCCCTGCCCCGCCACATCGAGGAGATCCGCAGTGAAGGATTTCCGCAGTACACGGTGAGACCGGAGGGTGATCGGGAAGTCTATTCCTCCATCATCTATCTGGAGCCGTTTACGGATCGTAACCTGCGGGCCTTCGGCTTTGACATGTTCTCGGAACCGGTGCGCCGGACTGCCATGGAGTTGGCGCGGGATACGAACCGTCCGGTTCTCTCCGGCAAGGTTGTTCTGGTTCAGGAGACCGATGAGAATGTTCAGGCTGGCACCCTGATGTACGTCCCCGTCTACCGCAAAGGCATGCCCACAGACTCCACTGAGCAGCGCCGTGCCGCCCTATTTGGCTGGGTCTACTCGCCCTACCGGATGGGCGACCTGATGCAGGGGGTACTTGGCTCCCGCAATCTGAGGAGAGAACAGTCCATTCATCTCGAGATATTCGATGGCGAGCAGCCTTCGTCCCAGAGTCTGCTCTATGACTCTTCTCCTGCGGCAAACGAGACCCCTTCGCCTGGCGTGCGCTTCACCCAACTGGAGCGGCTGGATATCAGCGGGCATGCCTGGACCGTGCGCTGTACCCGAACCGGCAGCGGGGGCTTGGCAGCGGCCCGCCTTGGAACATGGTTCACCCTGGTTGGCGGAGCGTTTCTCGCATTCATGCTGTTCGCTCTGGTGCGAGTTCTGGAGAGCACCGGAGTTGCAGCGCAACGGCGGGCGAAAGTGCTGAGCGACGAACTGCAGGAGAGCGCGGGTCAACTCCAGGCTATCCTCGAATCGACCCACGACGGGATTCTGGCCGTGGACAACAAAGGGCAGATGCTCCAATCCAACCGCCAGTTCGCTGATCTCTGGCGGATTCCCCCAGCCCTCCTGGCAAGCCGCGATGACCACGCCATGCTGGCTCACGTGCGCGGCCAGTTGGCTGAGCCAGAGGCGTTTCTGAACAAAGTGCAGGCGCTCTACGACACCACAGCCAAGGACTTGGGCACTATCGCCCTCAAAGATGGTCGCGTTTTCGAGCGCAACTCCTCGCCACTGTGGATAGGCAATACGGTTGCTGGGCGAGTGTGGTTTTTCCACGACATCACCGCGCGCAAGCAGGCGGCGGAGGCGCTGCAACTGGCCACCGAGCGTTTGACGCTGGCCACGCGGGCCGGCGGGGTGGGCATCTGGGACTACGACGTGGTCAACCATCGGCTGGTCTGGGACAACCAGATGTTCCGCCTCTACGGCATCGGGGCGCAACCGTTCAGCGGTGCTTACGATGCCTGGCAGGCAGGACTCCACCCGGAAGACCGGCAACGCGGCAACGAGGAAATTCAGATGGCGCTCCGGGGCGAACGGGATTTCGATACGGAGGTCCGGGTTTGCTGGCCTGACGGGACCACGCACAGCATCCGTGCCCTCGCCTCCGTGCAACGGGACTCCGGCGGCCAACCCGTACGCATGATTGGCACGAACTGGGACATCACCGCCCAGAAGCAGGCCGAGGCGGAACTCCAGGAGACCAACCGCCGGCTCGCCGAGGCCACCGCGTACGCCAACGACCTGGCGTCCCGCGCCGAGTCCGCGACTGCGGCCAAGGGCGAGTTCCTGGCCAACATGAGCCACGAGATCAGGACCCCGCTCAACGGGGTCATTGGCATGACCGGATTGCTACTGGACACCCCGCTCAACCCTGAGCAGCGGCCTTACGCCGAGGCGGCACGCAGCAGCGGCGAAGCGCTGCTCGGGCTGATCAACGATATCCTCGACTTCTCGAAGATTGAGGCGGGCAAGCTCGAGCTGGAGACTCTGGACTTCGAGCTTTTGAGCCTGTTGGACGACCTGGCCACCATCCTGGCGGTACGGGCGCACGAAAAGGACCTGGAACTATTCTGCGGCGTCGACCCCGCGGTCCCCATGCGGCTGCGCGGCGATCCGGGCCGCCTGCGCCAGATCCTCAACAACCTGGCGGGTAACGCCATCAAGTTCACCTCTGCCGGCGAGGTGGCGATCCGCGCCTCCCTGGTAGAAGAGGCAGGGAGCGACGTCCTCCTGCGCTTC
>CAILUI010000029.1 GCA_903837355.1 uncultured Victivallales bacterium
GTGGACCTGGACCTGGGGCCGCGGCCCTATCGGGTCGAGGTGATGGCCTCGGTGAGTTTCACGACGGACGCTCAGGGTCGCAAGCTGGAGCCGCCCGTCGCTCGTCTCGTGGTCGCGCGCTGGTCGCCCGACAAGACCATCTTCGTGCGTGACGACGCGGTGGGGAAGTGGGACGAGAGTACCGTGGTTGCAGGCCCGAGTCTGCCGCTGGGGGGTGTCTTCACCGCGCGCTCGTTCGGCAGCCATGTGGATCGGCAGACGGGCGTGCACCATCTCTTCGCCGGCACCTGGACCGGGCAGAGCGGCGCGGTCGGCGAGTACCGCTCCGCCATCTACAGGGCCGCCTACGACCCGGCTGCCGCCACCGGCCTGCGCTGGGCGGTCGAGCCCGAGTTGCAGAACGTGGGCCGGATCATGGCCATGGCCGAGTGCAACGGCGACCTCTACGCTGCCTGCTGCATCTTCGCCGACACGCTCCTGTCCGGCGGCATCTTCCGCCGGATCGACGGCCCGCAACCGCGCTGGGAGCAGGTCTACCGCTGGAAGGAGTACGACCTGACCGTCTGGGACGACGAGCAGCGCATGCTGCGCGGGCTGACCGCAGTGCCGGATCCGAACGGGACCGGCCGCGAGGTGCTCATCGGCTTCCGCTTCTTCCCCGAGCCGGTCATCGAGCGCATTGACCCGCAGCAGGACCACAAGGTCAGCGTCGAACTGAACCTGAAGGACTTCTTCGGCCAGGCATTCCACGGCGGCGGCCGCTACACCGGCACGATTCGCTGCGCCTACAATCCCTTCACGGCCGTGACCGATCCGCGCACCGGGGAAACCGTGCACCTGGCCGGAGTGCAAATCTATCATCCCGGCTTTCCGAACCCGCCGCACAACGGCTCGCATTATCTCATCCGCCACGCCGACGCCAGCTACGACTGGGCTCCGATCTACGACCCCGCGCACCCGGTGCCGGTCGGCCGGAGCCTCGATGCCACGCGCCGGATCTGCGTCTCGCCCTTCCCCGAGGACCAAGGCCGCGCGCTGTACTTCGCCGGCTACGACGGCCCCTTCGCCGACAACCTCTCGGCCTGGATCTACCGGGCCACCATGCCCAACCCGGCTGGGCAATAGAGCAAGCCATGAGAACTGAACTCACGCCCTACCTCGTGCTGGTCGCGCTCACCGCCATGGGCGTCCGCTGCGTCGCTGCCCAGGCCCCGACCGACGGGGTCTTCGAGCGCTACGACCGCGATGCCAATGGCAAGGTCACGCCGCAGGAACTGCCCAACCCTAGGACCTTCGAGCGCTTCGACGTGAATCGCGACGGCGCGATCACCCAGGCCGAGTACAACCAAGTGGCCGGCGGGGCCGCGGCAGGTGGCGCCGGCCAGGCCGACGCCGCGTTCGCGGCGTACCACCGCGAGGGCGGCGGTCCGGTACCGCTGTCGGCCAACACCGCATTCACCGACCTGCGGTTCAGCCGGGACTGGACTCCCGGTACTGAGGACCGCAACGGCAAGCTGATGACCGGCACGGAGTGCAACTACCTCGTGGCGCACGGCAGCCGTCTGTACGCCGCCATCAGCCTGTGGAACCACGACCCGGCTGCGCCTAACCCAGGTCCGGGCGTGCTGGTGAAGCCGTCCGCCGCCGCGCCGTGGGAGGTCGACGTACAGTTCCCGCCGCCCAGCCTGCGCGTGGCCGTGCTCGCCTCGTTGACCTTCGCCACCGACGCGGAGGGTAGGAAGCTCGATCCACCGGTCTCGCTGCTCGTGGCCGCCGGCAGTCTCTTCGAATCGCGCCGCGAAGTCGCGGTTTTCGTCCGCGACGATACCACGGGGAGATGGCACAAGAGCGTGATCGCCGGCCGCAGCGCCAGGGATGTCGGCGAGGTCCGGCTGCTCAGAGTGCATCGGGACAAGGTGACCGGCGTGGATCGGGTGATCGGGGCGGTCACCAACGGCAACGTGTACAGCGCCGTCTACGATCCGTCGGCGCCGGGCCGCATCCGCTGGAATTCAGAGCCGGAACTCGCCGGCCGCCTGGCCCGCATCATGTCCTGCGGCGAGGCCAACGGCGACGCGTACCTCGCCGTGGACATCACGCCCGACGCGCCGAAGAACGGCGGCTTGTTTCGCCGCGTGGACGGCCCTCAGCCGCGCTGGGAATGGATCGGCGAATGGGGCCACCGCCGCGATCATCGGGGCGTCGCGTGGGTGCGCGGCCTGACGGCCATTCCCGATCCGCAACAGCCGGGCAAAGAACGGCTCCTGTGCAGCCGCGAAGTGGACGGCGTCATCGAGGTCGTCGACCCGCAGCGGAACCACGAGCCGCGCGTCGAGTTCGACCTGCGCCGGCATTTCGGCGGACTCGTCGGCGCGCAGGAGGGCCAGTTGTTCACCACCCTCTTCGCCTACAACGAGATGACACCGGCCGTGCATCCGGACACCGGCGAGCCCGTCCTGCTGATCGCCGGCGGGATCATGCCGGGCCTGCCGGGCAACGACGCGCGGGCCAAAGGCGCCTGGTATCTCGTGCGCCACGCGGACGGCCGCTACGGCACCGGCCAGGTCTTCGATCCGGCCGTTGTGCCGCTCGCCGTCGGTGGCCTGCGCAGCGTGCGCACGATCTGCGTCTCGCCATTCCCGGAGGAAGAGGGCCGCGTCTTCTACTTCGGCGGCTTCGACGCCGCCAGAGGCCCGCACCGCGACACGGCGTGGATTTACGAAGGAGCATTGCCACCAACCAACAAAGGGAAACCATGAAGACGCCCGTCACGATCATCAGCCTGTCAGCCATTCCCACCTGCCTCACTCTCTCGGCGCAGGAAACGCCTCGTGCCGCTGGCGGCGGCCTCGCCGAGCGGCTCAAACAACTCGACCGCAATGGCGATGGAAAGGTCATCCGGACCGTAACCCCCCAGCCCTGGAGGCAAGTAACCTCTTGCCGAGTGAACGCGTACTACGGGTCATGAACGCCTTTCCCCGTGCCCTGCTTGTACTGGCCATCGTAGCGCTGTCTGTGGCTTGTGGCGCAGCGCCCGCTCGGGACACGGCCCACGTGCCCGTGACGCCCGGCGACCATGAGTACCAGCTGACGGTCGGCGCTACCGCGCGCCGCTACACGGTGCATGTGCCGCCCGGTTACGATGGCAGGACGGCCGTGCCGGTGGTCATGATGCTGCACGGCGGCGGCGGCACGAGCCGGGCCGCCGCCACCGAGACGGCCTGGGACGCCAAGGCCGATCAGGCCGGGTTCCTCGCCGTGTTCCCCGACGCCCTGCCGCCGGATCCGGCCAAGCGCAGCAGCTTCGCGCGCAACCCGCAACTCTGGAACGACGGTTCCGAGCGCTTCTACGCGGGCCAGAACGCGGTCGACGACGTCGGCTTCCTCAACGCCGTACTGGACGATGCCTCGGTCCGCTTCGCCGTGGACGCCCGGCGCGTCTTCGTGACCGGGTTCTCGAACGGTGCGTCCATGACCTTCCGCTTTGCCGCCGAGGCGTCGGCCCGCCTTGCCGCCATCGCCCCGGTGGCCGGGGCGTGCTGGATCGAGCCCCAGGGGCTGGAGCATGCCGTTCCCATGCTGTACATCACCGGTACCGCCGACCCGCTCAACTTGATCGAGGGCGGCGTGCCCAAGCTCCTCAACGGCGGCAGCGACACGGTCAGGGCGAAAGCGAAGCCGCCCGTGCGCGACTCGATCCTGAAGTGGGTCCGGGCCAGCGGTTGCCCAGAGAAGCCGGTGAGAGTCTCCGAGGTGAACGGCGTCCGCACCGAGACCCACGGCCCCGGACGCGACGGCACCGAGGTCGTCTACACTACCGTCGAGGACCTCGGCCACACCTGGGCCGGCGGCAGGAGCCTGCTGCCGCAGTTCCTGGTAGGCAGGACCTCCAGCCGGATTCGCGCCACCGATGTCATCTGGGGGTTCTTCATGGAGCATCCGCAGTCCGGGATCGTGGCAGGCGCGGCCAACGGAGGGCTTGGGGAGCCGATCCCCGTTACCTCGGGCCCGGTCACGGGCGAGGAGCGCAACGGCGTGCGCGGTCTCAAGGGCGTCCCGTTCGCCGCGCCGCCGGTGGGAGCGCTGCGCTGGAAGCCGCCGCAGCCGGAGTGAGCGTCTGCGCCCTGATGGCCTCACCGCTGGCCAAAGGCCTGTTCCACCGCGCCATCGTCCACAGCGGCAGCGCGCCAGGGAACCACCTTGATCGTGCCGCCAAAGACCATGAGGACCGCCATCATGATTATCAGCCTGTCAGCCATTTTCGCCTGCCTCACTCTCTTGGCGCAGGAAGCGGCCCGACCCACCGCTGGCGGTGGTCGGCGGCAGGCGCGGGGGAACGGCTACGGTGCGGCGGTCAGGGGCCGGGCCAGAGGCGAAAGCCGGCTTGCTGAAAGTGGCGATCGAAGGCGAAGGCGTCCGAGAGCCGAAGCCGCCGCATCATGACGAACGAGACGCAGTCGCAGTAACCTACCCGCAGGTCCGCGTACTTCTCGAGGAGGGAGAGCGCCGCCTGCCGATCCGATGGCTCAGGCTCGATAAGGGTCAGACTGGAGGAGTGAATCCGTCGGCCGGCGGAGGCGGCGAATCTCCCTCCGGCAAAACGCTCAAGAAGGTTGAGCGTTTCGCACAGGACGAAGGACGACGTCACCCAACGCAGGCCCTCCGTGGCAATGCGCGCGAAGCCGGTCACGGCCTCGCCGTGACGCGAGTCGGAGGCGTCATACTTGGCGACGAACGGACCGGTGTCCACGAAGATCATCGGGCCTTCCGGCTCCCGTACAGGTATGTGTCGTGGTTCTCGGCGAGATCGCCCACACCACTGGTGAAGGTGGCGTCGTCTGCCAGGAACGGGTCGGTCGTCGTGTCCGCATTCCGGTCGCGACCGAGGAACTGCTCCAAGCCTCTGCGGATCAGTTCAGCCAGCGACAGACCTTCGCTCCCGGCTCGGGCGCGGGCCTCGGCCAGCAGGTCATCGGGCAACATGATGGTGGTTCTATGCATCATGCCATAATTATAGCACCCGTGCCATGAGCGTCAAGACAGAACACGCAGCGGAACCGGGTTCAGGTGAACGACACCGTGAGACGGAACAGAACCGCATTCGTCCGGGTGTGCCTCGCGGCGGTACTCGATACAGGGCACTGAGGGGAAATGTGCCATGAACGCCTTTGCGCACACGCCGGGCGCCTTGCCGGCCACGTTGCCCGTGTCGTTGTAGACCTTCACGGCCGCCATGCCGCTGCTGGGGGAGCGGGCCTTGAAGATGAAGCCGTAGAGGTCTTCCTTCTCCAGTTCCACGACGCGGCGCGCACACCATGCCTGCATGCGCTCGCTGTGGTCGGTGCCGGTTCTGACTGGTTACGAGCCGAGGATTGGCGGGGTCGCCGACCAGGCGCATCGCCTCGCGCGGGATCCCCAGACCACACTCCACCTCGGGACAGACCCCGGTGTAGTCGAAGTACCGGCCGAGCGTGTCCGTGATGAAGTGGTCGTGCTTGTGCTGTCCGTCGTAGCGGACGGGTTCCCCCAGGAGGCACTTGCTGACACCAAGCCGGATCCGGTCCATCGGAGTCCTCCCGTCTCAGCGCTGCACGATGGTGACAATCCCCAAGTACCCGTCCACGGTGACGACCGCCCCGGCGGGGATCTGCGAGGTGGCCTCAGCGCACAGCTCGGGGCATTGGCGAACTCCTGCAGGTGGGGATGTTTGCCCAGGTAGAGCCCAAGGTAACCCTCACGCTCTGCCCCGGACAACTCGACGGCACGGCCATACGCGGTGACGGCCATGGCTTCGTGCAGATCGGCGGTCGCGGCGAAGGCGACCAGACTGGCGTGGGGCTGGCCACCGTCCTGGGAGGACAGCAGTCCAGCCTTGAGGTGGTCCTGGGGACACGCTGAAGCGTGAACTCTGAACCCGCACTTCACCCGTCTCATTCCGGTATGTCCGGCCATCGAGCCGGGGCCCGCGCTGACCGCAGTCTGCCGTAACGCCATCCGCCGCGTTCAGTACTGTGCCACCACGACCACCGTGCCGGTCAGATCGTGCAAGGTGATCGTTTCCTTATCGAAGTCTTTCCGGCCCTTTCCGTTCACCCTAACGCTCTGGATCGGCGCGGACGTGGGATGGCGCAGACGCAACCAGACTGCTTTCGCCGGATGGCGCGTGGGCAGCTTGATGGTTGCGGTGATCTTGCCGTGATCCACGTCGGAGACAATCTCGTAGTCCACCGTGCCAAAGTACGTCGGCGCGTTCGTCACCGAGATCTTCTGGCCCGGCTCCAGCCAGGCCCGGGGCGTGGCGCGGGCCAGCCACAGATTCTGGCCGTCTTCCATCACCAGCAGGTTGCGGAAGTTCTCCAGGAACCAACCGGAAGTCCCGTTGTCGGGGTTGTCGCAGGTCGTGTACTGATCCGGACGCCAGTGTTCCCAGAGTTTTCCATTGGCGCCCACCATGGAGACCGACTCGTTCATCCAGAAGCGCAGGAAGTTCGGCACGTCGTCCTGACGCAGGTAGATGTTGGCATTGAACGACCACTTCGGCAGATTGACATAGGCCATCCAGAACCAGGCGTCGGTGGTGGGGAGGCCCATTTTCTTTCGCGCCTCCTCCAACTCCCGCACGCCAGGCGCTGAGGCTCCGCTCTCCTCCAGCACGTCCAAGGTGTCCACGATGCGGGCATCGTCGGCCTCCAGCACCGACGCTGGCGAAGCCAGGGGCAAGGCCCCGAGCATGAGATCCATCGGCCTGCCTCCATCGTACTGGGGCGCGCCCAACTCGGTGAACATCAGGCCTTGTCCATACGCCGCACAAGGGATGTAGCGGCGGTACGTCCCATCGCGCGCCAGCCGTACCGGCGCCAGGGCCACATCGCGGTCCACGGCACGGCGGATGTCGGCGCGGAAGGCTTCCGCCTCGGCGCGGTACTTACGTCCGGTGGGTGGATCGAACTCCATCATCACGTCGGCGAAACGGCCCAAGCCTTGGAGGGCAAACGCGTTGTCGAAGTAGTACCAGTGCCAATCGCAGGCCGGGAGAGCGTAATCGCCCATCATGGAGGGCGGCAGGAGACCGACGACGTGGAGATCGTTCCGGTTCGGGACGTCCTGCATGTAAGCATTGCGCTCGCTGATGATCCAGTCGGCCGCCGCCTGCAAGCGAACACGGTTCGTCTGCAACCAGGCCTTATCGCCGGTCAGGAAGTATCGTTCCGCCATGGAGAACAGCAGTCTGCCCGTCGAGCAATGCGTGCCCTCATGGTTGTATCCCATGTCGTGGCGCATGGCCTTCGCCCATTCCAGGGAACCCTTGGGATCGGCATAGTCCCCGTCCGACTTTACGCCCGGGGAGGCCAGGAAGTAGTCATAGATCTTGGCGGCTTCAGCATGCAGGCCGACCAGCTCCATGGCGCGGGCGACCGGAGCCACTTCAGCGGCGAGATTGCCCCACATGTGCGGGCCCCGCAACTGGTCGGTGGCGGTCCGCCACATATCGGTCCAGCGCTGATCCGGGAGTTGCACCTGCATGGCCGGCTCGGGGGTCGGCGGGAAGGGCGGGACCGCCGTCCCGGCCGGGCAGCGCCACAACCGGACCTCGCGCAGAGCCTCGTCCCAGGAGGCCGCCTCGCGATGCTCGCGGACCTGTTGGCGGACGCTCTTGAGGTTCCTGGCCGCCAGAGCCGCGGCGAAGTTTTTGGCAGAAGTGCCGCTACCGACCTTCGCCACGAAGATGCCCGCTGGCGGGATCAGGATCGGTCCGTCCTCCAGATCGCGAAGGCGGATCGTGACGCCCGTCGTCTGGGTCCGGATGGTGATACGACTGTCCAAACCCGGCCGGCTGTCAGGAGCGTACAGCAAGGGAACGACGATGCCGTGGCGAGTATCACCGGCAAGCCGCGATCGCCAGGCATTCGTACCCGTCACCGTGGTCCCCGGGTCGCCCTCCAAGGCTGACAAGGGTCCGAACTGGGCCATCTGGGACTCCAAGCGACCGGCAAATTTGGTCATCCTCGGTGAGGCTTGGAAGCCCCATTCGATCTCTATATCCATCCGTTTCCAGTTCCCCAGATTCGGACCGGTCACCCGGACGATCGGCACGGCGGGTTTGGCGCCATCTGCCGCCGTGCCATCGTCTGCAAAGACCGCGACCATCTCCGTGGCCGCATCGACGCGCTTGCTGTAGGCCCAATCCATCTTCGCGCCCGCTGCGGGCGTGTAGGTCCACGTGCGTCGGTCGGCGGATATCTCCGGTTTTCCCAGAACCGTATCCACTGTCCACCCGAACCAGCCCCACGCCGTGGGGTAGACGCGGACCTCGATCGCTTCCGGCGGAGGGACGGTCTCGACTCCGGTTGGCCAGTGGAGCTCGACTCGATAGTCCACCAATCCGCCCGTCCAGAGCAGCCCTGTCAGCAACCGCCCCTGCGGTTTTGGCGGCAGCGGGTTCAAGAGGTCAAGCTGCTGGTAGTGGATGCTTTTCAGGTGTTCTGGCGGCAGCGCGGCGTAGGCGGTTCGATACACCTTGTCGAGCCGATCAAGGCGGCGGGGGATGAAATAGGCTTCCGGTTTCGCCTGGACCAGCCGATCGGCACGCCAGGCATACGCCCACGGCGCCAGATCCGCCGGTTGGCCAGCCCGTTCGTTCAGGTCGGACAGGGAAAGACTCTCTTGCGGTTCCGCCGCCTGGGCGACCACCGCCAGGTGCAGTGCGAACAACGATCCCATGGCCAGTCTCCTTTTCCATGAGTGCATGCCTCGCTCCTTCTCCTGGCCTGGACTGCCGCTGATGGCCCACGCGTCCCCCCCAACTCCCACCCTGGGGGCCCCGCTGCATCCGCGGCGCTCGCAGCCATCCAGTCGTTCCCGGGACTAGCCGTTCTCCCACCTAACGTCTCGTAAGGATACTCCGCGGCAGGGACGGATGCAACGGACAGGACACTCCGGCGGTCCGGAGGGGTGCTTATCCTGTTCATCGCCAAGCGGCTGCCGCAGGGGACGGCTTCGCCGAACCGGCTCCGACAGCCGGAGTGCCGCCACCGAGCCGCAGCGCGGCGACGGGCCGGGTCTACGGTTGCCCCAGCGGACGGTGACGGCTATGTTCCTTTGCAGTGTTGTTCGCCAGACAGGCCAGCGGGATCCAGAGCCATGCAGCACAACGAAGTACCGAACTTACAGAAGGGAAATGCGATCCTGAAAGCCTGGAATAGGCAGCACTGCCGGGCTGCCCTGCTGATGGCAATCCCGCTGCTTGCCGGCTTCGTCTTCGCACACTTTGCTCCACCCGTTCTTGGTAACCTCGGGATGGCGGTCGGTCCGGCGCTTGGATTGACCATCGGTCTGGCCCTGATCCCGGAGGATTTCCGCGGTCGGACGGGTTCGCTGACACAGGCGATCTGGTTGGTCGCAGCGATGTGGATGGCCGCACTCGGCATGGTTGTGCTCTCTCTGACCGAACTGCTGGGACGTCAATGAAAGCGAACGGGGGGCACGAATGCGCATTCACCGAGAGCAGTCCCCGATTCCCGCAACGGCTGGTGTGGCCGCACGTCTCCCAGCCGAGGCCCACCCAGCAGAAACGCAGACTCAGGCAAGACCGGACCGCATCAAACTGGGTGTTTCATCCTACTCATACTGGCATTTCAAAGAGAAGAAGTACCCTTTGGAGGCCGTCATTGAGGATGCCGCCCGGTTGGGAATAGACGGGGTGGAAATCCTGCATGAACAGATGGAAAGTGAGGAAGCCTCCTACCTCAGCAAACTGAAGCGGCTGGCTTTCAGGCAGGGAGTTGATCTGCTTTGCCTTTCCATCCATCAGAATTTCGTGTCCCCCGATGCTGCCGTCCGCGCGGCACAGATCCAGCATACGATCAAGTGCCTTGAAATCGCTTATCACCTGGGGATCCCTTCCATCCGCCTCAATTCCGGTCGCTGGAAGACCATCTCCTCCTTTGACGAATTGATGGCAAGACGCGGCATCGAACCGCCGATCCCCGGCTATCGGGATGATGACGCGTTTGACTGGTGTATCGACTGCATTCAGAAATGCCTGGTCAGAGCGGAGAGTCTTGGCATTCTCATGGCTTTGGAGAACCACTGGGGGTTGACCTACCATCCTGAAGGAGTCTTGCGCATACTGAGTGCTTTCCAGTCCCCCTGCCTGGGCGCCTTAATGGACACAGGGAACTTCCTGGAAGCCCCCTATGACAAGCTGCGCCTGTTGGCCCCCATGGCAGTCTACGTGCATGCCAAGACCTACTATGGCGGCGGGGAGTGGTACACCCTTGACTTGGATTACCGGAGAATCGTGGCCCTTCTGCGCGAGGTCAACTATACCGGCTATATCTCACTGGAATGTGAAGGAAAAGAGGACGCCGCCACCGCTGTCCCCAAGAGTATCGCGCTCTTGCGCGACGCGCTGCAATGAGGGCGCGGCGCTGGAGCTGTGTTTGACGGCCTGCCTCGCCGCCTTTCGACGTCGAGTCTCGCCTCAGCGGGAGTCGAAGTCGATGCGCGGATCGACCACGGTGTAGGTCAGGTCGCTGATCAGGGTCAGCACGAGTCCCAGCAGCGTGGAGATGTAGAGCGAAGCAAACATGATGGGGTAGTCACGCTTCATGGCCGCCTCGAAGCCGAGTAGGCCGAGGCCGTCGAGGCTGAAGATGACCTCCACCAGCAGCGAGCCGGTGAAGAGCATGCGCACCAGTTCGGCCGGGAAGCCGGCGATGACGATCAGCATGGCATTGCGGAAGACGTGTCCATAGAGGACCTGCCGGTCGCTGAGGCCCTTGGCATAGGCGGTCAGCACATACTGCTGATGGATCTGGTCGAGGAACGAGTTCTTGGTCCACATGGTGAGGGTGGCGAAGCCGCCGAGGGTGATGGCGGTCACGGGCAGGATCATGTGCCAGAGGTAGTCGGTCACGCGGGCGAACCAGCCCAGGCTCTGCCAGTTCTCCGACACCAGGCCCCGCAGCGGGAACCAGGAGAAGTAGCGGCCGCCGGCGAACACCACGATCAGCAGGATGGCAAAGAGAAACCCTGGGATGGCGTTGGCGATGATCACCACCGTGCTGGTCCAGAGGTCGAAACGGGTGCCGTCCCGCACGGCTTTGGCCACGCCCAACGGGATCGAGATCAGGTACACCAGCAGGGTGGACCAGAGCCCGAGGGAGACCGATACCGGCAGCTTCTCGGCGACGAGTTGGAGCACGTTGCGGTCGCGGAAGAAGCTGTTGCCGAAATCGAAGCGCAGGTAGTCCCAGAGCATCTTGCCGAAGCGCACATGGAGCGGCTTGTCGAAGCCGAACTGCCGCTCGAGGTCCTTGATCAGGGCGGGGTCCAGGCCGCGGGCGCCGCGGTACTTGCTGGTGGCTTCACCGGAGACCTGGCCAGCGGTGCGCGGAGCGCGGGTGCCGGAACTGGCCTCGCTGCCGACGTTGCCGCTCATGCGGCTGGTCGGATCGACGGCCGTCCCCTTGATCTGGGCAATGACCTGTTCGACTGGGCCGCCCGGCGCAAACTGGATCACCCCGAAGTTGATCAGCAGGATGCCGAAGAGCGTCGGCACGATCAGCAGCAAACGTCGCAGTATGTAAGCCCACATGGTGCTACCGCCTGGTCTCTGGTGCGCCCACTGCCCGCCGGGGGTCGAAGACGTCGCGCACGCCTTCGCCAATAAACACCACCAAGGTGAAGGTAACCGCCAGGACGAGGAACGCGGTCAGGCCAAGCCAGGGCGCGTGGAGATTGGCTTTGCCCTGTTGCAGCATCTCACCCAGGGACGGCGAGCCGGGGGGCAGGCCCAGGCCCAGGAAGTCCAGCGAGGTCAGGGTGGTCAGCGACGCCGCCAGATTGAAGGGAATGAAGGTCAGCGTTGTGACCATGGCGTTGGGCAGCACGTGGCGCAGGGCGATGCGCAGACCTGACAGCCCCAGCGCCCGAGCCGCACGCACGTACTCGAGGTTGCGGGTGCGCAGGGTCTCCGCCCGCACCACGTACACCAGCCCCATCCAGTTGAACAGCAGCAGCAACGACAGCAGCGTCCAGAAGCTGGGCACGACGAACGAGGCCATGATGATGAGCAGGTACAGCGAGGGCATGGAGCCCCAGAGCTCCATGAAGCGCTGCACCAGCAGGTCAACCCAGCCCCCCGAGAAGCCCTGCCACAGGCCCATCAGCACGCCCACCACGGTGCTGATGCCAGTGAGCGCAAACCCGAAGAGTACCGACAGCCGGAAGCCGTACAGGGCGCGCGCCAGCACATCGCGGCCCTGATCGTCGGTCCCCAGCCAGTGCCGAGAACTCGGCCGGGCCGGCGAGGGCTCCGAACTCTCGCGATCGACAGTGCGGTAGCTCCAGTGTACCGGGGGCCAGACGACACGGCCGCCGCCGGCCTCGATGAGGTCATCCATCAGCAGCGGATCGCGATAGTCGGCCTCGGTCTCGAAGTCGCCGCCAAACGCGGTCTCGGGGTAGGCCCGCAGGGCCGGCACGTAGCAGCGGCCCTTGAAAAGAATGAGCAAGGGCTTGTCGTTGGCGATGAACTCCGCCGGCAGACTGACCAGCAACAGCGCCAGAAACACCCACAGCGACCAGAGGCCCCGCCGGTTCCGGCAGAAGCTCTCCAGCCGGCGCCGGGTCAGCGGTGACCATTGCCAGGTTAGGAATCCGATCACGACCGGGCCATCCTCTTGGGTTACCTTGCGACCGCGCCATCGGCCAGGGCCTTGAGCTCGAAGGCGGCCGCGATCAACGCCTGGGTGTAGGGCTCCCGCGGATGACTGAGGATCTGCTCGGCGGGCCCCTCCTCGACCACACGGCCATCCTGCATCACCAGCACGTGGTTGCAGAGGGCGCGGATCACCTTCAGGTCATGGCTGATCAGGAGATACGCCAGGCCCTCGCGGCACTGCAGGTCTGCCAGCAGCCGCAGGACCTCCTTCTGCACGGTCATGTCCAGCGCCGACGTCGGTTCGTCCAGGACCAGGAAGCGCGGCTTGAGCACGAGGGCCCGCGCCAGGGCGACGCGTTGCCGCTGGCCGCCCGAGAACTCGTGCGGGTAGCGCTGGCGGGTCTCCGGGTCCAGCTCAACCTTGCGCAGGGTGTCGACCACCAGCGCGTCGCGTTCCGCCGGCCCGATCTCGGGGTGGTGGACCTGCAGCCCCTCGCCGACGATGTCGCCGACACTGAGACGTGGGCTCAACGCACCGTAGGGGTCCTGGAAGACGATCTGCAGGTGCCGCCGCAACGGCCGCATGGCGCGGAACCCGAGCCCCGAGAGCTCGGTGCCGGCGTACAGCAACCGCCCCTCGATGAGGGCCGCGGTCCGCGGGATCAGCCGCAGCAGCGCATTGGCCACGGTGGACTTGCCCGAGCCGCTCTCACCCACCAGTCCGACGGTCTCGCCTTGGCGCACGCGCAGGCTGATACCGTCCACCGCCCGCACGCGGCCGACGACCCGCCGCAACAGGCCGGCGCGGATCGGGAAATGGACCTTGAGCGCCTCGATCCTGATCAGTTCCGGCGCGCTGTCCGGAACAGCCGGCGAAGCGGGGTCAGGGACAGCCTGGATGAGCTTCACGGTGTAGGGGTGCCGAGGGGCCTGAAAGACGTCGGCGCAGGAGCCATTCTCGACCACGACGCCCTGCTCCATGACGTAGACGCGGGCCGCCAGGCGACGGATGATCTCCAGATCGTGAGTGATCCAGAGCATGGCCATCCCGAGTTCAGCCTGCAGGCGGCAGACCAGTTCCAGGATCTGGGCCTGCACCGTCACGTCCAGCGCCGTGGTGGGTTCGTCGGCGATCAGCAACTCGGGCTGGTTCGCCAGGGCCATGGCGATCATCACCCGTTGGCGCTGCCCCCCGGAAAGCTCGTGCGGATAGGCCCGCAGACGGGCCGCGGCATCGCGGATGCCGACGCGGTCGAGCAGTTCCAGGACGCGCTCGCGGGCCTCCCGGCCGTTGAGTCCACGGTGCAGGCACAGGGTTTCACCGATCTGTTTCTCGACCGTGTGCAGCGGGTTCAGCGAGGTCATCGGCTCCTGGAAGATCATGGCGATGCGCCCACCGCGAACGCGCTGCAGAACGGGCTGCGGCGCGGCCAGCAGATCCAGGGGCGCTTCACCCGGTCGGCCGCGCAGCCAGACCTGGCCACCGGGGTAACGCGCCACGCCGCGCAGAAGCTGCAGCACGGAGAGTGCGGTCACCGACTTCCCGGACCCGCTCTCGCCGACCAGGCCGACGGTCTCGCCCGGCAGGACGTGGAGGGACGCACCCCGCACGGCGTGCGTCGCCAGCGGGGCCTGGCCAAAATCCACGGAGAGGTCGCGGATCTCCAGAAGCGGTGGTGCGGCGGCTGCGGAGTGTTCTGTCATCGTGCTCGGCCTACCCTCGGCGGCGCCTCGGCACGCGGCGCTGCGCACGGCGGTACCATACTCGGCCGACCGGCCGCCGGCGCGTTGCCTGCCCCGCAAGAACAGCCCGCCGGCGCGAGCGGTCGGGGATGGCGGCACGGGCCTGGTCTGCGCTCGTCACAAACAGCGATGGCCGTCGGGGCCCCTACTCCGCCGTGGAGTGGGTCAGGATCGCCTGGAACAGGGTGTCCGCGATGAGGGCCATCCCCTTGTCATTGGGATGCCCGTACTCGCCCATGTTCGACGGGTCCTGGGCGACCTTGCCGAGGTCAACGAAGACGCGATGCGTGGGGTCTTCCGCACAGAGCGTTCGTTTCATCTCGTCCACCGTCGGGTTCACGCCAAGGATGTAGCCTGCCATGATGATGTGCGGGTTGCCGCTCGCCTTGAGGTCGGCCAGGAGTTTCCGGAAGCCCTGCATGAAGACGTCGGCGTTGAAGGTTGCCGGGGGGATGTTCTCGCCGAACTGGAGGATGACGATATCGGCCTTCCAGGCGAGTTGCTTGGCGATCATGGCGCCGGCGTAGGCGGCGTAGCCGCGCTCGAAGACGTCGGCGATATTGATGACGTTGCTTTCGCACTGCTCGACGCTGCCGTCCGGGAGGGTCTTCGGTGCGGTCGTGGGAAGCATGACGAGATGGCCGCCGGTCTTGGCATCGATGGCGCCGACCAGCAGGTGGGCATAGTCCCGGGCCGGGGTACTGGCCGACAGCCCCCACCAGATCGGCTCATTGCGCTGCGGAACCGTCGTGATGCTGTTGCCGAGGAACAGGATCCTGCCGGCCTTCATCGTGCCCAGACGAATCTCGGCCGCCGGAGCGTCACCGCCCTGCGACCCGACGCAGACGCAGACTGCCACCACGAGGACCTCGCCAATGCTCTTCATCGTCTCCCTTTCCGGTATCGCGGCCTGGTGTCGGCGACCTCGAATGCCCGCGCCAGCGGGCTCGGAGTCGCGTTGCACGGCACCAGGCAGAAGGTAGTTCTGAGGCGGGGGGAGTGCAAGGGGTGAGGCGGCGCGCGGAGTGTCTCTGTGAAGTCCGCGGCCACCGGCTTTGCGGGCACGCTTTGGAGGGCGAATCCTGCTGGCCAGCAGGACCTGCGCGCAGGCGGTGAGCCGTCCCCCGTCCGCGGCCTCTGGCCGGTGGCTCAGCGGCGCGTTCGCGCCTGGGGAGCTTCGCCCTCCATCAGGTCCATCGGAGCGGGGGCGGGGGCGCTAGCGGATGGTTGGCTGGACGCTCACCTGCACGCGGTTCGGGTCCTCCGGCGCCGTGAAGATGACCTCGGTGTCTCCGAACACGTAGCGCAGTTGGTCCGCCTGCCCGAGGTACGGGGCCAGCAGGGCGCGCACGGCCGGCAGGGTGACATCGTCGGTCACGATCCAACGCCCGCTGCCGCTGGGGTAGACCGTGTAGCCCGCGGGACCCACCGCCGACATCTCACTGGGGGCCAGGCGGCTGGTAGCAACCACGGTCAGCCCCCGCGCCGCCAGCCCCTGCAGGGTCGCCAGGCACGGGGGTTCGACACGCTTGCCCACCAGGAAGACCAGCCGGGCGCTGCGGTAGAGCATCGGGTCGGCGGCGGTGTGGTCATAGACGGCGACGTTATTGGCGGGGAACAGGACGCGGTACGGGATGCCCAACGGCGTGTTGTAATTCAGCGCCGTGACCGGGATCGTGCCGTGCGTGATGACGTGCCAGACCTTCAGCCAGTAGCGGGTGACGTCATCGGGCACCAGATTGCTGGCGCCATAGAGGTTGCGGCGGATCCAGGGGCCGGGGTTCTCCTGCCCCCAGTCGGAGTCCGGGAAGCGGACGATGATCACCTCGGGGGCGAAGTCCGCAAAGCGGAGGGTGCGCGGGTGCCGGGGCAGGTACTCGCGGATGAACTCGCGGGCCACCACACCATAGGCGGAAAGCTCGGCGCGGCCATCCTGGTCACGGAACAGGCTGCCCTGGTAGCCGAAGTTCTCGATGTACGTACGCTCAGCCCCGGTCCAGTAGGAGATCAGCAGCGCCGACCGCAGTTCCTCGGGCGCATGCCCGGGGTAGCCGGGGACGCCCCACAGATCCACCGACGTCCAATGCTGTACGCCGTACTGCTTGGCGGCACCCATCGCCATCGCCAGGGTCACCGGGGTGATCGTCTCCTTGAGCAGTTTCGGCATCTGCACCAGGCCGGCCCGCGCAAACAGGTGCTGCAGGTCCGGGAGAACGCTCTCGGTGCCGACGATGGGGACCTGCCCGGACTGGCGCCCACGCTCGGCGAAACCGGGGAAGACCCGCGCCATCAGCGTCTGCAGATTCTCCAGATTGCCCGCGTAGGCCCCCTCCAGGGTGTCGCCCTCGGCGTCGTAGAAGTGCGGCGCGAAAGCCCCGCCTGCGGTCACCGAGTTGCCGTTGCAGATCCAGTGCTCGCACTCGTCGAAGCAGAACCCCAGGAAGCGCGGGCTCGCCAGGCAACGCTCCACATACTCGCGCGGCGGCTGGAAGAACCCGCCCGGCTTGCGGTAGACTGCCGGGTCGCCGGGCTCTTTGGCCGCCGTGGAGTTCTCCTGGTTGATGAAGAAACGGTGCCCGCGGGCCGCGGCCCAGCGCTCCAGACGGTCGATCTGCTCCACCGTCGGCGGCCCCCAGAGGTGGTGCATCAGGAAGTCGAAGCCGATCTGCTCGAAGGCGTCCTGCGCCGCAGGATCCTCGCTGATGTGCAGCTTGGCGCCGGCCTCGTCCACGCCCACCGGCATGGGATTGGCCACGGCCTCCGCACCCTCGAGGCGCGCTGCCGCCAGCGTCCCCAACGTCACCATCGCCAAGGTTGTCCAACGCACGGTTATCCGGCCTCCTCTGCGGTTCATCCGAGCCCTTTCAGCCAACGGGCGGCGCACGGCCCTTGAGCGCGCCGGTCCTCACGGGGGCGGCCAGGGGGCCAGGCAGGCCCCGGCGGGTCGCGGCGCGGTGGGCCGCCAGCGCAATGCGTCGTAGGACGTGTAAGCGACGTTCAGCCAAGGTGTTTCCAGCCGGCGGTGACCCTCATGGCGCGACGTCAGGGCCGCCTCCAGCACCCCGCTGGTCAGCACCGTGCGCTCCGCCGGGTAGGCGGGCTGGCCGCTGAGGAACATCTCCTCGATGTTCAGGCTCAGGTAGCTGAAGTGGGCGTAGGCCCCGAGCGGGCCGCCATGGCCCTGCGCGTAGATCTCGGTGGCCTGCACCTGGCTTCCCACCCGCGCCGCATAGGCCAGGTCGGTCACGTAGCCGTTGAGCATCAGTACCGCGCCGCGGGTCCCGTCGCTATACTCCAGCAGGAAGAGGGCCGGATGCTTGCAGTGCTCCTCCATGCTGCCGGCGGGCTTGTTCTCGATGCAGGCACAGGCGGCTTCGGCCAGGTCGCGCGACCAGCGCCCCGCACGCGCGGCCTCCCAGACCGCCTCCCCTTCCAGACAGGTCACCGCCCTGACCCCGGTCTCGCCGCCCCGGCGGCGCTCCACCATGCACTGCAGCCCCTCCAGCGTGTGGAAGCCATAGATGTCCAACCCGGAGAAGCCGATGGCGACGGCCTCCGTGATGGGGGTTTCCAGTTCGTGCTCAAGCCAGGGATTGCGCCAGCATAGCGGGATGCTGGAACCGGCCATCAGGGGCGCCCTAACGTCCTTGGCCCGGTCATACATCCATTTGATGTCGTGCCAATTGTAGGACAGGTGCTTGTCGTTGAAGATGGGCACGCCGCGGCCGCTGGTGGCCAGTACCCCGCAGATCTGTTCCATGAAGTACTTGCGTGGAAAGAGGTGCTGCTCCTTCTCGTTCCAGGCGTAATCCCCGTGTTCGCCGATGAGCAGTACGCCGTCTACCGCCAGCCGCTCGCCGCCGAGGGTGAGGGCCTTGACGATGCTGGGGTAGATCGGCACCCCGTGCTCGGCGGCGATACGACGTCCGATGTCCGCGCTCTCCCACATCGAGGCCCCGGCCACCTCGGGGAACTGGTCGATGTACATGGAGGCAATCTCGACCCGCGGCGGCTGCAGGCCCGCGTCGGTGGGGAAGCCCTTGAGGAACTTGGTGACCATCACGTCGGCATGGGACAGGGCCCGGTACTCGGTGACGATGGCGGCGATCTTCTTCATCCTGAGATCCTCCGTGGCAAGCGCCCGGCCTCTGACCTGGCACCGGGGGCCCCCAATGCTAGTAGCTCTCCTGTTCTGCTTGGCGGCGCGGGGCGATTCCCGGTCGCACGCTGAGCGTGCGGCCGGGGTCGGGTACTGGCCGTTCGACAGGCTCACGGTCTGGCGACACCCCCGGCCTGCTCGTCTGCAACCGCGGGTGCAGTCACAAAGCTAACAGCATGGGGGCCAAGGCATCCTTCAGGGCTGGGGTGGACTGTCCGTACAGTACGCCTCGATCTCGGAAACCGATACCCAGCCCGTCGGCCGATGCGTACGGGTGACTTCGAGCCGGACGTACCGCGCCTGGGTTTTCGCGAAATCGTAGGTCAGCGGAATGTTGGAGACGGCCCCCGGCTCGGCGGCCACTTCGGCCCAGTTCGTGCCGTCGACCGAGACCCGAACGCTGAACGCGCCCACGTTGCCACGGTTGGGCGCGCCGATCACCACCCGGTTCAGGGCCTGCTCTGCCCCCAGGTCTACCGTCAGCGTCGGGGCGTGCCCTTCGATCCCGTCCGAGGCCCAGGTATCGTGACGGCCGTCGCTCGCCTTCGCGGCGACGTTACCCCACTTGTCAGGGGCGTCCATGGTCACCGGACAACCCTGGGCCAGGTTCTTCCCGGCATTCGCGGCATCGCGCCGTCGGAGATTCGTGGCGGCGTTGTTATAGGCGTACTTGCTCAGCGTGAAGAGCGTCGTCGGAGTGTGCTCGGCGCTCTCGAACGGGACGTCCTCGATCCTGGAGTAGGTTCCCGCGACGGCGGTGACCGTCGACAGCGTCCAGACACCGGCAGCGGTGGCGCGCAGGACGCAGAGTTCGTCGGCGTAGTCGAAGTTGATACAGCCGGCACTGAGCAGCACGGCGCGCGGATCGGCAACCGGTCCCAGGTCGAGGGCCGCCGGGGGCTGGTCCGCGGCCCTGACCTCGAGGTGGAGGCTGCCCGCCTTCGCCGTGAGCACCGCGAGGCCGCCCAAGCGGCGGGTCATGTCGCCAAAGACGGAATTGTCGAAGCGCAGCCCGGCGAAGGCAACGAACTCCGCCGCCGGGACCGCACCCAGCAGGCTGCCGAAGCGCTCCTGGGTGAGCTCCGGCGGCAACGGCGCCACGGTGACATCGAACGGCCGCCGGCCACCCGGTCCGAGTTGGTAGACGGTGAAGTGAAGGTTGGCCGACGTCTCTGCGGCGCGGGCAACGACGATCTCATCCGGATCGCCGTCGAGCGTGGCGACGGTGGCGCTGACCAGGTTGGCCGTGGTGACGCCAACCAGCCGGCCATCGGCGTTGTCGGCGACGAGGTCCGTCAAGGTCGCCATCAGGCCGCTGTTCTGGTTGTCGAACTCGGCAATGCGCCGGCCACCGTCCTCCTTGACGACGAGCAGATCATCGTTGGCCTCGCCGGTGAGTCGCAAGCGCACGGCCGTCAGAATCTTGCCAGCGAAGATCCGCTCGGCGAAGCGGTCCTGGTTCTGCTCCTGCCAGAGCCGGCCGTTGTTGTAGAGGTCGAAGTGCCGTCGGTAGCCATCGGCATGGAGCACCGTCAAGGTGGTCTGGAAGTACTTCTTCGGGGGATCAGTCTCAAGGTTGCTCTCCCACTGGGCCGCGTCGGTGCCGTAGTAAGCGGCCGGAGTCGGAGCGGGATTGTCGGGGCTAGCGGGATCAAGGAGGACGCGAATGAGCCGCCGCAGCGCCAGCCGAGCGCTGTAGTCTGGCGCCTGCTCGTAACTGCCCGTGTAGCTGGCCTTGCCGACGCTCGTCGGCTCACGCTTGGCCTCCTCGGCCAGGTATACCGGGTAGTCGCAGTTGAAGAAGTACCAGGCGGGTTCGTACTGGATCACGGACGCCCCCTCGCGCAGACCCTTGAGGGTGAACGACGCCATCAACTCGACCGGCATCCGATCCTCGCCGAAGCGGAAGAACTTGGGCCCGCCCCAGGAGGTGTTCAGGTTGCCGGACTGCTGCGTATTCCAGAACCAGGACTGGACCGACATCCCCCAGGTGCGACCGAGGGTACGCACGCGGTCGTCCGCCGGCCCGAACGCCAGCGGCAGGCTGAAGTTGTTGTTGGCCCGGCTGTAGGTCACCCGCTCCTCGAGCATGGCCGTCGCATAGCCGAACAGCGCCTCCCACCAGGCGCCAGCGTCGGGCTTGTAGTCCGGGGCATTCCAGGGCCAGGTGTGGTCCGACCAGACCAACCTGAGGCCGCTGGTGGCACAGGTGTCGACCAGCGCCCGAATGACATCATCCCGCACCGCAAAGGAATGCGCTACCCACCAGGCATCGCCGGTCACGTGCACCTGGTCGGTGCCGACCAGTTCGTGGAAGCGGATACCCTCCAGGACCGCCGGGTAGGCCTGCCTGAGCGCGGCGAGGGTGTCGACATCCATGGGCAGTCCGTCGACCCCAGAACTGTCAGCGGCGTGCAGCGGTGCCGGCGGCAACGCCGCCAGCTCGCCGTTCTGGTTGGTCCGGATGCCGGAGGAGTACATCTCCAGGTAGACGCTGATGCCGCCCTTGGCCTGGAAGAACGCGAGCGCATGCAGCAGGTTGCTGGAGACGCGATCCAAGGGCTCTCCGGGCTGCCGGCCGTAGCCCTGGGCTCGGTAATGATGCTGCGGGTAGATCAGGACGGCGACCCGATAGGCCTGGGTGAGTGGTCGCAGGGCGTCGTAGACGTTTTCCAGCGCCCGATCATAGGCCCGACGGTCGTCCTGGTAGATCGTCGTGATCTCCTGGCCGCCAATACCCTCGTCCAACTCAAAAAGCAGCAGGACGTCGCGGCGCGGCGACGCGCGCGGCACGGGCGGGACCTCGTTGGAGGTGACGCCGATCTCGATGGCCCGGTGGCCCTGCCTGGATGCCGGTGACTGCACGCTGCCGCCGGGCGGCGTAGTACGGTGCTGCGCACACCCCGTCACCAAGGCGACGATGCTGACTGCAACGAACCGAAGAGACCCCATCTTCACCCACCTCCCATCGTCTCAGCGCCTGCACTTCAGGAGCCGCATTCGCACGGCTGCCCAAGAGCGGCCAGGAACTCCCCCACCCCTTGGCAGCGGTCCGCGGGGGACTTCGCGATCATCCGCATCACGACCCGCTGCAGCGCGTCGGGCACACCCGCCGTCAAACTGCCGAGAGGCGGCGGCGTGGTGTGGTTCACGGCGTAGATAATCTGCTGCAGGTCGCCACCATGGAAAGGGCTGGTGCCGGCCAGTAGTTCGTAGCTCAGGACCCCCAGCGAGAAGATGTCCGACAGGCAGTCTGGCTCGGCTCCGGAGAAGGTCTCGGGGGCCATGTACGCGGGCGAGCCAACCACGCTGCCCGGCAGGGTCATCGAAGAGCGTCCCGCGACGAATCGGGCAAGCCCGAAATCCGAGAGTTTAACCGTCAGGTCTGGAGTCACCAGGACGTTGCTTGGCTTGATGTCCCGGTGGATGATCGCGCGCTCGTGAACGAACTGCACGGCGCGCCCAACCTGCCCCAGGATGTCCAACTTCTGGGCCTGGGTCAGCGAGCCCTCCGCCGCCAGTTCGTGCAGGGTCTTGCCATCGACGTACTCCATGAGGATAAAGGGTTGGGCGGCAGGCGTACTGCCCCAATCATGAACGCGCACGATACCCGGGTGGTCGATGGCGCTGAGGATGGTCGCCTCCCGGCAGAAACGCCGGTGCGCCGTACCGCTGTCCATGAGGGTCGCGTCCGCCCTCAGGATCTTCATGGCGAACGGCTGCCCATCCTTCTCCACCAGCAACACGATACCCATGGTCCCCGAACCGAGACAGCGGATGGTCCGCATACCGTTGGGCAGGGGCGGCGTCAGGGGAGCGGTATCATCAACCCGGCGACGGTTGCGCGAGGACGCCATGGCGCTAGCGATCTTGGCCAACAAGGCCGCACCCCGCGCCGGCTTCTCCAGGTAGTCAAAGGCTCCCGCCTTCATGCACTGAACGGCGGCGGCAAGATGCGGATCACCCGTCATCAGCACGACCTCGGTGTGGGGCCAGCGCATACGGCATTCGCGGAGGAGTTCGGGTCCGGTCATCCCGGGCATGTTGATGTCACTGAGGATGACATCGTACTCCTGGGCCATGATCCGGTCGCGGGCCGCATCGCCGCTCTGCACCGCCTCCACGGCGTAGCCGCCCTTGGCCAGGATGCGCGTCAGCGAACGGCACAGGCTGGCGTCATCCTCGGCCAGCAGAATCCGCCCCGGCCCGCCCGCGGCGGCCTCGCCCTGCTCTACGTTGCCGGCTCCCTGGCCCATGAGTCCCTCAGCCATGCGGGTGAACCGCGTCCAGTACCCCAGCGAACGGGCCGGTGGTAACAGACTAATCTAGCCCCCCGCACGGCGATGGCGACCGTGCCCCAGCAACAACCTCTGCCGGCCGCACGCCAGCCCAGGCGTTGCCACGCAGCCCTAGCGGACTTCGGCCTGAGCCGACGGATCGAAGGGGTTCGTGCGCACGGCCAGCGAGAAGAGATACGGGTAGTCCCGCTTCAGGTTCCGCATGTACGCCAGCCACTCGGCGACAATGCACTTGTAGGCGCGATCAAGATCACCGCGCAAGTGCTGCACGTCAGTGTCCGGGAGTGCCTGCAGGTCGCGGCGATGGGCCAGTTCATCGGTGAGATGGAAAACGGCCCACAGGCTGTCGGTGAACGTGTCATGCTCCAGCAGGTTGGGGTTCTCGAGCAGACGCAGGAGGAAATCGCGGCGCGCCTGCAGGAAAGCGCCCAGTCCAGCCAGGTCTTCACGCGAAAACTCGATCTTGGACGTGTGGGCGCGCGCGACCTCGATCGCACCGGCAAAGCGGCGCGCCGACCAGTCGCCGCCGACCCGCAGGCCAGGGCCGACGGCGCCGGCCTGCGCATCGAACGCATGCAGACGCTTGAGCAGCTCCGTACCGACTTCGGCGTAGAAAGCGCCGATCACCATGTTCATCTTGTCAAGCATCGTCTGGCGCTCGCGTCGCGTCACCAGCTGGTTGACGATGAGCGTTACCAGTAGTATCTGAACCGGTAGGAAGGCGAGATCCTGTAGCAGGTAGAAGCGCGTGTCATCCGGGCGCTGGAACAGCGCCACCTGCAGGGCATAGAGCCCCACCGACAGGGCCAGGAGGGCGGCCCCGACCAACACCGACCAGGTGATGCGTTTCATCCGGCCTCTCCGCAGAGTGACAGCGCCGAGGCACCCGGCAACGGGCCCCGCCCCGGCGCCGCCGCGCTCGCCCTCGCCAGGCGCCGTGCCTCAGGCGAGTTGGATGGCCAACGCATTCGTGTAACTCGTCGGCAACGCTGAAGGCAACTTGACGGTGAGCACCCCAAACGCCTGCCTGAACTCGCACTCGCCAGCACCCAGCAGCCGCACCGAGAGCACCCGGTCCGTTTCGCCGAGGCTCTTCAGCACGGCAATCCGGTTCTCGGGTGCCTTGAGCATGAAGGCATAGAGGGTCTGGCCGCGCGTCGTGAAGCGGAAGTCCGAGTTGTTCCAGGTGGCCTTCTCCTCCTTGAACCCCTCGATCACCACCCGACTGTCACCCTCGCCGTACTGCCGCCACGGCCGCGTACCGTGGATCGCCTCGCCGCACACCGGGAACCAGCCGGCCAGTTCCTCGAGCAGGTAACGGCTCTCCGCGTCGATACTGCCGTCCGGCTTCTGGAGGATGTTCAGCAGCATGCAACCGTTCTTGGCCACGATGTCGATCAGCATCTCGATGACGTGGGCCGGTTGCTTGAACTTCTGGCGCACATCGTAGAACCAGTTGCCGATGCAGGTGTCCGTCTGCCAGGGCTCAGGGTTGATCCCGGGCAACTGGCTCTTCTCGATGTCGAGGACGCCGACACGGTAGATCTCGGGACGGCGGTCCTTCTGGTTGTAGACGGCCTGGTTGCGGCCATGCTTGCGGGCGGAGGTGTTGTAGAGATGCGCCACCGCCTGCAGACCGTGGGCGAACGCGGGGGCGCCCTGCGGCGAGGCGCCATGGTCGCCAAATGGCAGCGGCCCGTCGGAGTACAGCAGGTCGGGCTCGTACAGGTCCACCACTTCCTTGACCACCTCCAGCCAGTACTTCCGGAAGCCGGCATTGGCCGTATACCAAGGGTGTGCCCCGGTGTCGGCCCGGTTCTCCCCCGGCACCACGTGCTCGTAGTTGTCGAGGTAGAAGTCGCGGTACCGCGGATCGTTGCCGTCATAGGGGACGCCGGCGTAGGGCCCGTGGGTATCACACCACTTGTTGGTGCGCCACCAGGAGAAGGTCGCCCCGAGATGCTCGGTGAGCCCGAAGGGCAGGCCTTCGCGGGTCGCGGCAGCCTTCCACAGCCCGCAGATGTCCTTCTTGGGCCCGACCTGCACCGAATTGAAGCGATTGAGCTTCGATGCGTAGTTGAAGAAATGGTCGTGATGCATGGCCTGGCCGACGAAGTAGCGCGCCCCGGCCCGCTTGTACAGCCGCATCAGCTCCTCGGGGTCAAAGCACTCCGCCTTCCAGAGCGCGCAGATGTCCTTGTAGCCGAACGTAGACGGGTGGCCATAGTGGCGAACGTGGTAGAGGTACTGCGCGCTGTCCTGGACGTACATGTGCCGGGCATACCAGTCCCCGTACATGGGCACGCTCTGGGGACCCCAGTGGCTCCAGATGCCGAACTTGGCGTCCCGGAACCACTGCGGACACTCGTACTGCAGGATGGACTCGAAAGTCGGCTCGAAACCCATGGCACTAGGTCCTCCATCGCCTGGTTCACACCTGCTCAGACCAGACCGCAAACAGCCGCGACTCGGGCGGATCGCAGCGCGCCACGTAGGGTAACCTGCAAAGCCCGCCGGTCAAGGGCCGGCTGACCGGCCACCGGCCACTGACCACTGACCACTGACCACTGACCACTGACTACTGACCAATGACCACTGACCACCCTTCACCCCGCCCAGTTCTCCGCGAGGCGAAGCATGGTCTCGTAGTTGGCCATCGTGCGGGCGGTGATGGTGCGCCCGTAGGGACACGCCGAGGGATGGAGGATGAAGCCGCGACCGGCTCCGGCGGTGCCTTCGCGCAGGGCGGTCACCACCCGACGCTCGAAGTCGGCGGTCGGCAGATTCTCGATATCGGCCGCCTCGATGTTACCCAGCAGTACCGTGTCCCGGCCGATCGCTGCCTTGATCTCCCAGAGGGCCATATCCCCCTGTGGCGGCGGTTCGAGGGGGTCCAGTCCGTCCGGCCGCATACGGGCGATGGCGGGCAGGATCCCCCGCAGCCTCCCGTGCGAGTGGAGGCGGGCGTAGCCGCCGTACTGCTGGATCGTCCGCACGATCTGTCCGGTGTAGCGGCCAACGTACTCCTCGTACAGGGAGGGCGGCAGAAAAGGCTCACTGGCGTACTCCGACCCGCAGATCCGCCACAGCCTACCGGGGCAGGCCCGCGCCACCTGCTCACAGCGCGGGAACTGCTCGCGAGCCGCCCGTTCAAGCAGGCGGTGGAAAAGCTGGGGCTCAGTCAGCGCCAGCACCGTGTAGGCCTCCATGGAGAACAGGCCCGCCACCGCACAGATCGGATCGCCGGTATCGATGCTGACGATGCCGCTGTCTCCAAGCGCCTCTTCCGCGGCAAGGATGCCGGACACATCCACCACACCCAAGGTCGGCTCCGGCAGCCGCAGATAGGCTTCGGCATCCTCGGCGTCCTTGAGCAGATGCTCCAGCGTCCAGACCGTCTGGACGTCTTTGTCCTGGCGGGTCAACGCGGTCAGCGTTCGGCCCGGCGCCCGAATCGTGGTGCGCGTGAGCCGCGCGTCGCCTTCACGGTGGCTCGCGTAGGTCACGAGTTCCGCGAGGCCGTTGTCGGAACCGCCGTGCCAGCCGGCGCCAACCATCCGGATGACGTCCGTCCGTGCGTGGGCCAGGGCGACGAGAGGCCGCCACGTGGGGTCGTTCCAGACCGCAAACTCGTCGTCGCTGAGGTCCATCGCCCAGCCCCCGATCTCATAGAACGAGACCGCCGGACGATCCACCGACTTGCCCTGCAACGTGGCCTGCAAACGCTCGCGTCGTGTCATCGCCGTGTCGCCCCCCTTGCCTGCGGAACTGGGTATCAGGGAGTCCCCGCCGTCACCGGGAACATCGAAATGCGGAACTTGGTGCAGCCGTAGGGCACCAGTGCAATGCGTTCGGCCGGCCCGCGCCGGGCACAGGGCTGGCTGGGCAGGGCGGGAGCCTGCGGGTCGGGCTCCCAGTCGATCGCCACCGCGTTGGCACGCAGCCGCAGTGGCGCCGCCAAGGGCCAGTTCCAGGGAGCCGCCACGGCCTGCCGCTCCACCGCGATCTCGGGGTTCTGCACATCCAGCGCGTAGCGCCATGGGGCTTCGGGGTCAGGCGTGTTGGCGTCGACGGTGTCCGGGATCGCCAGGGCAAAGAGCAGCGGCCCATAGGAGACCGCAGCGTAGGGCACACCCTCGGCGCTGTCCGGCAACGGGATGCTCACGGGGGTGGCGCGATGCGCGCCATCGTACGGTGCGCCGGTGGCGCTATCGCGCCCGGTCTGCACCACCGCGGTCATCGGGAAGTGCAGGCGAACGCGGTCGCCCGGGGCCCAGGTGCGGCGAACGCAGACGAAGCCCTTGGCGTCAGCGTCGACCTTGACCGCGACGCCGTTCACCGCCAGTTCGGGGTTCGCACACCAGCCCGGAATATGGAAGGAGACCGGAAACGCCGCCGCCCGCGCCGGCTGGAAACTCATCTCGATGCTCTCGCCGAAGGGGTAGTCCGTACGGCACTCGATCTCGACCGGCACCCGGTCTGCCGCCAGCGCCGTCACCTTGCAGGGGCCGTAGCAGGTCGCCACCAGACCGTTGTCATAGGTGGCCATCCACATGTTCGTCACGTACGCGGGCACGATGCGGTTAAGCGCGGCCGTGCAGCACAGCGGCCCATGCTTGCGCTGGTACGAACCGCCGCCGGCCCGCGGGCCGTGCGGGAAATCCGGCGAACCCGCGACCATCCGGTTGGGGCTCTGGAAGTAGACATGCGTACGGTAGTCGCGCGACACGGTGGCGGGCCCGGCATTGAAGAAGGCGCGTTCCAGGCGGTCGGCCAGGCGCCCCTCGCCGGCCACCGCCAGCAGCGCGGCCTGACTCCACACGTACCCCGCGACATCGCAGGTCTCGCTCCCCCGGAAGGCCCCCGTCGGGCCGTACCACTCGTCGGCTACCGGTACCCCGTAGGGCTGCATGGCGACGCGCTCGAGCAGGTCGTGCCAGCCCAGAGCGGCCTGCAGGTAACTGGCCTGGCCGGTCCACAGATAGCCCACTGCCCACGGTGTGGTGCACTCGATGAACTCGACCACATGGGCGTTGCTCACGCTCGCCCCAGGCGTCAGATCGGGTGCCTTGCGGTAACGGTTCACGTTCGGCAGGAGCCCGGCGTTCTCCTCCCGGAACATCGCATCGAGGGCCTCGGCAACCGCCTTGTTCCCCGTCCACGTGTAGGTGTCGAAGGCCGGCCAGAGATTCGAGATATTGCCGGTGATCGAACGCAGGCAGTCCGGGTCACTGCTGTAGGCCTTCTCGAGCGCCTCCAGGATATGCCGGTCACCCGAACCGGCATAGAAGCCCGTCAGCCCCCGTCCCAGCAGGCCGCAGGCCCAGAGCGGCCACCCATCCAACGCCGCCGTGAGCGCCTTGCGGTCGTCGGCACTGCTCTTGTCGAGCCACCACAGAAAGAGGATTCCGTTGCTGTTCATGTTGTCCGCCACCGCGTACAAGCGCCGCCGCGCCTGCTCGATCATGGCCTCGTCATGCAGGGCGTAGCCGAGGCGGGCCAGGCCATCGAACCAGTACCCGCCGCCCTCATAGGGCCAGGCGCCCTTGTACCAGAGGAGACCCTCGCCGGTCATCTTGTGGTCGGCCGCCCAGGCGCGCTTGAACTCGTCGTCGTAGTCGTCCATGTGGCCGGTGTAACCGTCCCGCGCCGCCAGACACCAGTCGCGCAACCAGCCCGTCGGCTCGATGGCGCCGGGCGGCAAGGGCAGCAACGCCGGCCGTGTCGGCGGCGCGAAAGGACGCGCGTAGTTGGGTCGACCCACAGGTTCCGCCTCGGCCCCGACGGCCGCCCCCGCGACGGCGAAAGCGATCCCTCCGGCAACGACGCCGGACAACGACTGCAAAGTGTGCATGTTCATCACTGATAGCTCTCCGCGGCCGCTCTACACCCCGGAAACGGGAGCGGCCCAGGGAATCGCTTCGGCCAGCGCTCCCATCCCGTTGCCGCCTGCCCACCAACCGTCCGCGAGTCAACTCGGCAGAACCGGGGCCGGCAGTGCCGCCCCGTACAAGGCCTGCGACCGCCGGCTGAATTCGTCGTACATGAAGCGCTTGGCGCCAGCCTCCTTGACCCCGATCGCGGCGTCGGCGCCGTAGTCGCTGAAGATGAACCCGCCCTGCGGGCTGGCCCAGTGCGCCATCAGCGCCTCGGCGTCGGCGGCAATCCGCCCGCGGTCACCGCTCGGCAACGTGGCCTGGATATCCGCCAGGCTCTGGAAGGCGATCCGTCCTCGGTAGCGCTCGCCGATCTCGCGGATGCCGAGGGCGCGCGGTTGCTGCAGATTGACCACATTGACGCCGGCACGAATGTAGCCCTCGATGATCTCGTTAACCTTACCGCACGAGTGCACCCAGACGTCGCACCCCGCCTCATGCATGGCATCGAAGATGCGTTTGTAGCGCGGGAAGAAGAAGTCCATCCACAGGTCGAAGCTGATGAACGCCGCGGTCTGCGTGCCCCAGTCGTCGCTCATGCACCAGCCATCGATGCGCCCGGGAAAGCGCCGAGCGACCTCACGGACCAGGGTCACGTGCGTCTCGACGATCAGGTCGGCCAGGGCCTCCATGGCCGGCCGCTCGTCGTAGAGGCCGGCCAGCGTGTCCACAAACCCGTGCAGGGTGTGCATGCGCTCGAACAGCACCATGAAGATGCCGCTGATGACGTACTTCCCCTGGGCCTCGACCGCCTCCAGCGCCGCCGCCATCTCCGCGTAGCGCGACGGGTCGCAGTAGTCCGGGGGGCGGAAACTCGCCAGGCGACGGATGTCGGCCAGCGGATGGCCGGTCACCTGGCCCATGTTCTCCACCTCGGTCTTCTCCCACCGACAGCCCCATTCGTCCTCGCCGGGTGCGGCCGGCTTCCACCCAGCCGGAGCTCTGGCGCCAACCCAGCCGGTATCGTCAACGCCAAAACACCCCATGGTCACCGGCAGCCGCGGCGGGCGGCGGAAGTGGATGGCTCGGCTCACGATCTCACGCCCTGTCAGTGGCTCCACGCGAAACCCTCCTGAGTGCAAGGTTGCCAGCGCCGCACCTGCAACGCTCACGCGCTGCCGACCGCCCTGCTCCACGCCGAAACCAGGTGCCGCACGGTGGCGCTACTTGGCCGGCGCCGGGGCGGCCACCCCAACCGGCGCCGGTGCCCCGGCCGGGGAAGCGTCCAGCAGGCGCGTAAGCAGGGCATGCCCCTGCGCATCCGAAACCAGCCGCCGGCAGGTCTCCAGCAGACGCTGGTCCTGCGTGGCGGGATCGTCCACCTGCCGCATCATGTCCGGGGCCAGTTTGCGGGCCCAGTCCCCCGCCAGGGTCGGCGCCGCCCGCTCAAACTCCGCATCGGGCATCTGGCGGGCCTGGTCGAGCAACTCGCCCGGAGTCGCCCCGGCCGCGCTCGGCGCGCCGCGCGGTCCCGCGAAGCCGGCCATGGCCCCGCTCAGGCCCTGGCGCATCTGTTCCCACTCGGGCTGCGGCGCCTTACGTGCCTGGCGCAGCGCTTGCACCAGCCCGGCCAGCATGCGCGCCGGGGACTGCTGCGCCAGCAGGGCCTGGCGCTGCTCGGGCTTGAGCAACTCCCGCAACTCGATCGCCAGGGTCTGGCTGGCAGTCTGGATCTGCTCCTGGACCTGACGCAACTCCTGCCCAATGCCGTCGGGACCGTTTACCGCCTCCTCAGTGGACTTGCCTTTCAACACCTGCAGGCAGACGTCGAGAACGGCAGCCGCCACCGCCTCGGGAGCCTGCTGGCCATCGAGCCAGCGCGCCTGCAGCCCGGCCAAGGCGGAGAGCTGCTCGCGCGAAAGCGCTGCGGCTCGCACCAGTTCAGCGAACTGCAGGGCCTGCATGAGCTCCATCAGCGTCGGTCCGGCCGCGGGCGTCTGCGCGAGGCCGATCAGCGTACTCAGGGCGAAGACGACCGCCACCATCCAGCGCTTCATCGTGGTCCACCCCCTTCTGAGGACACCCCACTCAGCAACTCGCGGCCCAGACCCCAACCGTATATACCCTACAACCGCAATCACAGGCGTCCCACAGGACGCCAAGGCTGTTAGGTGCTCAGGCTGTAGACTGCTAGGTGCTACCTCGGGTACGCTGCGTTTCCGGATCCAGGTTCGGTGTTGTAACCTATTAGCCTACAGCCTAAACCGCTACAGCCTCTGGGTTCTCCATGGGACGGGTGTGAACTGTAGTGCAACCCTCTGAAGCCCTGGCGGCCCCCGTGACTGCCGTAGGAAACCGCGGTTGGCGCGGTATGGTCCTGCCGCAGCCTGACGTGACCCCGAACCCGCACCGCGACCGCAGCAACACACTATGGCGCCAATCCCTACGGCCGACAGGCGTTTCCGCCGGGACCTCTACCTTCTCAGCGCCACCTTCGTGTTCGTCTTCATGGGTGCCGGGGCTCAACAAGCATACCTGGTTCCCTACCTTTCGCGCGTGACCGACTGGTCGAAGCTGCAGTGCAGCAGCATCGTCGCCTGCGTCTACGGCGGCATGGTGGTCTTCCGACTGCTCAATCTGCGGCTCTTCCCGCACTGGTCGGACCGCCGCTACACCCTGGTCGGCGCCTGGGCCTATTTCGCCTTCACCGTGCTGATGGCGACCGTCGCCTTCGTGCCGTCGTACCCGCTGGCCGCTGCGGGTGCCGTTCTCTGGGGCGCCGGCGCCGCCATGATGTGGACGGGCACCTCGATGCAGATCCTGCGCCTCAGCGACCAGGCCGGAGGACGCCACGGCACCGGTATGGGCATCCTCTACACCTCCCTCCATGCCGGCTGGCTGGCCGGCGCCATCCTGCTGGGACTGCTCTACGACCACCTCGAGAGCCGCAGCCTGTATCTGGTCTACGTGGCGGCAGCCGCCATCACCCTGCCCGGCAACCTGCTGGCCTTCCTCCTGCCCGCCTCCGACACGCCGGCACGCTGCACGGTGACGCTCGCCGGCATCGGCGACGTCCTCCGCCGGCCCCGCGCCCAGATCGCCGCGGCCCTGCAGTTCTTCTCGGCTCTGGGCTACGGCCTGATCCTGGGCGCCTTCACACGCTATGTCGAAACCGAATATGGGGCCAGTTGGATCTGGGTGACCGTCTCACTCTATCCGGCCACGCTGATGGCCCTGTCCTGGGTCGGCGGCGCGCTCAACGACCGCTATGGGCCATCGCCGGTTCTGGTAAGCGGCTTCGTCGCCGGTGCCGCCGGCCTGGCCGTCACGGTCTGTTTCCACTCGCCTTACAGTGCCGTACTCACGGCCTTCGCCCTTGGCCTGCTCAACAGCACGGTCTCGGTCTCGGCCAGCGCCATCGTCGGGAAAGAGGCCGAGCCCGAGCGGCGGCCGCTGGTCTACGGCGTCGTCTTCGCGGCCCGCGACCTGGGCATCGTCAGCGCGGCCCTCGGCGCCACGGCCCTGGGCAACGCCATCCCGATGCCGACTGTCTTCGGGCTCTTCGCCATCGTCTTCGCCGCCTGTGCCGGCCTCTCCATGGCCCTCGGACGCTACGCCCGCCAGAGCCTGTGATCAGCGCCCGGCCGCGGCCCGCGGCCCCAGCCCGAACGCGCCGCCGCCAGATCTGCCACGCTGACCCCCTGCCACTGCGGCAGGCCCAGCAGGTGCTCCAGCAGCAGCGCGCAGGCCACGGCATCGTAGAGCGCATCGTGGGGCGCCAAGCCCGAACAGCGCTCGCGCAGACGCGGCTCCAGCCCAAGCGTCTCGGTCAGGTCCTCCAGACGGTGACTCGGGCTGGCGGGATAGGCGATCCGAGCCAGTTCCAGCGTGTCGACCCACGGCCCAAAGCCGTGCAGCGGAAAGGTCTCGCCCACGAACTTCCGCTCCGTGGCCGCATGGTGCGCCACCAGCGCCCGCCCCACCAGCCACGAACTCAACAACGGCCACAGATCCGCCAACAGCGGTGCCACCGCGAGCTCCTCGCGCACCAGTGCATGGCGCCCCGGAGCATACGGGTTGAAGGGCCGTTGACCCACCCGCAACAGGCTGGAGAAGGAGCAGTCCCCCACCACTCGCCCGGACGCAAAGAAGACCATGCCGATCTGCCAGGGCTCGTTGGCAAAGCCCTCCACGCTGCCCGTGCTCTCAAAGTCCAGCACCGTAAACTGGGCCTCACTTGCCAGCATCGTCGTCTCCACCGCAAACCCCGCAGCCCAGCGCCGACGAACCCCTCGCCGTTCGTTCCTACCACACTCGCGGCGCACCTCAGATTCCGGCGGCCGTACGTTCGATCAGTGCATCCTGCCAGCGCTCGGCCAGTTCCGTGAAACGCGCGCTGTAGCCGCTCACCCGCACCAGCAGCCCGCGGTGCTCATCGGGGTGCGCCTTGGCCTCACGCAGCGTCTCGACCGAGGTCGTGTTGAAGTGCACCTGGAAACCGCCCCGGGCAAAGTAACCCTCCACCAGCGCGGCCACCCGGGCAACGCCGGCAGGACCACAGACCACGGCCGGACTCAGGCTCAGCAGCAAAGGGTTGCCACAGGCGAACAGATCGTGGCGTAGGGACGCCGCCGAGTTCAGGACGGCAGTCGGTCCGGCCTGCTGCCCATAGACGCCCGGACCGCAGCCGTAGGAGACCCGCTCGCCAGCGCGCCGCCCATCCGGCGTCGCCGGACAGGGCAACATGATGTCGCTGCCAAACAGGAAAAGCCCGGGGTACGGGCGCACCCCCTGGGCGAGCGGGTGGTCCAGCACCAGCCGGCCCAGGACCGCGGACAAGCGCCCGGCCAGGGCGTTGGTGAACTCGGCATCGGTCCCATACTTCCCGGGCAGTGTCCGGCAGCGCCGCAGAACCGCGCCATCGGCAAAGTCGGCCTCCAGCGCCTGCCGCAGCTCGCGCAGGGTCAGCGCCCGTTCGTGATAGACCAGTTCCCGTACCGCCTGCAGGCTGTCGACCGCCGTGCCCAGACCCAGGATGTCGACCCCGTAGAGGCTGAAACGGGCTCCTCCCTCCTCCGCGCAACGCCCCGATTCCAGGCACCCCGTCAGACAGAGACTCTCGAACGGCGATGCCGTCTCCTGCGCCCGCTGTTCCCAGGCCGTCTGAAACCCCGGCAGGATCACCTCCCGGTAGCGTCGCTGCAGAAAGGCCGTGAAGCCGGCTTCGAAGTCAGCATAGGTCGTCGCCGCGGCCTGTGCCAGGTAGTCGCGGAAAAGGTTGGGCAGGAGGATACTCCCGGCCACGGTGTAGGGCGTCGCATCGCCTTGAGGCGTGGCTTCATAGCAGCCGACGATGCCATAGTCGCGGGCCCGCGCCGGGGGTATGCCGGCGGCCTCGAGGGCGCGGCTGACCAGCGGATCATTCAGGAACGACGGCATGCCGAACCCCAGCGCCGCCAGCTCGCAGGCAGCCTGCCGGAAGGCGGCGGTGCTGTCCGGCCCCAGGCGGACCGAGAGCGACGGCTGCCAGACGCGCAGGTCGCGGCAGACCTCGAGGCACAGCCTGGACAGCGGGTTCTCGGCCCCGTGCCCCGCCTCATCGCAGCCCCCCACGGTCAGGTTCTGTGATTCGTCGCCGTCGCAGCACTTCAGCCAGAAGCAGCTCAACAGGTCCCGCGCCTGCGCCTCGTCCGAGATCCCCTCGGCAAGATCGCGCCGCAGGTACGGCCACAGGTACTGGTCCAACCGGCCGAAACTGATGGCGGCAGAGGTGGGCGACTCGGCATGGAGAAAGACGTGAGTTAGCCAGGTGAGTTGCAGCGCCTGCTGGAAGGTGCACGGCGGCCGCTCCGCAATCCAGGCGCAGGTCTCGGCAACCTGCCCGGAACCGGCCGCGGCGGCCGCGTCCCCATGCCGGGCAATGAAACGGGCGAACGCCTCCAGCGCCCGGGCGAACGCCGCTCGATTCGTACGCGCCGCCGTCGTCGTCCCCGCCCCGGCCGCCACATCGGCGCGCAGCCCGCTGACACCGCGTCGCAGCACCCGCCCGTAGTCTACGACCACGTGCCCGAGGTTGCCGCGGAACTGCAGCGCCCGCGCCGCCGCCGCGCCGAGGAGTTCTGACCACGGCGGGGCCATGAAACGCTGCGAACCAACGATCATCTCAGCGGGCTGCACCCGGATGGGCATCTCGCGCGCAAAAGCGTCCAGGAACGCCGCCTTGCGCTCAACTTCGGGCTGCCCGACCGAGGCGGTGTACTCACGGGCCGCCAAACGCGCCAGCGCCGCCTGCTCGCCGCGATCCGTCAACCGCGAACCGCGACAGCGGGCGAAATCCGCTACCACCGCCGCCCGGAGCCGCTCAATATGGGGTCGCATCGTCCTGAGTCCCCTGCCGCCCAGTGCCCTGCAGGAGCACCGCCAGCGACCACGCCTAACCTACCGCCGCCGCGCCCCTGCCCCAAACCATCCCTCTTCCCTTCCTGCCTTCATCATTCATCATTCATCCCTCCGCCTTCCACCCCTCCGCCTTCAGCCCTCCCCAATCCGCCCGTTCCCCCGCGCGTCTTGATGGTGACGCGGGGTGCGGTGCCCTGCCCGCGCCCCGGATGAGCGGACAGCGTATGGCAAACAGGCGGAACAACACTGTGCTCCTGGCCGCGCTGGCGGTCCTGGCGGCGGCCCTTTCCCTGCGCGCCGCCACCACGGCGCCGTGGCCGGATCGCACCTGGCTCATCGCCAGCCTGGTCCACGAGGTCCCGGAGATCCTCAAGACGCAGGACCCCGAAAGCGGACGCTTCGGCAGCGACCCCTGGGTCTGCATGGAGCAGAACGTCATCTTCCCCCTGGCGGTGGCCTGGGCCACCCAGGACCCGGCGAACCCCTACCACCACGACGCCGGGCTGCTCCAGGCCATCTGCAGGGGCGGCGAGGCCCTGACGGCCGAGCAGGATCCGCAGGGCATGTGGGTCTTCCGCAAGAAGGACAACGCCACCTGGGGTCAGATCCACATGCCCTGGACCTATAGCCGCTGGATCCGCTCCTACGCCCTCGTCCGCGAGGCCATGCCGGCCGCGAGCCGCGAGATCTGGGAACGCGGCCTGCTGCTCGGCTTCCGGGGTATCCGCCGCTACATGGACCACGAGGTCCAGAACATCCCCGCCCACCACGCCATGGCGCTCTACATCGCCGGACAGTGCTTCGAGAACGCCGACTGGCAGGAGGCTGCCCGCACGTTCATGGCGCGAGCTGTCGCCGCCCAGGACCCGGCCGGATTCTGGTCCGAGAACTACGGCCCCGGACTCGGCTGCAGCATGGTCTACATGGAGGCCATCGGCACCTACTACGCCGCCGCCCACGACGCCTCCGTCCTCCCTGCCCTCGAGCGTGGTGCCCGCTTCCACGCCGCCCTGCTCTGGCCTGACGGTACCCCCATCACCACCGTCGACGAACGCCAGGTCTACCACCGGGAACGCAGCATCGGCAACGTCGGTTTCTCCCATACCGCCGCCGGCCGCGGCTTCCTGGTCAGGCAAACGCAGATGCTCCGCGACCAGGGCGGCCTGGTCAACGCCGACTATGCCGCCACCATGCTCGTCTATGGGGGCAGCGGCGAGGGCGAGACCGCGGTCGTCCAAGGCGATCAGGCGCGCTTCGTCCTCGGCGATCACAAGGCCCTCGTGCAGCGTGACAGGCCCTGGCAAGTCTGCCTCAGTGCCTACAGTTGCCCGCCGCCGCGCAACCGCTGGATCCAGGACCGGCAGAACCTGGTCGATGTCTTCCATGACGACCTCGGCCTGCTGATCGGCGGCGGCAATACCAAGCTGCAGCCCTACTGGTCAACCTTCACCGTCGGCGATCCCAACAAGGTGCGCCACCGCTCTGGCGACGCCAACCCCGACTTCACCCCCACCACCGACCTGCGCTGGGTGCCCACGCGCAGCGCCCTGAACCCAGACACCACCCCCCCCAGCCTCGACCTCATCTACCACGGTCACAGCGGACGAGTGACGGCGGCGGTGGCCGCAGACGGCGGCCTGCTCCTGACCTACGACGCGATCGCCCTGGCCGGCAGTCCGTTCGCGGCCCACGTGCCCTTCCTCAAGCGGCAGGGCCGCATCCGCTTCGCCGCCGGCCAGGCCCTCTACCTCGCCGAGGCGACCGTGACGCTGACGCAGGCCCAGAGTGGGGACTGGTTCGAATGGGACGGCATGCGCGTCGATATCCCGCCCGGCGCCACCCTGCTGTGGCCGGTGCGCCAGCACAACCCCTACGCCAAAGACGGCCTGGCCCCCCTCGCCAGCGCCAAGCTGGTCATGAGCCTGCCTTTCGGCCCCGGCGTGCAACGCTACCAGGTGGCCATCCGCAAGGCCCACGCCTGCGCCCTCGGCGGCCGCGTCTACGAAGCGCGCCAACTGCCGGTTCTCTCGCGCACGGAAACCCGCCTCAAGCCCCTCGACGACCTCGGGTCCTTCCTGCTCAGCGCCGCACGCCCCGGCGACTCCATGACCTTCACCGTCGCCGTCGAGACCGAAGGGACCTACGAGTTGTTCGCCGACTTCTGCCTCTACCCGCGTTACGGCACCGTGCAGATATCGGTGGACGGCACCCCGACCGGCGCCCCTTTCGACGCCTATGCCCCCGAGACCGACATCAGCGGCCCAGTGTCCATGGGCGAGGTCCTGCTGACAGCGGGCCGACACGAAATCAGCCTGACCGTCACCGGCCGGAACCCGCAGTCCAGCGGCTACCTGATCAGCCTCCGCACCTTCCGCCTGCGCCCGGTGACACCGCCGTGACCACCCGTTTAGGGTTCTGCCGCAGACCCGATTTCTGGAGGTACGGATCGACGACGACCGAGACGATATCAAGGTTGTGCATCTCCTGTGGTCTGAGACCTGGCGCCAGCCTGCCAGAGGAGGACCGCGCGGTGCAGTGGACTCGCGGCAGCGTCCTTAGGGATCGACCATCCCGTGGCCGCGAGCCGTTGATCGCGAGCGTGCGGAGGCAGAGAGGAAAATGAGAGGATCCGTTGACAGGGTCTTGACGGTGATCCAGGGTGGAATGCCAGATCGGGCCCCGCTCTTTGATCTGCTGCGCAACGACGCGGTTCTTGAACACTTCGCGGGCGAATCCCTGGCGTCCCGGAACGCCCAACAGGTCGTCTATGCGGCGTACGCTCCTGCCATCGACGCAACCAGAGCGACGGTACGTATTCCGGCACAGGAGGCGACCTGCACCCTGGAGGATGGCAGAGAGCAGCGGCACTACCGGTGGACATCCTGGACGCAGCACAAGGAGTATCGAGACGCGGCAGCATACGCAGCAGAGAAGCGGGCGAAAATCGAGGCCATAGACCCGGCCGCATGGAATGACTCTCGACAGACAGATCTGCACAAGACCTTCCGATGGATCGACGAGGAGAAAGACAGACTGGGCGAGGTACTCTTCATGCCGGGCATCGCCGGACCAGGCTTGATGGGAATCTATGGCGAAGTGGGACTCGAAGCGTTCAGCTACTTTCTCGCCGACTGTCCTGACATCATCGTGGCGCTTCTTGAATACAACACGGTCATGGCCGTGACCGTAGCTGAACACTACCCCGCCGATCACGGGCTTGTGGCTGGCTTCCTCGGGGACGACATTGCCTTCAATCGGGGTCCGTTGCTCAGCCCGGCTTGGCTGCGTGAGCACTATTTCGCACGACTGGCGAGAACGATCGACGCATGGCACGACAAGGGGATCAAGGTCCTCTTTCACTCTGACGGTAATCTGAATCTGATCCTTGATGATCTCGTTGACGCCGGGATCGACGGACTGAACCCCATCGAAGTCCTTGCCGGGATGGATATAGCGGCTATCCACCGACGCCATCCAGACATTTTCATGGCGGGTGGAATCGATGTTTCGCAACTGCTTCCTTTTGGTTCTCCGGCAGAAGTTAAGGACGCCGTCACCCGGGCCATCGACGCAGCGGAAGGCCGGATCATGATCGGAAGCAGTACCGAGCTCAACAACGACGTGCCACTGGCGAACTTCCTGGCGCTACGCGAGGCGGTGTTTGAGAACCCGTACTGACCAGACTCCGGATCGGCGCTCCCCCCCAACAGCCTGACCCAGGATATCTGCTAAGGCGCCCCCGCGCGCTGTCGGTCTTGCCGGGCCACAATGTGGCCGTGGCCGAGAAGCCCAGGGTGGGCAAGGGGCCACGGCGAAGGCTCCTGCGTGGCAGTCAGGACGGGAACCCATCAGCGCTGGAGTTCAATTCCTGCTATCGGCAGGCAGTTGTAGGTTGCCCAGGCGGTGTTGCCGAAGCGATTGTCCACAAAGATCACGGCGCGCGACATCAGCCCCTTACCGAGGGTGATTCGCACCGGGTCCGGCACGGAGGGAATCCAGTGTTCCTGGCCGACCACATCGAAGCCGAGTCCCGCCGGGTTGAAGGCGGTGATGGAATAGGTCGGGAAGGACGCCCCCCCGCGCAGGCCGGGTAGGGTGATCGTGAAGGACGTGACCGGAGGACTGAACTCCAGCGCGAATTCCGTGACCCGATCGCCGCTGACGGTGAGCACCTGCGCCTGACCGGCCGGCATCACCATCGCCGGCAACTGCGTCGGCAAGACCTGCAGGCGCCCCTTTGACGCCGTCAACTGCAGGCCAACGGCCCCAAACTCGTCGCCCTTGATGTCACCGAGCTTGAGTTCGGCGAAGCCTACCTTGGCCAGGGCCGGCGGGTTGGGCGCGACCACGACCGCCGGCGCTGGCGGTTCGCCGCTGAGGTAGGGATCGGGCGGACGGGTAACCGCGACCCACAACGTCACCCGCTCCGTGCCGCCGCCGTCCTGGCGCACGGTAATCGGCACCTTCATCATACCGGTCGGCGTTCTGGACTCCGCCGACACCTGCAGGACGATGGCCCGCACGTCCCCCTCGAGCAGGGAGGATTCCGCGCCCCGAAGCACCGTCACCCCGGCGCTGGGCGGGTTGGCACCGGTCGCTTCCACCGGCCCGATCTCCACAGCCACCGGCGCCGACTCCTTGACGCGCCCCCCAACCACATACAGGCTGGCGGTCTGCAGCGGTCCGCCCGCCGTCACGCCGACCACGGCAGGCTCGAGGAAGGCTGCGAGCGGTGGTTCGAGAGCGAGACCGAAATCCTCGGGCGAGGAGTCCATGGGCGTGCCGCCGCGCTGGTAGATGAACCACACTGCGGGGGTAGAGCCGAGGTTGTGCGCCCGCCATACGAAGGGCAGGCGCTTTAGGTAGCTTGGAATGTCTTCGGACAGCCGGCACTCGTAGGTCAGCCTCCCGGGCGCGCCGGCCACGAATTCCAACCCTTCATAGGTGTCCGGAGTGAAATCGAGATACGCGCACTGGAGACTCGCGTTGCCTTCGCCGACGCGGTCGGGGCGCGGCTTGCCGGTGACCTCGCCGGTCAAGGTCACGGTGAAACTGCTGCCCGGACGGATGACCATGGGCGGCGGGGTCAACGTGTAGCGGACGACGACATCATACTCAACCGTTGCCCCGATCTCATGGCACGTCCTGAAGGAGAGACGGTCGGCGGCGTAAGACCGGTCCAGGATGTAGCGGTCAGCCGGGCGGGACTCATCCGGCACGATGACTTCGTGAAGATCGAGTTTCCCCGAGTTCAGTTGGATCTCCACCAGCGCCCATTCCTCGGGGCCGACGGCCGTCGCGGCCGGGGCCGGCCGCGCCAGCGCCGCCAGAGCGCACCACGCCAGCGCAAGCCGCAACACCCTCGCCCCGGGAGGCCGCGGCGCCAAGCCGCCGAAAGGCCGCGTCCGTGGATTCATCCTGCACCTCCCTGGCTCTGCCCATTACTCCGTGATCTCGTACTCGCACTCCTGCACCTTGTCGGCTGCCAGAACGCCAGGGAGATCCACCAACCGCACGGTGATCCGTAGCCGGTGTTTGCCCACGGGCAGTGTCGCTGCCACCGTCTTCGTCGCCTCGTGGACGATCACACCGCTCGGGTCGATCGCGGAGTACTCCTTGAACGTTGCGGGTTTCGAGGAAGATAGGGACTGCACGCAAACCTGGTAACGCGGCGGTTTCGCCCCGCTGACCACGGCTGTCGGCAGGCCGGTGAGGCGGTACTGTGCCGTTACCGTCAGCGGGGCGTTGGCCCGCAGCCGTGTGGGCGTGACCCCGACTCGCACCTCGGCAATAGCAGCCCGCGCTTTCACCTCGAACTTCTTCTGGATGATGCACGGCTCATAGGTCGCGTCGACTTCGTCCAGGGACGCGACCTGCCGTCCCGAGACGATGAGGTTGCAGGTGTACTGGCCGGGCTCGCCCAGGCGGAATCTGAAGGAACCCGCGCCCGTGAGTGTGCGGGGAGCGGTGCGTGTGGGAGAGAGGGTCTGCAACTGGCCGTTACCGACCGGGTCCCCGCTACCGTTGTACAAGGTAGCCTCGGCCTTGACCTCCAGCTTGCCGGCGGGCGCATTCCTGACGGTATAGTCAAAGCGCAGCGTGGCCTCGCCGCCGGCCCACAGTTCGTCGGTACCGACGTCCAGGTTGCGTGCCTCGATCGGTCCCGCAACGAGTTGCGCGCTCAAGTTGCTCCAGGGAATGTGCCAGACCTCCTTCTTGCCATACAAGGCGGAGCTCACGTCGCCGGAAGTCACCGCGGCCGACACGGTGTTCGCCACGCCGATCGGGAGGATGTACACGCGCTTCCGATCATCCTTGCTGATGACCTGACCATCGGCGCGGACATAGGCCACATGGTCGGGCTCAGCCGGCTTCGTGGCGATGTTCTCGCGCTTCCAGTAGAAGACGATGTCGCCCTCGTCTGGCGTGCCTTTGAGGAGTGTGCCCCAGAGGGTGGCGGTCTCGTAGAGCGCGCTGCCGCCGACCGCCACCGGCGGGAACGGCCCGCTCTTCAGGCTGTTCCCCTGGCGGGCCTGGTTGCCCCCCGCCATGACCAGTACGTGACCCGAGCAGTAGCAGATCAGGGTCGGCACATTGGCGGTGAGGTAGGGGCCGAGGCCGGTCTCGCCGGCCTTGACCAGGCTGGACGGTGCGTACCCATCCACCTTGACTTCCTTCTCGGCGACGTCACAGGCTTCGCTGCCAACTCGGTTGACGTCTCCCATGAAGCGCTGGTCCTCCGCCACCGAATACGTCCGCGCGCCGAACGGGCTTGGCCGTGCAGCGGGGTCATAGGTATCGCCCATGAAGATGCGGACGCTCACGCCCCGGCCCGTGGGCATCGCGCTCGTCGGGGCCACGCCCTGGCCACCAGCCCTGCCCGCCAGAGCCAGGATGATGGCCATGATCGCCCATCGGCGTACCGGTCGCTGCATGGGTCTACCCTCCATACACGCGCTTCGTACGTACACTTCCGTTGTGTAAAGTACCACGCGAGCCGATTCCTGCGCGTTTACGCCGGAGCAGGGCTGCTCCAAGAAACGGCCGCCAGCCTCGGGACAGCGGCACCCGTAGGTCACGGCTGCAACCGGCCCGCGAGCGGGCCAGACGTGACCCGGAGGAGCGACCCTGCTGGCCAGCATGGTCGCCCACTGGGGCGGCCAGGGCCGGCAACAGCATCGCAGCCAGAATGGCGATGACGGCGATCACAACCAGCAGTTCGATCAGGGTGAACCGACGCGAGGGCCGGGGCATGACCGACGCTTCCATGGGTGACCTCCTGGTGGTTGGCCGGACCCTGCGGTCCAGGCCGTTTTGGCTCGCTACCAGAGGTCACTTTTCGGGAACCATAGGCGTGCTGCAATACGCTTATGGTGAATGCACTATGTGTAAATTTCCGGGACCAGTGCGCGTCACACTTTCTGTGCTCTTCCTTCGCGCCGACTTCACGCGCTTGCTGAAGCGATAGGGGCGGACGCTTCAGGGCGGTGGGCGCAGCCAGGGAGGCCTTTGAGCCCGCGGCGCGCGAGCGCGCCGGTCAGCGCAGGCAGTAGGCAACGGGGAGGATCAGGGCGACCTCACGGGAGGGCGGCGACGCGAAGGGCGACGCCTTGCGCACGGCGGCCACGGCACTGCGATCGAGCACCGGGAACCCGGAACTGACCACGACCCGGATATCGCGCGCCTGACCGTCGGGCCCGAGGCGGAAGGACACCGACACCTTGCCCTCCCAGCCCTTGGCGCGCGCCGAGGTGGGGTAGTTGATGAACCGGCGCAGATGCTCCACCATGCCACGGGTGTCTACCACGAAGGCGCCGCAGCCGGGCCCGCCAGGGCCGTCCCCGACACCGGTTCCGCTGCCGCCCGTCCCTGCCGATCCCGTGCCATCCCCGCTGCCACTCCCGACGCCACCGCCTGGTCCGGTTTGGCTGCAGTTGCCCGGGCCGCTGCCCAGGCAACTGCCCAGGCCACTGCAGCGCCCCGCTTCACCCACGGCCACCGGAGCGCCAGTACCTTCCCCGGACGCCGAGGGGACCGACGCCAAAGGTGCCCCGGCAGCGGCCCCAGGAGAGGAGCCCCCGGCAAGCGCAGGTGCCGCTGCGAGGGGGGGCGGCGGCGGGGGCGCCGTAGGCTGGATGGGCTCCGGTGCCGGGGCCGCAATGGGCGGCGGCGCCCGCGCCGGTTCTGGCACCGGCGGAGGCGCGACGACCACCGGCGCGGGCGGCACGACCACCGGCTGCGGAGGAGGTGGCACCACCACTGGCGCTGGAGGCACCACGGCCGGCGGCGGAGGTGGAGGCACCACGGCCGGCGGGGGAGGCAGGGCTGCCACCACGGGGGCTACCGAGGACAGCAGAACCAGGTCCGAGACCACGGTGACCACGGGGTCGGAGAAGGCGCTCATCACCAGCCCTACCACAGCCATAGTAACGGCGTGGAGGGTCACGGAGTACAGTGTTGCGAGCCCGGTCCGACTCATGATGGCTTGCTCTCAGTCTGCAGGCTGAACACCTTAGGGCCGGGTGGCACGGCAAGGGCACCGGCTACGTCTCACTGCGGCCCGCGGTGGCTTCGACGAAGATCCACATCTTGCCGCCGCAGACATCGCCGCCGCGCGTCCCGAGGTCGTCAGTGAGGTCCACCTCAAGGAGCTCTGGCTGTGCCGACACCAGCAGGCAACGGAGGGCGGCGCTGCGCACCCGGTTCTCACCGCAGCCGCCGCCGACCGAGCCGAAGGTCCAGCCATCGACCCCAACCAGCATCTTGGCGCCGACCTCGCGGGGCGTCGAACCGGCGGTCTCGACGATCGTCGCCAGACAGACCGGAATGCCTTGCTTGGCCAGCTCGGCCAGTTTTCCGAAGATGTCGCGATCCGTCATTTCCCAGCGCTCCTCTCGTCGCGCAGTTCGCGGGCTGCGTCGCTGCCCAGCCGGCGCACCGCCACGAGTTCGGCCACAATACAGAGTGCGATCTCGGCGGGGGACTCGGCGCCGATGGGCAGGCCGATGGGGGTGTAGAGCTGCTCGAGGCGCGTGGCCGGAATACCCTTTTCGCGCAGTTCGATCTTGACGAAGTCGACCCGCCGGCGACTGCCGATCAGTCCCACGTAGGCGCTCGGCTTGGGCAGGATCTCCGCCAGGCACTCCAGATCGTGCTCGTGGCCGCGGGTAATGACGACCACGTAGGTGTTGGCGCCCAACGGCAGACGCCGCAGCGCCGGGGCAAAGTCCTCATCGAGCACCACGCACCCCGAGAAACGCGCGGCGTTGGCGAAATCGGGGCGGTCGTCCAGAACGGTGACGAGGAAGCCGACCCGGCGCGCAAACTCGGCCAGTGGCACCGCAATATGCCCAGCGCCGCAGATGAGGAGCTCGGCTTCGGGCGCGAGCACATCGATGAAGACCCGCAGCCCGGGGCTGAGCTCGACGGCCTGTTTCCTGTGGTGTGCCAGGGCCTCGCGGACGGCCTGGGCCAGGCCGCCAGCCAACGCCGCGGGGACAAGCGTGCCGTCGGTGCTGCCATCGGCGAGGAACAGCGCCTTCGTTCCCGGCGGAAACCCCGACTGGTCGGACTGGATCACGGTAACCAGGCAGGCCGTCTCGCCCCGCTCCAGCAGGTCCAGCAAACGCCCCAGAGTGGTCGCAACGTGGTCCGCACGGCTGTGGTCAGTGCTCGGCATGGGCGCCCCTCTCGTTCCTGGACTGCACCATCTCGACGCCATTCTGGAAGATCGAACGGTCCCCTCCCTCAACGACTTGCTGCCAGACGGCCTGCGGGTCGCGGACCACGCTTCCCGCCAGCCGGGAAGCGCCATAGCGGAAGAGCAACGGCGTCAAGGGGGTGGTCGGCCCGACCACGACGGTCGTGGCTTGACGGCTGAGCTCGAGCAATCGCGGCAGGGTCTTGTTGATCAGCGTGCTGCCGGTGATGAAGACGTAGTCCATGCTGGGCAGCAGGTACTCGCAGGCCGGGTCAGGGAAGTCACCACTCTGGGGCCGACGTTCGAGGATGTGCAGGCTGCAGGCCCCCGCGATCAGGTCGAGATTGGGGAAGTGGCCGACGACAGCGACGCGTTTGCCCGCGATCTCAGGCAGCATCTGCTCGAAGGTGCTGCCGCCGGGGGCGGCCGGGCGCGGCGACAACCAGTCCGCGGGCACAACCGTCGGGGTGTTGATGAAGGAGTTGATGGCCGCCACGCCCAGCGCGGCCTCGAACCCGTTCCAGGACTTGGCCAGAGCCGCGATATCGCGCACCTTGGCGCCGCGGACCGGTCCTGGCAGGCGCAGGCGGCGCTCACCCTCGGGCGGGGTCATGGCGATCCCCACCCCGAGCGAACGGACCAGGGTCCAGTGCAGGCCCACCGTGCAGTCGCTGACCGTCAACTCCGGGGGAATGGCGGCAATCAAGTCATCGTACAGAGACCACGGATTCGCGTTCTGCATGGCGGCTCCCGGCTCGGCTGAACTCGGCATGACTCTCACTGCTCCCACCACTTGGTGCGATAGTGTGCCAGCGTCCCGCCGTTCATCAGCATCGCTACCTCGGCGACGATGGCCAAGGCGATCTCTTCGGGCAGGCTGCGGGCGATCTGCAGACCGATAGGCGAGTACAGTCGCTCGTCGATGACGCCACCGCGGGAGCGGATGTGCTCAATGATGACCTTGACCTTGTTGGCGCTGCCGATCATGCCGATATAGGGCACCTCTTTGCACGCCAGAAGCTGCTCCAGGCAGACTTCGTCATGGGCATGCCCATGCGTGAGGACGATGCAGTAGCTCACACGGGTCAGCGTGATCTCGGTGCTGAGCTGCGCGTAGGGCTTGCAGACACGCTCCGCAGCGCCCGCGAAGCGCTCGGCCGAGGCGTACTCGGGCCGGTCGTCGTAGAGCCGGTAGGGCAGGTTCAGGACTTCGCACAGCCGCCCGATCTTCTCGCCGATGTGGCCGCCCCCGAAGATCACGACTTCCTTACGCGGCAGGACGGGCTCGATGAACACGGCGAGCGTGCCGCCGCACAAGCCCTGAACCGACGTCTCCTCGGTGACCTGCCAGGCGTCGCCCTGCAGGGAGAAGTCCAGCGTCAGGCAGGTGTTATCCCGGATGGCCTTGAGGGCCTCGCCGCGGCTGATGTGCTCAACCGGGCCGCCGCCTACCGAGCCCGCGATGTCGTTCGCCTCACTGACGACCATCTTGGCGCCGACGCCACGCGGCACAGATCCCTCGGCGCGGATCACGGTGACGATGGCGCACGGGACGCCCTTGTTCTTCCATTCGTACAGACTCTTCAGCCACATGCGCGCAGTCCTTTCATAGAGGGGTCACGGCCAGCACCTGGTCCCGCAACTCGGGCAGACAGGTCAGGTTCACTTTGGTCAGGGCACCGGCCGGCGCGTGGGCGATGCTGCCGCCGCCGCGCTGGCAGTAGGTAGCGAGCTTCGCGACGTCACCCACGAGAGTCGAGCCGATGAAGTGGATGCCCTCGCCGAAGAGGGCGGGCGAGAACGGCACCGTGGGGCCCATGATGACGCGGATGGAGGCGTTCGGCGTGCGGCGGATCACTTCGTGGAAGGTGTCGTTGACCAGCGTCAGGCCGGTCATCAGCACGATCTCGGTCCGGGCCAGGACCTCGTGGGACTGGTCCCAGTGGATGTCGCCAGGTTGCGGGAAGAGCTCAATCATATCGACCGGGTAGCCCTGCTCGCGCCAGCCGGCCCCCTCCTTGAAGTGCCCGATGAAGCTGGTGTGCCGGGTCTTGGCGAGGGTCGCGAAGAAGTCGATCGCATTGCCCTCGAACCAGCCCGCCGGCACGGGCATGGCGCTGTTGAGGCAGGACATGGCGGTGGCCTGGCGCAGGGTCTCGGTCGAACCCATCAGCTCCAGAATCACCGCGCCGACCGGCTGGCCGATGTAGTCGCCGAGCCAGGTGTTCATACCGCAGCTATCGGTCAGGCCGGGCATGCCGCGGAAATAGGTGGACATGGCATAGCGGTGTGACTTTGAGATGATCCAGTTGGTGTAGACCTGGATGTCCTCGAGCGGCGTCCCCATGGGCGCACCGTCCATAACCTTCGCCAGCAGACTTTGTTCCATGTGTTTCTCCTTCCCTCCGACTAGCGGGCCAGCGCGTTCGCCAGAACCTCGGCCAGCTCGGCGTCGTTGAGGGTCTTGTGGTAGAACAGCGTGTAGAACTCGCGGGTCTTGGCACGGATGTCGATCGGGTAGTACTCGGGGTAGAGCAGGTTGGTCAGCCAGATCAAACCGATTACGCGGTTGGCCGACGGTGGCCGGTCGAACCAGCCGTTGGGCAGCGAGGGGATCTGATAGACCTTGCCATTCCTGACCGCGTCCACGGTGCTCCAGCTCGGATCGGTGGTCACGCGGGCGTAGTTGCCGGCGCCATCGGCGTAGCCCCGATCCAAGGCCACGATGATCCGCTGCGGGTTCCAGACCAAGAGTTGCTCAAAGGACACCGTGGCCCGGCCAAAGCCGCGCACCAGCGGCACCACAGCCGCATTGATGCCGCCGGCCAGTTCGAGCACCTCGGAGTGCTCGGAGCCCTGCGGGTCGGTCTCCAGGCCGTTCAGCCCCTCGGCGTAGTAGACGCGCAGCCGCTCCTCCCGGGGGATGGTGGCCACCGCGGCGCCGACCTCATCGAGGGTCCGGCGGCAGTAACTCGCCAGGACCTCAGCGCGCTCCTCTTCGCCGATGAGTGCGCCGACGAAGCGGTAGATGAGATCGAGCCGGGTGAGTTCACCGCCGACCATCACCACCGGCAGGCCCAACTGGCTCTGCCGACGCTCGACCGCAGAGAGGTCGAGGTTGGCATGCTGGCCCATGGAGAGCACGATGTCCGGCTTCGCCTTGATGATCACCTCGGGGTTGCCGGTGGTGTCCTTGCCGTACCAGCCGCCCAGCACGGGCAGCGCGGCGTAGGAATCGAGCAGGAAACGCTGTTCGTCAGCGCTCCGGCGCACGCTGACCCCCGCGGCCCTCTGCGGGGCCAGCGTATACATGAGGATGTCGCCCATCGGCGAGGTGGAGTAGACCGACCGGATCGTCGCCGGGATCGTGAGCTGCCGACCGGCCATATCCGTGACCGTGCGCTGGCCGACCGCGGGCTCCGCGGCCTGGCCACGCCACGGCAATGCGGCGGCCAGCAGCAAGGCCGACAGCAGGGCTGCAACTCCTGGACGCCGCTGCAGCACGGGGCCACCGCGAATGGCCACCGCGCCAGACCGCCTGAAGGCGGAACTACGAACCTGGAGCTGGCCGGGTGACCTGTACTGGGCGTGCAGTCCCGCGTTCACGTGGTTCGCCGATCCCGACCCCGCGCCAGACCGCCTCCTGTGAAACTCGACCTCAGTCGCGCGGGGGGCTCTGAGGTCGTGGCGGGTGCCCCCACCCGCCAGCCGCGTGAGGGCACGCGGCAGTACTCCCAAGCATAGTTTCATCCTGACATGATCGGGCGGACACTGCGCCCCGCGGGGGCTGAAGGCGGAACGACGAACCTGGAGCCGTCTGGGTGACAGGTACTGGGCGTGCAGCCCCGCGTTCACGTGGTTCGCCGAGTCCGACCGCTCTGTA
>CAILUI010000030.1 GCA_903837355.1 uncultured Victivallales bacterium
ATCTGGACTGCCTGCCCGGTAGGTTCGGTGCTGATCGCCATAGTGACAAGCACCATAGCAGGCAACCACAAAATATCCAGAACTACAATGCAACTTATTCTACTGCAGTATATTCCATATTATTATAAAACCACCCTGCGCTTGGCGAGGCGCACGATGACGCACTTGCAGCCATTCTGGTCAGGCTCTTCGCTCTCGGTCTCGATCTCATGGTCGCCGCGGAGGGCCATGTGGACGATGCGCCGTTCGGCAGCCGAGAGGGGCCCTGTCTTCTGGGTTTCGCCCCAGCGTTTCACTTCTTTGGCGGTCTCTTCGGCGAGGGTGCGGAGGCGTTCTTCATCGACGGTACCGCGACCGCTGCGCCGGGACTCAGCGCCGGGTTCGCGGGGGTTACGGTAGCCATCGATACTGATCTGTACGGACGCTCCTTCGCCGTGCTGTTTACGCAGCATTCGGTCGAGCAGCAATTCGAGGGCCTGGAGGCAGTGGCCCTTGCGCCCGATGAGGCGTCCGGCGTCCTCGGTCTTGAGGGTCAGGATGAGGGCGTCTTCGGCGTCCTCGGTGCCGACCTCGGCGCGGAAGCCGAGCAGGGACACCATACGGGACAAGTGCTCGATGCTGTCCTTGCGGATGGATTCGTCGATGGCCACGTACGCTCTCTCCTTGACTGGGCCGAGCGGGCCGGGGCGGGGTGCCAGAGGCGCGGGGACGGCTAGCGGGGGCCAGCCGTCTTGGCGGGGGTATGCCGGCGGCAGCGCTCGGAGTTTGCCAGGCGGGGTGCCTAGCGCGGGTTTATGTCTCCACGGCGACGGCGTTCAGGCGGTCGCCAGTTTGGCATCTGCTTTCTGGTTCAGGTGGTTGGTCAGCAGCATCTGGACGATGCTCAGGATCTGGCTGACCGTCCAGTAGAGGGTCAAGCCGGAGGGCATACTGTAGAACAGGAAGATGAAGAAGATGCTCATGAAGTTCATCATCCGCTGCTGCTGCGGGTCGCCGACCGCGGGGGTGAGTTTTTGCTGCAGGAACATGGTTGCGCCCATGAGGATAGCGAGGGGGCGGATAGGCAGGCCGAAGACGTCGTCGGGCATGCTGAGATCGGCGGACCAGAGGAAGCTGGCGTGGCGCAGTTCGATGGCGCCGCGGAAGGTCACAAAGAGTGCGAAGAAGACCGGAAGTTGCAGGAGCATGGGGAGGCAGCCGCCGAACTGGCTGACCTTGTTCTCTTTGAAGATTTCGGACTGTTTGCGATAGAGTTTCTGCGGGTCGTCCTTGTATTTCTCGCGCAGTTCTTTGAGCTGGGGCTGGAGGGCGGCCATTTTGCGCATGGAGTTGGTGTAGTGGTGGGTGAGGGGCCAGAAGATGAGCTTCACGGCGAAGGTGATGACGATAATGGCGAGGCCGTAGCCCCAACTGACGCCGAAGAGGTGATGGAGCCAGATGAGGAGTTTGAGGAGCCAGCGGGTGAGCACGCCCATCCAGGTGGGGTTCCAGAACATGAAGGAATCCATGCCGACGACGGTCTCGAGTTGGCCTCCGACCTGCTGCAGGAGGCCGTAGTCTTTGGGGGTAGCCAGGCCGGTGAAGGTGAGCACGCTTTCGTTGCCTGGGCCGAGGGTGCGCGTGGGGAGCATGCCACGGGCCTGGCACCAGGTCTGCGCGACCTCCTTGCCGGAGGTGGTAGGGGCCTGGACGGAACGCAGGTCGAACTGACAGCCGGAGAAGTGCGCTTCATCGCCGATCTTACCAGCGATGACGGCCAGCATGAAGTACTGGCTCTGGACCGCCAGCCACTTGGCGGGCTGGATTTCGAGGTCGCGGTCCTGGCCTTTGCGCAGGAGTTTGGCGATCTGCTTGGCGGTGTAGGCTTTGGGCCGGTTACGGTCGGCGAAGGCGACGGTGACGGTGCTTTGGACGCTACCGGAGGCCGCAGCGCGCGCCGACTCGTTAGGCGGCATGGCTCCGGCTTCGACGGCGAGTCCCTGGAGGCGAATGGCGTCCGAGCCAGCGTTACGGAAGCGGGCCGTGTAGCGCATCTGGTAGGGCGTGTCGCTGAGGGTTTCCCAGCGTTCGTCAAGGACCAGGCCGTGGGCGTCGCGGCGGCGGATTTCGAGGGTATCGGGGGTGGTGGTGAGGACCTCGGCCGGTCCGAGGATGAGGCCAGCGGCGCGCAGGTTCAGAGCGAGGAACGGGTACTCACTGCGGCCGAGGGTGACGGGCTCGCGGAGGCTGGGGTCGCGGGTGACATCGCGAGCGTACTGGGTGAGGGTAGCGCGGGTGACGCCACCGCCGTCGGGATCGACCTCGGCAGCCAGCAGGTTCGTCTGATCGGCGGCGGTCAGCGACACGGCCGTCTGGTTGGGGGGTTCCCAAGGGGCGCGCTGAGCGGTACTGTCGGCGGCGGCGGCAGGGCGGGGTGTCGAGGCGGTATCCTGACTGAGTTCGGAGGGTGGAGCGGCCGGGGCGGTCGCGGTGGCGTCGCCGGGTGCGGCCGGGGCGGCGGGTGGGGGGGTAGTCGTCTCTGACGTCGCCGTTCCCGGGCGCTGGATGCCGAGGGCATCGAGGATGCGGCCCCAGGAGAGGAGGAGGACGACGCAGACGGCGACGCCGACGATAGTGACCTTGTCGTATTTCATGAGATCATGGGCTTCCCTGGCTCCCGGTGTGGGGCACTCGCAAAGCGGGGCGGAGCGGGCACCGGGTCGTAGACCGGACCGCGGTAGAACGGATGGCAGCGGAGGACGCGCAGGAGGGCCAGGCGCAGCCCGCAGAGCAGGCCGCGGGTGAGGAACGCCTGGCGGGCGTACTCAGAGCAGGAGGGTTGGAAGCGGCAACAGGGCGGTTTGAGGCCGCTGAGGCAGAGCTGGTAGCCGCGGACGATGCCGGCGGCGACAGTCGCTGTGAGCCCTCTTGCGGCCATGACACTCTCCAAAGCCGTATCCTGTACGGCGGGGATTCCGCTCACGCCATCAGTCCGATTCGGCGGCACCCTTCACGCAGGTCGGCGAGCACGTCCTGCATGCGAGCTTGCTGGAGGCGCCGCCGTGGAATCAGTACGACCCACGCGGGGAGCAGGTCTTCGACGGTCTGCCGGTAAGCTTCCCGCAGCAACCGTCGAGCGCGATTGCGGACGACGGCTTTGGGGCTGTAGCGCCGGGAAACGATAAACGCGACTCGGCGCTGGTCATCAGGAGGCGGTCGTACGGCTGACACGACACAGAGTGGCCCCGCGTCACGAGTTCCCTGCTGGCGCACGCACTCCAGGTTAGCGCGGGTGCGCAGGCGTGTTTGCGGGCAGAGTTTGTGGCGGCGTTGCGGGGCGGTCCCGGTGCCGACATGGGCGTCCACACAACTAGGCGGAAGCGCGGTCATCCGTGCAGGTGACAGGTCGCGGGGTACGGTCTCGGGCGCGACGGCGAGCCAGAGCCGGCCGCGATGCCGGCACTCTCCCGGCTCACGCCGCGAGCCGCGCGCGGCCCTTGCGCCGGCGGTCGCGCAGGACTCCACGGCCGCCGCGGGTCGCCATCCGCGCGCGGAAGCCCAGACGGCGTTTACGAACGCGGTTCGAGGGTTGGAATGTTCTCTTCATGCGGTCTGCTTTCCTCTATGGGTCTGACGGTGTTCTAGTCACGTCCGCGCTGGCCTGCCTGGCTTATCTGGCGTGTTGCCCAACGGGGTAACGACATAACCCGTCGGCAAGACAGCGTGGTGGGCAATATAGCATCGGGTCTTGGCGCCGCCAGTGGAAGCGGTTAGTGGGGGGTTTGCTGGTCGATGCGGGCCGCATAGCGTTCGGCCGAGAGAAGTCCCGCGAGGTCTGCCGGCTCGACCTCGGTCAGGCGGCAGATCCAGCCCTCCGTTTCGGGGTTGGTGTTGACGCAGTCGGGGTGTTCTTCGAGCAGGGGGTTGGTGGCACAGACCGTGCCACTGACGGGGGAGGAGACATCGGCGGCGGTCTTCACCGACTCGACCACGCAGAGCGTTTCGCCGCGGGCGATGCGGGCGCCCAGGCGGGGCGGTTCGACGAAGGTCAGTTTGCCGAGTTCTGCGGCCGCGTGGCGGCTGAGGCCGAGGGTAGCGGTACGAGCGCAGAGTTCCACCCAGACGTGGTCTTCCGAATAGTAGCGCATCGGCGGGGCTCCTGACGGTTAGCGCTGGCTGTCGGCCGAGGGTGGGCGCGACGGCGTGTTTGCTGTCACTGTGAGGCGGGGGTTGAGCTTATGCAAGTGCGGTTGCGGGAGGGGTGTTGGGGGCAGGCTGGGCGGGTGGCGGTTTTTGGCCAGGGGGGCTTGCGGGGTCTGGGCCATGGGTGTACTGTCAGGGATTGCATGTACGCAGGGGCTGGCGTTGGGTGTCGGCTCTGAGGAAAGGACTGCCCCGTGGGGGCGGCGCGCTGTTTTTGGCCAGGGCAGGGTGACGGAACCAGGGAGAGCAGGGGCGATGAGTTTCATCCAAGTGGTGATCATAGTTGTGGCCGTTATCGGCATGGTGGTTGGCCTGTCGAAGCAGAAGGCCGGCATCGAGTGGGGCAAGCCGGTAGCGATTGTCTGCATCGTGGTAGCCTTGGTGGTCGCGCTGTGGAGCAGCGTGCGGACGCTGGGCGGCAACAACAACGCCGGGGTGGTAGATCGGGAGATCACCTTCCAGAAGCTCGGCGGGAAGAAGCTCGGGTTGTACCTAGCGGAGAAGCATGCGGGGGCGAAGGTCCTGATTCTCACGGAGCCGAAGTTGGGTTCGCAGACGGGTAAGCCGAATCCGCTGGTGGAAGGGCTGAAGGAGGGCATGGGCAGCACGTTGACGGTCGTCGCCGAGGCCAGCCCTGAGGTCCCGGCCGACAAGGCCAAGGCCTTTGCCAAGGAGATGCCGATGGAAGGGACGCCCAGCGGGGGCGCCGCGACCGAGATGATGCCGCCGTTGGAGTACTGGTATACGGCGAAGATCTTCGACGCATTGCTGGGGAAGTACGACGGTCAGTTTGACCTGTTGGTGACGACCATCGGCTTGCCGCAGGACGCGGCGCGGGGGTCGGCGATTCTGAAGGGCAAGTCCTGCCCGAAGATCGCGGTGCTGAACGGCTCCATTTACGATTTGAAGGCGGCGTTCAAGCCCACCATGATTGTAGCGGCAATCACCTACAATCCGAAGGCCGTGTACGACGACAAGCCGGTACCGCGGGATCTTGACGAAGCCTTCGGCAAGCGCTTCCTGTTGGTCACACCGGAGACGCTGCCGGCGGTGGGCTCAGCGAATCCCGACATTTTCCGTAGCGGCAACTGAGTCGCGGCGCTAGCCGGATGGAAACACAACAGCCCGCCACCCCTAGACCGGGGTGAGCGGGCTGTTTCACGATGAGCTCAGGCGGGCCTAGCGATGAGTGCGACAGCGGATCTTCAAGAGCGTGTCTGCGCGGCGAATCTGGGTTTGGTAGCGCACGGGCTGGTGATCGGGACCTGGGGCAATGTCAGCGGCATCGACCGCGCGGCCGGGCTGGTCGCGATCAAGCCGAGCGGGGTACCCTACAGCGATCTGCGCCCGGAGTTGATGGTGGTGCTGGATCTGGCGGGGCGCGTGGTGGCGGGGCAGATGCGGCCGTCGTCGGACGTCGAGACCCATCTGGAGCTGTATCGCCGGTGGGAGGGGGTTGGCGGTGTGGCGCACACGCACAGTGCCGCGGCGACCGCCTTTGCGCAGGCGCGGCGAGGGCTGCCCTGCCTGGGGACGACCCATGCCGACCATTTCTACGGGACGGTGCCGGTGAGTAGGGACCTGCGCCCTGAGGAGACGGCGACGGAGTATGAGTTGAACACGGGGCGGCTGATCGTCGAGACCTTCGCGGCACTGCAGCCCCTGGAGATGCCGGCGGTGCTGGTCGCCTCACACGGTCCCTTCACCTGGGGGCCGAGCCCGGCGGCAGCGTTGTGGAACAGCGTCGCCTTGGAGGCGGTTGCGCGCCTGGCGCTCGACACGCTGGCTCTGGCCGCTACGCCGCCGATTGCGGCGCACTTGCTGGACCGCCATTTCAAGCGCAAGCACGGTCCTGGCGCGTACTACGGGCAGCAGCGATAGCCGGCGGCGCGCCGGGGTGGCGTTGCCGCCCCTGTGCTTGCCCTCCCGTTCGCAGCGCCCAGGACGAGGGCCCTTGGGGCAAGGGCCGGCGGCGCGGCGGGGTGGCGTTGCCGCCCCTGTGCTTGCCCTCCCGTTCGCAGCGCCCAGGACGAGGGCCCTTGGGGCAAGG
>CAILUI010000031.1 GCA_903837355.1 uncultured Victivallales bacterium
GTCCCGGACGCTGCCCGTGGTCTGGGTGCAGGTGATCGTCTCGCGGGTGCCGTTGACGCGCTGTCGGCCGTTCAGGGTCAGCGTGCCGCGGAAACTGCCGGCGACGATGACACTGCCGAGGTCGGTTTCCGGGCCGCCGATGACCGGGGCCAGGGCCAGAACCTGGTCGTCATCGGCCTGCACGTCGGTGCCGCCGCCGAACTGGACCGACCAGTTACGGTAATCGAAGCCCTGCCCGGCCGACGTATAGAAGAGCGCCCCTGGACCATTGACCAGCTGCACGCCGGTGAAGCTCTGCGCCTGCATGTTCGCATCGGTATAGGCGACCGTAACCGTGGCGTTCTGCGACACGCCGGCCAGGTCGCCGAGCGCCGTGGCACTGCAGACAAACGAGGTGAGCTGGCCGCCCGTCGCGGCGGTCTGGCCGTTTGTGTACTTGATGATGACGGTGGTACTGCTGGAGACGCCGAAGGACGTGCCGACGAACGACTCCGCGGCATAGTACGCATTGGCGCCGGCAGCGTAGCCGCTGTTGACCGTGCTCGGCGCGATCCCGCTCGTCTGCGCCGCGAGCTCGGTTGACACCGTCAACAGAGCGCCGAGGGCGACGGCAAACGCGCCAGGGGCAGAACCGCTGCACCGGCGCCGGTCAAGGCGGCGAAGCGCCTGGAGTGGTGCCAGCAACGGCATGAGTACCGACAACAGGCAGGTAGTGAATCTCATAGGTTCACCCATCATCTTGGTTCGCGCACCTGCCGGGATGCCATTCATCATTCACGCTCTCGGTTTGTCTCACTCACGCGGTCTCAGGCGCTGCCGGCGCGGCTCTCTACTTGACCCGCATGATCCACAGCACGGACATGTTGGTCGGCCGGGTCTCTGTACCCCCATCCGTAGAAGCATTGGTAGCCGTGATGCCGGTAGCTGCGGGTAGGTTTCTCGAGGCACCTGTGCCTGCATTTATCTGTTCAGTTATAAAATCTCCCGAGCCAGTGTCCGTAAGGTGCGCACTCCTATACGGATGCGAATGAGTAGGATCGGTGATGCCGTGTAAATGGTTCTGGAAGGCATCGTCCTGCATCGTCCCGGAGTTAGCACCACCACGCAGGAATCGGCCCTCACCGTTGAGGTTCGGGGTTGCCGCGGTGATGACCGCGCCGGAGATGCCCTGCTGGGCGGCAGTCGTGCCGTCGCAGAGGGCAAACCCGGCCGCACGCACGTCAGCCACCCCCACGAGACCGCTGACCATCGTATTATGCCAGGCGATGATCGAGCCGATGGGCACCATGCCCAGGCCAGTGATCGTGCCGGTCGTCGTGATGTTGCCAGCGCCCGCGTTCAGACTCGTCACGGTGGTCGCACCGCTCGAGAGGGTGCCGGTCGTCGTGATGTTGGCCGCCGCGAGAGTGCCCGCGGCCGTGACGGTACCGCTGGAGTTGATCATGAGCCGGTCGATACCGGCGGTGACGAGGGCCAGATTGTTGGCGGCCGGATGGTAGATGCCGGTGTCGGTGTCGCCGCTGAAGGTGAGGCTGGGCGTACCGACCGCGCCGACCGCGCCGACGATCTTGCCACCGACCGTCAGATCATTGGTACCGCTGACCGTGGTTGCCCCGAGGGTGGACGTACCGGCCGTGAGCGTGCCCGTGGTGGTGATGGGGCTGCTGCCGGCGTCCACCCCCGTCGCACTGAGCGTTAAGCGGTTCGTGCCGCCGGTGCTGAATCCGAGGGAGTTTGCCGCGGGCTCGTAGATGCCAGTATCGAGGTCGCCGGTAAAGGTGAAGCCGGGGCTGCTGGCCGAGCGACTGCCGACCGCGATATAGCCGCCCGTGAGCTGCAGGTTCACGTCGCCCGTGAACTGCACGCCCTTGGCCACCGCGGCCACGTCCACCGTCCCGTCCTTATTGATGTCATAGGTCGCCTTGTCGAGCAGGTCGGCGGCATGCACGCTGTCGACGGTGTCGGCGTTAAGGGCATAGGGCGATGCCGTCAGGCGCACGCGCGGCGTCAATTCGGTGTTCGCCACGGTCGGGTCGGCCCCCACCGTAATGCCGAGCCAGTACTCGTCGTTGAAGCTAAGCAGGCTCAGGCTCGCGACCGGCGACTCGGGCCGCGGCGTGCCCGTGCCGATCACGACCGCA
>CAILUI010000032.1 GCA_903837355.1 uncultured Victivallales bacterium
GCATGGCGGCCGGCTCACGGCCGCTGCGACCTGGGGCGCGGACCGGGTGCATGTCGTGGACAGCCTCCTGACCGTGACCGCCGGCGTGCGACTGACGATCGCGGCTGGCGCCGTGGTCAAGTTTGCGCCCGGTACCGGCATCCGGGTCGAGGCCGGCGGCGTCCTCGACCTGCAGAGCGGCCGCGAGGGTGTCACCGTGCTCACGGCGCTAACCGACGACTCGGTCGGTGGCGATACCAACCTGGACGGCGCGACGTCGGTGCCCGTCGTCGGTTCCTGGCTCGGCCTGCGTGACGCCGGCGGCACCCTGCTGGCCGTCGAGTCCGCCGAGGTCCGCTATGCCCCGCCCGTCATTGTCGGCTACACCCTGTTGAACTCGCAGACCTGGCACCCCTGGGCCGTCTACCTGGTCCGCGATCCCCTGATCATCCCCGCCGGCGTCACCCTGACCGTGCTGCCGGGGACGGTGGTGAAGTTCGAGGCGGAGCAGGCGCTGCACCTGCAGGGCGGGACGCTGGTGGCACTGGGCACGCTGGCGCAGCCGATCTGGTTCACCTCGGCCAAGGACGACTCCGTGGGGGGCGACAGCAATGGCGACGGCGATGCCACGGTGCCCTACTCTGGGGACTGGCTTGACCTCCACAACGGTGGGGGCAGCCTCGACCTCGATCACGTCTGCCTGAGCTACGGCGGCGGTGAGACCAACGGCAGCATGGTCGGCGCCGATGGCGGCGTGACCTCGATCCGCAACAGCCGCCTGGCGCACGCCCTGTACCGCTCCGTCTCCCAGAACCGCGGCGCCAGCGTCGAACTGCTGAACTGCCTCGTCTACGACAGCGACTGGGCCCTGGAGAACTTCGACGGCACGCTGCGCGTGATCAACTGCACCATCGACCACGTGCGCAGCGGCATCGTCTATCACGGCGGCAGCATCGAGGTGGTCAACACCATCGTCAGCAACTACACCGAGCTCGGCCTGTACAGCTTCGGCGGCGCGCCGGCGCTGCCGCCGCGCTCCTGCAACCTCTGGGGCACAGGCAGCCAGACCACCTGGGGCGACATCGCCGGCAGCAACGGCAACCTCGCCGCCGATCCGCAGTACCGCGACCCGGCCCGCGGCGACTACCGCCTCGGCTTTGTCTCGCCCTGCATCGACGCCGGCGACGGCCTCGCCGCCCCGGCAACCGATGCCCTCGGCGCGCCGCGCTACGACGATCCGCGCAGCCCGAATACCGGCAGCGCCGACGCTGCCGGCGCCTTTGCCGACCTCGGCGTCTTCGAGTTCGCCGAAAGCGCCGACAGCCAGGTCGATCTGCTGGCCAAGGCGGTCTCCGGGCCGCTGACGGTGCTCGCCGACGAGGTGGCCACGGTAACCTGGCAGGTGGCCAATATCGGCCCGGGCGCGGCCCTTGGGCCCTGGCACGACACCGTGTACCTGGTGCCGGCGGGCGCCGGTCGCGACGGTCTGCCGGTGCTGGAGGTCGGGACCGTTCTGGTGGGCCACGGTGCCGCACTCGGGCCGGGGCAGGAACTGGGGCTGAGCGCTGAGGTACGCATACCCGGCGGCGTCATCGGTCGCTACCGCTACCAGGTCGAAGCCAACTCGCGCGGCGA
>CAILUI010000033.1 GCA_903837355.1 uncultured Victivallales bacterium
CATTCGACCACCCCAACCGCCGTAACTGCCGCCGCTGCCGTTGTCCCAGACGCTGCCGCCGTAGCCGGGGCCCAGGGTCGGCCCGTAGCCCATGGCGTCGCCCGTGATCCGCCCGCCGGCCTCGACGACGACATCGGCCGCCGTACTCAGCGTCAGACCGGGGTCCCCGGCGAGATGCCCGAGGACGCCGTCGGCCAGCACGGTTACACTGCCGAAGGCCAGGGCGCTGTGCGGGAAGAGGCTGGAGTCCGCCTCGACGCGCAGTTCGCCGCTGCCGGTTTGCGCCAGCGCCGCGCCGCTGCAGGTCAGTTCGACGGTGGCGCCGTGGCGCAGGATCAGGTCATGCACGGTACGGCTCAGCGCCACGGGCGTGCGCCGCTCGCCGACCAGGTCATGGTTGTCGACGCACAGGTCGCCCGTCTGGCCGGCGACCGACACATAGACGCTGCCGGCGCCGCCCGACGGGCTCCCCAGACCGCCCAGGCCGCCCCAGGCCGAGATCGTGCCCGCGAAGGGAACGCTGGCAGCGTAGACCGCCACGCGACCGCCGCCACCAGCCCCGGAGTACCAGGTCGTACCGCCGCCATTGGCGGAGATCACGCCGCTGCCGCTCAGGCTGCCGGTGACCGTGATCCAGACGCTGCCGCCCGATCCGGCCCCCGCCCGGCCGCCGGGCGCCGCCTGCCCGTCGGCGCTGATCGCACCGTTCAGCAGGAACTCGCCGCCAACGATGAGGTGCAGGGCCCCACCGCCGGCGTGAGCCCCGGCGGTGGACCAGCCGCCGCCGCTGCCCAGGTCGGCCGGCTCCTCGAGCGAGCCGTAGGGCGCGCCGCCCGCACTGCTGCCGCCCATCAGACCGCCCCAACCGCCGTAGCTGCCACCGCTGCCGTTGTCCCAGACGCTGCCACCGTAGCCGGGGCCCAGGGTCGGAGCGTAGCCCATGGCGTCGGCCGTGATCCGGGCCCCCGCTTCGACCGTGGCGCTGGCGGCGAGAAGGGTCACCCCGACACCGGCCCAGGCATCGTCAACCTGGCTCGCCGTGTTCTTGCCCTGGCAAAGCACCGTGGCCGTGTCCGCGACCGTCAGCGCCCCGGCGATCTCCACCGTCGACCCCCCGGCGAGGGCCAGGGTCGCACTGCCCCAGACGCGGATGCTCCCGAAGACCACGCCACTATGCAGGTAGAGGCTGCACAGCGGGCCGACGCTCAGTTCGTTGGCGCCGGTCAGCGTGGCCGCGGCGTCGGCCGCCGTCAGTTCAGCCTCGGCACTGTCCTCAAGACGCAGGTTACGCAGGGTGCGCGTGAGTTCGAGCGGTGTCCGCCGGTCGCCGTCCCTGCCGCCGTTGTTCAGGATCAGGTCAGGCAGCGCCCAGTCGGCCGCCTTGAGGCACACGGTGCCGGCGCCGCCCGAGGGACTGGCGCTGCCGCCCTGGCCGCCCCAGGCACTGATCAGGCCGGCGAACGGTTCCCGGGCCGCGCCGAAGGTGACGGCGACGCGCCCGCCGCCGCCGGCCCCAGCGGCCCAGGCCGAATCGCCGCCGTTGGCCGAGATCGCGCCGCTGCCGCTCAGGCTGCCGGTTACCGTGATCCAGACGCTGCCGCCCGAACCCGCCCCCGCCCGGCCGCCCACATCGGTGCTTGCCTGCCCGTCGGCGCTGATCGCACCGTTTACCAGGAGAGCGCCGCCGACCATGAGCCGCAGGGCGCCGCCGCCGCTGCGAGCCCCGGCGGTGGACCAGCCGCCACCGCTGCCGAAGTCGGTGGGCTCCTCGATCGAGCCGTAGGGCGCGCCGCCGACGTCACTGCCCGTCATTCGACCACCCCAACCGCCGTAACTGCCGCCGCTGCCGTTGTCCCAGACGCTGCCGCCGTAGCCGGGGCCCAGG
>CAILUI010000034.1 GCA_903837355.1 uncultured Victivallales bacterium
CCGAGCCAGGAACCGACGACGGGCACCGAGGTCGCGCCGTCCAGGTTGGTGTCGCCACCCACCGCGTCGTCGGTCAACGCCGTGAGCACGGTGACGCCATCGCGGCCGCTCTGCAGGTCGAGGACGCCGCCGGCCTCGACCCGGATGCCGGTACCGGGCGCAAACTTGACCACGGCGCCGGCCGCGATGGTCAGCCGCACGCCGTCGCTCACGGTCAGGATGCTGTCCACCACATGCACCCGGTCCGCGCCCCAGGTCGCAGCGGCCGTGAGCCGGCCGCCATGCCAGAGGACGCTGTTGTTGACCAGCATCTGCCGCCGCGCTTCAACGGTCAGGCCAGCGTCGGTGTGGGCCACGACCAGGAACTCGTAGATGCCATCGGCGACGCTCGTGCTGTCCCACGTCACACCGCGCTCCCAGGCGGACACGTCCTCGGCGATCAGCGTCTGCTCGCCGTTGCCCAGCAGGTACATCGCGGCGCTGCCGTCGCTGAAGTCCGGGCCCAGCAGCGTCCAGGCCAGGGGGGCCAGACCATGCACCAGGCCGCTGGGCGGCACTGACCAGCGCAGGCTCGCCACCGACTCGCTGAGCAGGCTGCCGTCGCAACCGTCGGGGTTGCCGCAGTCGCCGCCCGCCGCCGCCGCGAAGTTGCCCGCCGGCACGCCGTTGCCGGAGCTGCTGCGCACGATCAGCGAACCGCCGGCGCCCGAGAGACTCTGCGCGCCGCCGACGCCACCATTGGCGTGGGCCGTCCAAGTGCCGACCAGCGCACCGGCTTCAATGAGCATCCGTCCGCCGCCGCCGGCGCCTGCCCGCCAGCCGGAGACGCCGCCATCGGCAGAGGCGACGCCGCTGCCAGAGAGGGTGCCGACGACGGTGATCCAGACGCTGCCGCCTGAGCCCGACCCGGCCCGACCGCCCAAGGGCCGCGCGCCACCTTCCGCACTCACCCGGCCATCCAGCACCAGGCCGCCACCGACGAACAGGCGGAGCGCCCCGCCGCCCGGAGTGCCGAGGGCTTCCCCCCAGCCACCGCCGCTGCCAAAGTCGGTCGGCCTCTCGGCCGTGCCATAGGTGCCGCCGCCGCCATAGCCGACGGGCACCGGCGCCGCCCAGCCGCCCAGACCACCATAGCTGCCACCGGCGCCAAAGCCGCCGCTGCTGCCGCCATAGCCGGGCCCCGCCCCCTGCCCGTAGCCGAGTGCGTCGGCCGTCACCGCGCCACCGCTATCGAGGGTGAGGTTGCCGATGGCGGTCAGGCTGAACCCCGCTTCGCCGACGAACGCGGTGACCGTCGCGCTCCCCCACACGTGGATGCTCCCGAAGACCACGCCACCGTGCTGGTAGAGGCTGCACAGTGGGCCGACGCTCAGCTCGTTGGTCCCGGTCAGTGTGGCTGCGGCCTCGGCCGCCGTCAGTTCGACCTCGGCACTATCCTCCAGGCGCAGGTTACGCAGGGTGCGCGTGAGTTCGAGCGGTGTCCGCCGGTCGCCGTCCCTGCCGCCATTGTTCAGGATCAAGTCAGGCAGCGGCCAGTCGGCCGCCTGCAGATACACGGTGCCGGCGCCGCCCGAGGGGCTGGCGCTACCGCCCTGGCCACCCCAGGCACTGATCAGGCCGCCGAACGGTTCCCGGGCCGCGCCGAAGGTGACGGCGACGCGCCCGCCGCCGCCGGCCCCGGCGGCCCAGGCCGAATCGCCGCCGTTGGCCGTGATCGCACCGCTGCCGCTCAGGCTGCCGGTTACCGTGATCCAAACGCTGCCGCCCGAACCCGCCCCCGCCCGGCCGCCCACATCGGTGCTTGCCTGCCCGTCGGCGCTGATCGCACCGTTCACCAGGAGAGCGCCGCCGACGGTGAGCCGCAGCGCGCCGCCGCCGGCGCGAGCCCCGGCGGTGGACCAGCCGCCGCCGCTGCCGAAGTCGGTGGGCTCCTCGATCGAGCCGTAGGGCGCGCCGCCGACGTCACTGCCCGTCATTCGACCACCCCAACCGCCGTAACTGCCGCCGCTGCCGTTGTCCCAGACGCTGCCGCCGTAGCCGGGGCCCAGG
>CAILUI010000035.1 GCA_903837355.1 uncultured Victivallales bacterium
ACTGCCTGCCGGGATGTAGACCAGCGTGATGCCAGTCGCCTCATGCACGATCTCCTTGGCCCAGCCGGTGTTCGTGTAGGGTTCGGGCACTGTGCCGGATGCGGCCCGAAAGCCGACGGGAACGACCAGCTTCAACTCCTGGATCCTGCCCTTCCATGACTGCGGGCCTGGCCTGTCAGCCGTAACCTTGGTTTCGGCGGTGGTGAAGAACCGGCCGTCCTTCGGCGGCAGAGTGACCGAGAATGCGTAGATACTTCCTCTTGCGAGTTTGTAGGAGGCCGGGGTGGTCTGCTGCTGTACCTCGGCGTTGATGGTAATCTGCCCGCCGGGCACCTCACGGCCGTCCAACTCGGCGGTGATGGTGAGGGTCGGGTCTAGTTGCGCGGCGAGGGCGAGCGCGTCGCTGCCCTTCGGGTCCAGGGCCAACGCTTTGCCGACCTCCTGTTCCGCTCTGGTCCAGTCGCCCGAGGCCACCGCTTGATTGCCGGATGCGACGAAGGCGGCGTACTGCCGCTTGCGCGAGGTGGACACGCCCAGCCAGGCCAGCAGCGCTGCAACCATCAGGGCGGCAGCCGCCCCGGCCAGCCACAGGAGCCGACGTCGGATCGCGGCCTGGCGCCGCCGCGCTTGACGCTCCCGTTCCGCCAGTGCTTTCTCTACCGCGGCCAGGTCGTTTATCACCGCGATCCAGTCCGGTGCGACCTCCGCATCTTCGGGCACCTCGACCTCGCCGTACTGTGCGACAAGAGAGGCGAGCGCCGTACGCGCTTCGGCCAGGGGCCCCGACTGCGTCAGTTCACGGGCAGCCCCGACACGGGTACGCGCCTCGGCGACCAGTTGTCGTAGCTGATCCAGCCCTGCCTCGACCTGCCGCCGCAGTTCCACGGCGGCAGGGAGATCGGCGCAGAGCGCCTGCGCCTCGTCCGCCTTGGCCATGGCCGTGCGGTGGTCCTGCTCCGTCAGGGCCACATGGCCCGTCTGGACCACCGCCGAAGCCGCGGCCGCGGCCTGATCGGCAGCGACAAGCACGGCTTCAGCTTGGGCGCGCACGGCGGCCCCAGTCAGGCCCTCCGGGCCGAGCAGCGGGTCGGGTTCGCTCCACCGTGCCAGAACCTCAGCCTGCTGTAGGATCTCGCAGGCCACCGCACGCGCAGCGGTGAACCTCTTCGCCTCGGCGAGCCGCACCATGACCGCGCCGCGTGCCAGCAGTGCAGCGCGGGCAGCAGTCACCTCCAGCTCCGGGAGGCGGGCAGCGGTCTGCGCGTCCGTCGGGTCCAGCGCCAGGATCTCCCGGCACAACCCAAGGGCCTCTACGTACTCGTGCGCCCCAAGCGCCTTCGCCAGGCGCCCGCGCCTGGCGGCCAGAGTCTGCTCCGCCGCCACGGCCACCTCTGCCGCCTCCTGGAGATCCGCCAGGAGTTTCCTGCCCTTCTCGCCGGGAAGCCGCAGGTCCCTGGGCAGCAGCCCGTGCTCCTTGGTCACCCGGCTCCATTTGAGTTCCTTGGCGAAGCCCTGCATCCGGGCCAGGGCATCCCGTGTCTGCAGAAAGCCTGGCACGTCCGTACCGCAGCCCCCACAGAAGCGCAGTCCCAGGGCGTTCTCCCGGTCGCACTCCGGGCAGCGCCGCATCAAGCCGGTACCGCAGGCCTCGCAGAACTTCGCATCCACGGGGTTGCGCCGGCCACAGGCGGGGCAGGCCGGTCCACCTCCGGCGACCGCGCCGGACGCCGAGCCCGCGGCTCCGGTATGCATGGCTTCCAGGTCACGCAGCAGGTCTTCGGCGCTGAAATAGCGCTCCGCCGGGTTCGAGCGGATGCACTTGAGGATGATCCGCCCGAGTTCCTCCGGCGGCGGCAGCAGGGCCGGGTCCA
>CAILUI010000036.1 GCA_903837355.1 uncultured Victivallales bacterium
AATGCCCGCGACGAGCGCCGGCGCAACGCCGTGCCCCCCTATGCTCCATAGCGCGACCGCAAGGGGGCCTCGGGGGTGCCCAATGGCGATCGCAGACCCAGCCGTCGGCGCCCTCGCCGGTTTCTTAGAACCGCCCTGGGGGGCAGGGCTGTCGCCGTGTAATCCCCCTTTCGTGGTGCTAAAGTAAAGCGTTCAGCCAACTCTGCGTCCGGCAGAAGAGATGACTTCGCATGGGTATGGTCAGGAAACTCAGAAGCTTCTTCGCGAACGACATCGGCATCGACCTGGGCACGGCGAACACGCTGGTGTTCGTCCGCGACCGGGGGATTGTGCTCAATGAGCCATCCGTGGTGGCGGTGCTGGCCGACACCAACAAGGTGCTGGCCGTCGGCGAGGAGGCGAAGCGCATGCTCGGGCGTACCCCGGGCAACATCCGCGCCATCCGGCCGATGAAGGACGGCGTGATCGCGGATTTCGACATTACCGAGGAAATGCTGCGCTACTTCATCCATAAGGTCAGCGGCCGACGTAAGATCATGCGGCCGCGCGTGCTGGTGGCCGTGCCGACCGGCATCACCGAGGTCGAGACCCGGGCGGTGAAGGAGAGCGCGCTGCGGGCTGGGGCCCGCGAAGTGTTCCTGGTCGAGGAGCCGATGGCCGCGGCCATCGGCGTCGGCATTCCCGTCCAGGAGCCTTCGGGCAACATGATCGTCGACATCGGCGGCGGTACCACCGAGGTCGCCGTCATCTCGCTGGCGGGTATCGTCGAGTGGCGCAGTCTGAAGAACGGCGGCGACGCCATGGATGAGGCCATCGTCCAGTATCTGAAGCGCCAGTACAGTCTGCTCATCGGCGAACGTACCGCCGAGCAGATCAAGATTGAGATTGGTAGCGCTTACCAGCTTGAGAACGTCCTGACGATGGACGTCAAGGGCCGTGACCTGATGGGCGGTCTACCGAAGACCGTAACCATCAGTTCCGATGAGATCCGCGAAGCCTTGGGTGAGCCCGTCGGCCGCATCGTCGAGGCCGTCCGCGTCAGCCTGGAGCGCTGCCCGCCCGAACTCTCCGCCGACTTGATCGACCATGGCATTGTGCTGGCTGGCGGTGGCGCTTTGCTGCGCGGCCTGGACCGGATGATCCAGGTGGAGACCGGTCTGTCCGTCACCGTCGCCAAGGACCCGCTCCTGGCTGTGGCCAAGGGCACGGGCATCGTCCTCGAGGAGATGGATAGCCTCTCCCGCGCCATCCATTCCTCCGCCAAGCGCTCGAAGAAGTGGTGAGTCTGCGCCACAAACGGAACACCGCGGACCCCGACGCACGCCAGGTATCCGCGGTGTAGCCGGTAGCACGCTGCCGGCAGGGCACCGTGCTGCCGAGCCTTTTACGGGTTGGCGCGGGTCGACCCCACCTGAGCATAGCGAACCCAGGCGACGTGGCCGTCGTAGAAGGCCAGGTTCATGCCGTCACTGTGCCGCGGGTCCAGGCGTGCCGGCGCTGAAGCGTAGCCGACGCCGATGCCGCCATCCGGCAGCCCGGTCATCCCATTGTGGTAGAAGTAGGGCCGCTGGATACCCTCGGCGAACACACAGGTGCTCGAAGGGAACTTGATGCTGCCCAGGGAGCCGCCCACGCCGGGCTCGGCACTGTTGTAGTTGTAGTTGTAGCTCAGCCGGGTGGTGGCCCACTCCACTCCCCAGGTGCCGGCGGCGCCGGTGGCGTTGAGACTGAGGCAGTTCTGCAGCGCATCGGTGGGGCACACAAAGGACTCGGCACTCTTGACTGCCACGGGCAGGCTGTCCCAGATGCACGAGTTGTGGTCGCGGATGCTCGGCTGGCTGCCCAACGGCAGCTTCTGCCGCGACTCATCCACGTAGATAAACAAGGCCAGGTTGATCTGTTTCAGGTTGTTGACGCAGGAGATGGCCTGAGCCTTGGCGCGCGCTTTGGCCAACGCCGGCAGCAACATGGCTGCCAGGATGGCGATGATGGCGATCACGACCAGTAGCTCGATCAGAGTAAACTGACGCGGCTGTTTACGACCGTAGTTCACGATGGTACCCTTTCTGATTCAGACTCTTACGCGACACTATACAAGCACCGATTAAGACTCGCTGGGACCGTCCATACTCCACATGGCGCTAGCGCAGAACCAACGAAACGCTAACCCTTTCCTAACCAAGAACGGCCTTCGACAGGGCGCGCAGTATAGGGGGTCGATAGGGGAAAGCAATAGCCGGGACAGATTTTCCCGCGGGCGCGGCCGGCGTCCACAGTCGCGGCAGATCGCTATGCCGGGGGGAGTTGCTGGCGCTCGTCGAGCAGGCGAGTGGCCAGTTCGCGGAACCTGGGCGGGCCATACTTCAGTAGTCGGGACCCGCGGGCAATCTTGCCCAGGCTGATGCCGAGTTCGTGGCTGATGTCGCGCTGGGTGGTGCCGTTCAGCAGCAGCGCCATCAGCCGCCAGCGCTGCAGGACCCCATCGAGTTCCTGCGGGGTGAGCAGCCCCTGCAGCAAGACTTCGAGTTCTTCCCGGTTCTGTGTCTGCAGAATCAGGCCGCTGAGCTCGTCTAACTGCTGCTCCTGCATGGGGACCTCATGGCGCCGTCCGGTTACGGGATACTGACGCCTGACAGCATAACCCGCACCGCGAGCCAATGCAACGCCCCCGTGGGAGGGCGCAAGTCAGCTTATGGTGCGCGCACCATAAGCTGACTTGCGCCCGGGAGCCGCGGATACCCCTTGGGGGACGCTGGCAGAAGGCGTCTGGATGGCGTTCATACCGTCATCGGGGTCGGGATCGGCAACGCCAACGACTACGACAACGACTACGACAACGACTACGACAACGACTACGACGGCGACCCCTGGGGTCCACCGACCTCGACGAAGTGGTGATGCTCCCCCCCCAGACGTTGGGGTGTTGCGTCGGCCGCAATACAGCAGTAGATTGCACCGTAGTGCGCGTGCCATGGGTGCATGGGACGGTACGCAATCGGCCCGGCCAACGCTGAACGGGGAAGCGCCTGGGCAGCCCGGGACGAAACAGGGGGCGCAGTATGGTACCACCGGCAGCAGTTCGTGACCGCCATGTTCTCGTCGTCGACGACGAGAGCAGTCTCCGCAAGGTTCTCGCTGATCTGCTGCGTCTGCGTGGGTATGACCCGGTTGCGGTGGGGTCGGGTGAGGAAGCGCTGACACTTCTGGAGACCCAGGCCTTTGCGGTCGCCATCATCGACATGGGCCTGCAACTGGGCGGCGGGGTCATGGACGGTCTGGAGTTGTTGCGCCGGGTGCGGGAGTCCTATCCGTCGACCGAGTGCGTCGTCCTGACCGGGGCGCCGTCGCAGAAGACGGCTATCGATGCGGTCGCGGCGGGCGCCTTCGGCTACCTACTCAAACCCTTTAACCTGACCGAGCTGGTGGGGACCCTGGAACGGGCCTTGGCGCACCGCCGTGAGAGCGTTGAGTTGAGCGCTGCGCAGACTCGCGCCGAACTTATCAGGGAGGCCAACCAAGTCATCGTGACGCGTCTGCGCCGCGAGTGCCTGGCCTCTCTGCAGAATCTGGTGAGACTCGGGCAAGACATCGTCGAGAGCACGAGCCTGGAGAACGCCCAGGCCTACGGAAGCCTGGTGCTGGCCGAGGGTCAGGCCGTGCTGGACACGATCAACGAACTCGTCGCCTCGACGCCGTCAGGTGACGCCAAGCGTTGATATCCGTCGCGGGCACTCCGCCAGGTGAGCGGCTCCGGATTCGTCGTCCCGCCTCGAGGCAGTCTAGGGTAGTGCCATGCGGATTGCCTTGGTCAGCGACGGTGGTATCGGCTGTGGCGCCCTGCCGGCCTTGATTGCGGCGCTGCGACGCCGCGGTTGGAGCGTTATCCCCGTACTGCTGCCGGTCTCTGCCCCCGGCCTGGGCGCGGCGTTACTGTCTGATCTATGCGGTTCGGCAGCGGTCAGCGGCGGCGCCCTGCCGGCCGTAGATGTGACCGTGGTGGCTCCCTGTGAAGCGTCCCTGCTGGCCGCGCTGCAGGCACCGTCCGGCAGCGGTCCGGGCTGGCGTGGGCCGGTGGTTGTGGTGCCCATCGCCGCAGCCCCCGTTACGACGGCGTTCCAGCGCGCTGGCTGGCGCCTGGCGCCCCCGGGCGAACCCCTGCTGGGGGGTGGCGTTACCGGTCTGCTGATGGCGAGTCCCGAGGTGGTCTGTCAGATGGTGGCCGCCTGCGTGGCTCCCCAGGATTTGGCCGGTACCAGGGTGCTGGTGACCGCTGGTCCGACCTGCGAGGATCTGGACCCGGTACGCTTCCTCAGCAATCGTTCGAGCGGGCTGATGGGCCTCGCCCTCGCCCTGGCGGCCTGGCGTCGCGGGGGGAGGGTGACTCTGGTACACGGGCCGCTGCAGGTCGACATCCCCCGTCTGCCCGAACTGCAGGCAGTGCCGGTCCGCAGCGCTCGGGAGATGCAGGCGGCGGTGCTGGCCAATGCCGACGCCCAGCACGTGGCGATCCTCTGCGCGGCGGTGGCCGACTTCATGCCGGCGCACTGCGCCGAACGCAAGATCAAGAAGGGCGACGGTGCCGGATACGCCCTCGAATTGGTGCGGACGCCGGATATCCTGGCCACCCTGGGAGCGCTGCCGAGACGGCCGTTTCTGGTTGGTTTCGCCGCGGAAACCCACGACCTACACGCCCATGCGCTCGAGAAACGCCAGCGCAAGAACTGTGATCTGTTGTGCGCCAACGACGTCACCGAACCCGGCAGCGGCTTCGGCGTGGCGACCAACCGCATCACGCTCTTTGCCCGCGACGGGTCGGTAACGGCGCTGCCCTTGCTCAGCAAGGCGGACGCAGCCGAACGTGTCCTGGACCGGGTGGTCGCCGCCTTGCCGGTGGCTCGGCTCAGCCCATGAACAGGCCGCCGTCGACGCTGATGACCTGGCCGGTGATGTAGTCCGCCGCCGCGCTGCAGAGGAAACCGACCAGGGCGGCGACCTCCTCCGGCTGGCCGAAGCGGCGCACCGGGATGTCGCGCAGGATATCCTTGCGTTTCGCGTCCTTGATGCCAGCCGTCATCGCGGTTTCGATGAACCCCGGGCTGACTGCATTGACGCGGACGCCGACCCCGGCGAGTTCGCGGGCGACGGAACGCGTGAACCCCACCAGTCCCTCCTTGGCGGCAGCGTAGTTGCAGCGGCTGGCCGAACCCATGCGGCCGGCATCGGAGGTGATGTTGATGATACGGCCCCAGCGCTGACGGGCCATGGTCATCGAGGCGGCGCGCGTCAGGTAGAAGGGCGCCGTGAGGTTGACGCGCAGGGCCTGCTCCCACTGGGCGTCGCTCATGAAGGACACCACGCTGTCGAGCAGGATCCCGGCGTTGTTCACCAGGATATCGAGGCGGCCGCACTGCGCCACAATGCCATCGACCATGGCCTTGCACTGGGCCGCGTCGGCCAGGTCGGCCGGCCAGACCAGGGCCGCACCGCCGTGGACCGGGAGCGTCGCGGCCAAGGTCCGCGCCGCCTCGACATGCTGGTGCGCTTGCAGCACGACCCGCGCTCCGGCCGCGGCCAGAGCGGCAGCAATGGCGCTGCCGATACCCCCGCTGGCACCGGTGACCAGAGCCACCTTGCCGGCCAGGGCGTGGCCCGGCGCCGTCAGCGTCAGCGTCAGCGTCAGCGGGGCGGGGCAGGGCGCCTCCGCCACCGTCAGCACTGCCGGTTCAGGCTCGGGCGGCGGCGCGACGGGGGTCGCGGCGGGCGCGAGCTTGGCCAGGTAGGCTTCGACGTCCTGGCGGTGCAGGACCTCCTTGCCGCAGGCTGCCGCCACCACGGCCAGGTCAAGCTGGTGCTGGCGGGCAAAGGCGCGTGCCGCCGGGGCGGCGCGGAAGGTCGGCAGGGCGGGTGCGGGCGCCGCGTCGAGGGCGCTCAGATCGATATCCATAGCCCCGGCGGTGGCGTGGGTGGCCATCCGGGCTTCGTTCTCGAGTCGTACGTCCGGGGCCGGTGTCCCGGCTGCGCCGATGGCACAGAGGGCATAGCCAATCGGCACCGTACTCTTCTCGGTAGCGTAAACACCGAGCACGACGCCGGCGGCAGGGGACTCGAACTCGGCCACGGTCTTGTCGGTGATCAACTCCACCAGGACGTCACCGGCCTGAACCTGGGCGCCGACAGCGACTTGCCAAGGGCCGATCGTGGCCTCGCTCATGTTCTCGTACAGCTTCGGTAGATCCACAATGACGGGGTTGCTCATCGTCGTTCCTCAGCTCGTGGCCTGGGCCTGAGTCAGTGCGCTTGCCTCAGGACATCCGGGTTGAGCAGGCTCATGGCTTCATAGTGCTCGGCGCTGGCGGAGCGCAAATTCGCGATACAGGCCGTCGCCACCCGGGCGCAGGCCTCGCGTGTACTCGAACTGACGTGCGGGGTGAGCAGCACATTGGGCAGCAGGCGCAGGTCTTTGTCCGGCTGACGCGGCACGTAGGGCTCGGCCTCGAAGACGTCAAGGGCCGCAGCCGCCAGGCGGCCGCCGACCAGGGCGTCGTAGAGTGCGACCTCGTCGATGACGGCGCCGCGGGCGGTGTTGATCAGAATGGCGCTGGGCAGCATCTGGGCGAGGGCCTGGGCGTTGATCAGGTGGCGGGTCGCAGCGGTCGAGGGCAGATGCAGGCTCACGACATCCGCCGTGCGCACGGCGTCACCGAGGTCAGCGGTCAGACGCTGCACCCCCCAGTCGCGCCGCAGTTCCGCCGCCGCGGCCGACTGCGGTTCGACACCGACCACCGTCATGCCGAAGCCCAGGGCGGCGGTGCGCGCCACGCGCCGGCCGATGGCGCCACAGCCAACCACCGCCAGGCACCGGCCGCGCAGTTCGATGCCCGGGGCGGGGGCCCAGCGGCGTTGGTCCATACTGCGGACAAACGAAGCCAGGTGCCGGCAGGCCCCCAGCAGCAGCGCCAGCGTATGCTCGGCCACCGCATCCTCAAGCACCCCGGGGGTGTTGGTGACGAGCAGTCCGGCCGCCGTCGCCTTGGCCTTGTCGATGCCGTCGTGGCCGACGCCGAAACGCGCGATCACGCCGCCTCGCGGCAGAGCTGAGTAGAGGGCGTCGACGTAGTGCTCCACGCCCAGAATGACGGCCTGCGCGCCGTGAGCACGCACCGCGCGGGCGACCTCGGCCTCCGGCGGTGCCACCACGACCGGGGTCAGCTCGGCGCTGGCCGCGAAGATCTCCTTCGCCTTGAGATACTCGGGTTCGGTGATGACCACCGTCCAGCGGCTCATGCGTCCTCCATCTTCTCGACCGGCGGCAACGCTGCGGCAGCGGGCGGACCCTCGATGGTGATGCGCCCGAGGCGCCCTTCGCGGAAGTCCTTCAAAACTGCGGTGGCGGCACGTTCCGCATCGATTCGTCCGCCCGGAAGCAGCAGGCCGCGGCGCCGGGCCACGGCCTCGATGAAGCCCTCGGGCGTGGCCGGAGCCGCGTCCATGCCATAGAGGGCCCAGTTGACCCGGCCGGACGACTCCTGGCGGAGCACGTCCCAGAGGAACTCGGTCAACAACTCGATGCCGAGTACCTCGTCGCGGATGCAGCCCACCAGTCCAAGCCTGAGTTCGTGTTCCTTCGTCTGGATGCGCGGCCAGAGGACACCGGGGGTATCAAGGAGTTCGACGCCGTCGCGCAAGGGCACCCACTGATTCTGGCGGGTGACGCCCGGCTTCGGCCCGACCAGGACGCGCTTGCCCTCGTACAGCCGATTCACCAGGGTTGACTTGCCGACATTGGGGACGCCAGCGATCATCAGCCGCACGGGGCGGGTGAGTTCATGGGTCGCGCCGCGCCCGCGTCGTTCCGCCTCGGCGACCTGTTTCCACGTGGCCACCAGCCGGCTGGCATCGGTCAGGTGCGGCGAGTCCAGCAGGAGGACGCGTTCGCCCTGCGCCTCCAGATAGGCCTGCCAGGAGCGCGATTGCGCCGGGTCGGCCAGGTCGGCCTTGTTGGCCACGATGAGCACCGGACGGCTGTGCAGCAACTCGCGAAAACGTGGATTGCGGGTCGAGGCGGGCGCCCGGGCGTCGACCAGCTCGATCACCAGGTCGACCAGACGGAGAACCTCCTGCATCGCCTTCCCGGCTTTGAGCATATGCCCGGGATACCAGCCGGTGAGGGGCAGAGCGCTGAAATCCAGGCTAGGCATCGGGGGCCTCGGCGGGCAGCTCCGCCAAGCCGGTCGGCGCGAACAGTCCGGTCAGCGAGGGCAACATCTCCCAGCCCGGGACGTCGACGTGAACCTGCCAGTCCGGTCCGAGTTGCTGCCGGCCCCAGGTGCCGAGGCCCAGCAGGGCGTCCAGATCCCAGTGCGGCAAGGGCTCGCCCTGACGTTCGCAGTGTGCCGGGTCCCAGCACAGGCCCGGAACCAGGCCGCGCCAGGTCAGGACGCCCCGCGGCCCCAGCGCCGCGACCTGCCGAATCATGCGGTGCAGTGCCTTCTGGACACCGGCGCTCTCCCAGCAAGGGCAGGGCGCGCGTTCGCCGCGCCGGAGCGCCGTCGGCGAGGCAGCCCGGCGCCGCGAGGCTAGGCAGGGCCAGTGGGCCAGATCGATGAGCAGCGCTGGGCAGGCGGCGGCGCCGGCAGCCTCCTGCACCAAGGCTTCGCCTTGAGCGGTAAAACGCACCACCGCGGGTTCCAGGTCGGAAGGGGCCGGCGCCTGGTAGTCGGCGGCCTGCCAGGCGAGGTACCAGCTCAGCCGGTACTCGCGCGGTTGCGGTTGGACTTCGGCGTCGGTTCGCAGCGGCTCGCGCCGCAAGCGCAGCCCGTCCGCCTCGGCCAGAATAGTGTAACCGGCAGTGGCGGAGCCGAGCCCGAAGTGGCGCTCCCAACGCCAGAGGTCGGCCCCGGTACCGACTTCCAGGCGCGTACCGTTGGGCCGCTCGAAGACCAGGGCCAGCGGCGGCCGTGGCCACTGTGCGACCACTCCCTCCGGCGGGAACGCCGCCGGCAGTTCGAGCCAGCCGGCGGTCTTGCCCTCGAGCAGATCCTGACTGGGCGGGATGCAGTAGAGGCGCCGCCAGGGGCCGGGCAGAAACAAGCTGCCCAGGTCGATCTGTCGGCGCACTGTGGAGCCCTTCCGCAGGGTCAGATCGGAGACGACGCGCAGGTGCCGGGCGCCGTAGCGGAAGGTCTGCGCAATCCCCATCTCGGCGCCGAAGGGGTAGTGTCCAGACGCCTCCACCACGGCGGCGCCGCCCTTGTGGAAGTCCCGGAAACGGTCGCGCAGCATCAGGTCGGCCGCGAAGTCATCCACCTGAAAGCTCACCTCGCGCACCAGGCAGTCGCCGGCGCAGGTGATCTCGGCGGGGCCATCGACGCGGGTGGCGTCGTGTCGGGCCTTCCAGAGGCCATCCGCCGGGGCGATCTCGCGTACGTCAGCAGTCGAGTTCATGGGCATGGCCTAGTGCAGCAGCGACGCTCGGCCCAGCGGCGGACCACCGCCGGCAGCGGTGGTTCGGCGGGGGCTCAGGCGAGTCGCTCGATGATTTCAGCAAGGGGCTTACGGGTTTGCGGAGCGGGCTCGGCAGCCGGCCGTCCCAGGGGCGTCAAGGCCACCACTTCCCAGCAGTCCGGGAGGCGCAGGGCCTGACGCGCCTGATCCTGATCAAAAGCGCAGATCCAGCAGGTGCCCAGGCCTTCGGCCGCGGCGGCCAGCACCAGGTGCTCCATGGCGATGGCGGCGTCGATGACATGGGCGCTCTGCCCGTTGAAGCGACGCCAGGCCGTCTCGCGATTCCCGAGGGCCACCACCAGGACCGGAGCGCCCGCCAGCCAGTCTCGCGGGTAACACTCGCAGAGGCGACGTCTGACGGCGAGGTCGGTCACAAAGAGAAAGCGTACGGGCTGGTTGTTACAGGCCGAGGGCGCCAGGCTGACCGCCTCGAACAGGAGTTTGAGCGTCGCCTCCGGCACCGCCTCCTGAGCGTAGGCGCGGATGCTGCGGCGCCGCCGCAGGACCTCGTAGAACTCCATGGCGGTATGCTCCTCGTGCCGTGGCCTGTATTCCCAGGCGGCCTGCCGAACCGCCGCCGAGTGGGTCAAGACTGTACACCTTCGCAGCGGGGTCCGCCAGGCAGGTGCTGCGCTGGTTGCGTTTGCGGGCTTGCAGCACTAGGCTGTTCGGCGGCAGCGACACCGGTAGAGCAGCGCATCTGGATACCCCATCATGGCACGCTACAAATTGCGGCTCGAGTACAACGGCGCCGGTTTCCGTGGCTGGCAGGTGCAGAAGGATGCCCGCACGGTGCAGGGCGAGTTGCTGAACGCTGCACGCCAGGTGTTTGGCGGCGAGGTCGACGTGCAGGGGGCGGGCCGGACGGACGCCGGGGTGCACGCCCTCGGCCAGGTGGCCCACCTCGCCGCGCCCAGCGCCCTGGAGCCTTTCCGGGTCGTTTTCGGGCTCAACGATCTGCTGCCGCCCGATCTCAACGTGCTCGAGGCCGAACGCACCCACATGCGCTTCCACGCGCGCCACCACGCCACCGGCCGCAGTTACATGTACCTGATCTCGACCCGCCGCAGCGCCTTTGGGCATGACCGTTCGTGGTGGGTCCGCGATCGCCTCGATGTGCGTCGCATGCAGGCGGCGGCGGCACTCTTCCAGGGCTTCCACGACTTCGCCTCCTTCGCCGACCGCGACCTCGAGGCGGGCACCTCCACCCAGGTGGACATCGACGAGGTCCAGCTCGAGACCGAGCAGGATCTGATCCTTTTCCGCATTGCCGGGTCGCACTTCCTGTGGAAGATGGTGCGGCGCATCGTCGGTGTGCTGGTGGAGGTTGGGCGCGGCCAGCTCGAGGCGGCGGAGGTGACCCGCCTGCTGACGACGCACACGAACCGGCCCGCCAAGTGGACGGCGCCGCCCTGCGGGTTGTACCTACAGCAGGTGCGTTACAAAGACGAGCCCTGGCAACCGCTCTTCGTCCCCGCCTTCCCCCTGGCCCAGTGACCCGTAGTATAGTACCCGCCCCGCCAGCGGCCGGGCCTGGCCGTTGGGTATTTATGGTTACAGCGCGTACGCACACGAGGTCTTGGTATGAGCGTCAGTGAATGGGCCGGCCGCCCCGCGCCGGCGAGTCTCCTGGAAGATATTCCGCGCTTGCTGGCGGCATACCACACGGAGCATCCCGACCCGGCCGAACCGGCCCAACGCGTCGCCTTCGGTACCAGTGGCCACCGCGGCACGGCGCGGCGTGCCAGCTTCAACGAGGACCACATCCTGGCGATCACGCAGGCGGTCTGCAATCAGCGTCGGCGGGCCGGGATCGCCGGGCCGCTGTTCCTGGGGATGGACACGCATGCGCTCAGCGCCGTGGCGCACGACACCGCGCTGGAGGTGCTGGCCGCCAATGGTGTCGAGGTGCGGCTGGCCCGCGACCGCGGCTTCACGCCGACGCCGGTGATCTCGCACGCCATCCTGGCCTGGAACCGCCAAGGCGGCGCCGGACAGGCAGACGGCATCGTGATCACGCCCTCGCACAATCCACCCGCCGACGGCGGCATCAAGTACAACCCTGCCCACGGCGGGCCGGCGGACGCCGACACCACCCAGGCCATCGAGGACGATGCCAATCGTCTCCTGCGCGAGCGCCTGGCCGGCGTGCGGCGCCTCGGCCTGACCCAAGCCCTCGCGCTCGGCAGCACCCGCCAACACGACTACATCACTCCCTACGTCGCCGACCTGCCGAACGTGGTCGACCTCGCCGCCATTCGCGCCGCGGGGCTGCGACTGGGCGCCGATGCGCTCGGCGGCGCCAGCCTGGCCTACTGGGACGCCATCGCCAACGCTCACGGCCTCGACATCACCGCCCTGAACGCCAGGCCCGATCCGACCTTTCGCTTCATGTGCGTCGACCATGACGGTAAGATCCGTATGGACTGCTCGTCCGCCTCGGCCATGGCCGGATTGATCGCGCTGAAGGACCGCTTCGACCTCGCCTTCGGCAATGACCCCGACGCCGACCGGCATGGCATCGTCGCCCCGAGTGTCGGGTTGCTGAACCCCAACCACTATCTGGCCGTGGCGGCGTGGTACCTGTTCTCGCAGCGCTCCGGCTGGGGGCCCGGCGTAGGTCTCGGCAAGACCGTGGTCACCAGCGCCATGCTTGACCGCGTGGCCGCCGCGCTCGGGCGGCAGGTGGTCGAGGTCCCGGTCGGCTTCAAGTGGTTCGTCGACGGCCTGCTTGCGGCCTCTCTGGGGCTCGCCGGTGAGGAGAGCGCCGGGGCCTCGTTCCTGCGGCGCGACGGCACGGTCTGGTCGACCGACAAGGACGGCATCATCCTCGCCCTGCTGGCCGCCGAGATCACCGCGGTGACCCAGCGCGACCCCGGACAGCACTACGCGGACCTGACGGCGCGCTTCGGCCAGCCGGCCTATCAGCGCCTGGACGCGCCGGCCAATGCCCGGCAACGCGCGGTACTGAAGGGGCTGGACGCGGGGAGCATCACGGCCGACAGCCTGGCCGGCGAGCGCATCATCCGCATTCTGAGCACGGCTCCAGGCAACGGCGCCAGCCTCGGCGGACTCAAAGTCGAGACGGCCAACGGCTGGTTCGCCGCCCGGCCCTCTGGAACCGAAGACATCTACAAGATCTACGCCGAGAGCTTCCGCGGTCAGACGCACTTGGAGGAACTGATCGCGGCCGCCCAGGACTTAGTGGCTGCGGCCTTCCAGCGCGGCGGTGCGTGACCCCCCGCCGCGACGCGGCGGTGGCGGCAGCGAGCCGTCCCGCGGTTCCGGCCTCAGCCCAGTACGGCTTTGGCGGTCGTACGCAGGGTGCGGATCAGCTTGGTGACGTCGGCACGCTTGCGGTCGGGATGGGTCCCAAAGAGCAACGACCGGTTGAGGATGTCGAGGGACTTGGCGCACATGTCCTTGGTGTAGGTCATGCGGCAGTCGGCGTTCTCTTTCAGCTTGAAGGGATTGAGGGCCGGGTGCGGGGCGCCGCTGTGCGCAAAGATCGGATCCCACTCGGTGTAGACGTGGCGGCCGGTCTTGCCGGCGATGGTGCAGCCGGTCAGGCGCTGGAACTCGTTGGCCTGCTCGATGGTGGGCATCAGGAAGCCGACGTGGGTTCCGCACTCGAATTCGAGGCTGTTGGCCGTGAGCGGGACCAGCCCGGTGTCCGCGGTCTCTTTGAGGATGCGCAGTTTCTGCCGCCGCATGGTGCGGATCATGGGGTCAATACGCTTGAGTTGGACATTGAGGACGGCGCCCTCGATCTCGCTGGCGCGGGAGCCGTTGCTGATGAACAGGCTTTCGTCCTGTTCGCGGCTGGTCCAGTAGAACTTGCAGCAGTCGACCATACAGCCCATGCGGGGCACGGCCGCATCGTTGTTGGTGACGCAGGCACCGCCCTCGCCAGCGGTCATGTTCTTATAGTAGTTGAAGCTGAAGGCACCGGCGTCGCCGATGGCGCCGACCTTGCGGCCCTTGTAACCGCCGCCGACACACTGGCAGGCGTCCTCGATCACCAGCAGCTTGCGCCGCCGGGCGATCTCCATCAGCCGGTCCATATCGCAGACCATGCCCCACATGTGAACCGGGATCATGGCCCGCGTCCGCGGCCCGATGGCGGCCTCGACCGCATCCGGGTCCAGGGTCAGCGAGGCATCGACGTCGACAATGACCGGAATGGCGCCCGCGGCGACCACGGCGATGGCCGTGGCGATATAGGTACAGGCTGGCACCAGGACCTCATCGCCGGGACCGATACGCTCACCGATCAGCGCCGCGGTCAGCGCGGTGGTGCCGCTCGAGGTCATCATGACGTGCTTGACGCCCAAGTACTTGCCGTAGCGCTCCTCGAAGCGTTGGCAGGCATCGCCGATGCCGTAACGAAACACCTTGCCGCTGAGCAGCACGTCGCTGATGGCATCGAGTTCTTCGCGTCCGATACGGTACACGGCAGCTCTCCTCGTTGATGGCAGTTTGCCGACCGCCCGCGTGTGGGTACATTCCGGCGGACGTGTTAGTCTAGGTGAGCGCCGGTCCTTGTCAATCTGCCGGGACCGGGAGAAACCACCAGCGCGGGCGTGTCTATGGGGTAGATGAACCAGGGGGGAGTGAACACCCTGGGAGTGCTGACCCTGGGCAAGGAGATGACGATGATGCGGACACTGTGTCTGGCCATGTGGATGGCCGCGGTGACGGCCTGGTCGCAGAACGCCGAGGTGCAGTTTGCCTTTGCCGACTCCCTGCATCAGAAGGGCGAGGATACCTTCGCCATCCTCGAGTTCAAGCGCTTCGTTTTCCAGTACCCCGATCATCCCCGGGCGCCCGAGGCCTTCTACCGCCTGGCGCGGCTGTATGTCAGCCACGACGGGGACGTGGCCGGCGCCAAGGAGATGCTTGGCGCCTTGATCGGTAAGTTCCGCGGCAGTGCGGCGGCGCGCGAGGCGGCGCTCTTCAGGGAGTTCATCGAAGACAATGGCGACTTCGGCAGTGAGCCACTGAAGCTCTGGATGGCGGCCGAGAGCCTGGAGAAGCAGCGCCAGCCGGATCAGGCCCTGGCCACGTACGGCACCCTTCTGAACTCCTACCCCAAAGCGCGTTTGGCCGACGACGCGCTGCTGCGTACGGGCCTCATCCTGCGGGATCCGCTGGACCGGCCCGCCGAGGCGCTGCCCGTGCTGCAGTCGCTGCGGCGTACATACCCCAATAGCAGCCTTGTTCCGCGGGCGGAGTTCGAGGTGGCGGTGACACTCAGCCGCTTCCCCGGCCGTGAGCGTGAGGCCATGCACGCTTTCCGGCAGTTCGCCGCGTTGTACCCCCGCGACGCCCAGGCCGCGGAGGCGGTCGCGCAGGCTGCGGCCCTGGAGAAGCGCGTGTTCGTGGTAGCGCGACAATTCGACCCCGGCAGCGTCAGGCCGTACGCGGTCAGAAAAGCCGGCACCCAAGCCAACGTCCTGCTGGTGGACATCGAGGCGCCGACGGTGCGCTCGCAGCGCGACATCCAGGCGACTCTCGAGGACGCTCTGATCAAGGAGGGCGCGCGGCGCGAGGCCTCCCGCGATCAGGTGGTGATCACGCTCTGCGTCGACTACCCGCTGGCATACGCGGGCGACGTCTCCTGGGTACCGGGCAGTGAGCCGGTCTACCGCGTCAAGCCGCCCGGCCCGAGCGGGCACGGCGGCCCGCCCGGACCGGGCGGTATCCGCGACCGCTTCATCGACCTGCTCAAACGGCGCTGAGGCGCCGCGGCGCGGCCCCGCGCGCGCTCCCAATAGAGCGGCGCCCGGCCGCGTTACAGAAGCAGAGGCCCGCGCCAGTTCTCAGGGTGTTCCCCGGTTCGTGGTGGTGCCATCGGGGCCGGCGCAGGGTTCTGGGCGGTTCAGGGAGCTTGGAAAGGCGGGTTGCGGCTGTCATGAATCAAGAGCGCATTGCGGTGATCGGTTCCGGCCTGGTCTGCTGCCTCGGCGCAGGCGTGGACGAGGTCTACCGCCGCATGTGTGCCGGCGAATGCGGGATCCGCCCCCTGGACCGCTTCCCGAGTGATGCGTATCCACAGAAAAGCGGCGGCCAGATTCCAGCCGCCGTCGAAGCGCGGTTGCGGGCGGAGTTTGCGGACGACGATCTGGCCGGCGCCCTGGCCAAGACCGCCGGCGGCGAAGCCCTGCGACAGGCCGGCCGCCGAGTGGGCGCGAAGGATCCCCGTCTGGGGCTGGTCCTGGCCACGAACTTCGGCCCGATGGAGTCCCTCGAATGGTGCTGGCGCGAACGGGTAGACGTGGGCTCGATGGACGCCCCGACCTTCGCCCGTTTTGATCATTTCCTGGCGCACCTCGCCGAGTACTTTGGTGCGGGCGGGCCGCGCGCCCAGCTCAGCCTCTCGTGCGCGTCTGGCGCCGCCGCTCTGGCCCTCGCGGCCGACTTCGTGCGCAGCGGCCGTGCCGACCGGGTTCTCGCCATCGGCTACGATCTGCTCAGCGAGTTCTGCTGGTGCGGCCTGACCAACCTGCACACGATCACCACCGACTGCATGCGGCCCTTCGACCTGAACCGGTCGGGTACGGTCTTCAGCGAAGGAGCGGCGGCGCTGCTGATCGAGCGCCGGGTCGGCGCCACGGCGCCGGCCCTGGGCCTGCTCGCCGGCGTGGCTACCAACAACAACGCCTTCCACATGACCGCGCCGCCCAAAGAGGCCGAAGGCTCCCGGCGGGCCATGGCGGCCGCACTGGCCGATGCCGGCATCGAGCCGGCGGCGGTGGATCACATCTGCGCGCACGCCACCAGCACCAAGGCGAACGACGTCACCGAAGCCGCGGCCTGCCGCAACCTCTTTGGCGAGCGCCTGGACCGCATGACCGTGGCGGCGCATAAGTCGCAGTTCGGGCACCTGATGGGCGCCGCCGGCCTGGCCGAGGCCATCATCACCCTGCAGGTCATCCGCCATGGCATCATCCCCCCCACGATCAACCATGTAACGCCCGACCCGGAGTGCCCGGTGGACTGCATCCGCGGCACGGCGCGCGTCCGGCGCGTCGGCTGCGCCGTGACCAACTCGGCGGGTATCGGCGGCAACAACAGCAGCGTGGTCCTGATGGCCGCGCCCTGATGGGAGCTTTGTGTTGTGGCGACTGCACCACTTCAGGTTACGGGTATCGGTTGGGTCCTGCCCGGCGGCAAGGGCAGCGGCGCCGGCTTTCGTGAGCTGGCGCGCGCCTGGCACTGGCAGCCGACGGACAACGCCGCTCTGGCCGGCTTCAGCGCCAAAGAGCATCTGAACTCCGTCAAGGGGTACCTGGACCCCGCCAGCGCCTTCTGTCTGGCGGCGGCGGTCCTGGCCCTGGGCGGACGGGCGCCGACGGCGGTCGGTGGGGCGCTCAGGGCACGCTCCGGCATCTGCACGGGCAGCCGCTATGGGGCCACCCTCTCCGGCTACCGCTTCACTGAGCAGCTCCTGCAGAAGGGCCCGCGCTTTGCCAGCCCGCTGATCTTCCCGCACAGCTATGCCAATACGGCGGGCAACCTGGCGGCGATCGAGTTCGGCTGCGGCGGACCGCACATGGTGCTGTATGGCGAGCAGGATGTGCGCGAGATCCTCGAGTTTGCCGCCCTGCGGCTGCACGACGGTACGGCTGAGGATATGGTGGTTGCCGCCTACGAATCCGCCGAGGGGCTGGCACTTCCCGACGGGCAGGCCGTCGCGCATGGGGCGCTGGCCCTCTACCTCCAGGCCAGCCCCGACCGTCCCGTCCTCGCCACCCTCGACCTCGAGCGCCTGCGGGCGCTGCCGCCGGTGGACGCGGCCAACGGCATGACCGCCGCCTTCATCCGCATGCTGGCTGCCGCGCTGGACTGAGCCCTCAGCCGCGCAGGTCGCGCATCGGACCCCAGAGCGGATTCTTGCTGGAGACATCCACCGTGTAGGGCGGGTGGTACTTCGGCGCGCACTCGCAGAACACCTTGCAGCGCAGGGTGTCAGCGATCCACTTCTCAATCTTGAGTACCAGCATCTTACGACGCAGGCGCCCCTGCATGTCGCGGTTCAGCACGGCCGGCAGAGCATTGGTGGTGACGATCTCGTCGATGGCCGGGTCATTGAGGTTCTCCTTCACCTCCGGCGAGGAGTGGAAGTGCGAGACCATGAAGATGACGCGGCGGGCGTGTGCAGCCTTCAACCGGCGGCAGCATTCGGCGATGGTATTACCGGTGCGGACCATGTCGTCGACCACCACCACATCGCGGCCGGTGAGGTCTTCGAGGCGGGTCGGGGAATCGGCCCTGGCGCGGATATCCACCTTGCGCTCGCCGCTACGCTCCTTTTCCATGAACAGCAGCGCTGGCCGGAAGCCGATCAGCAGGTGCTCGGAGTGCGCCTTCAGTTGATCGTACACCTCCTGCACGAAGGGAGTCGCGCCGTGGTCCGGGGCGCAGACCACAAAGCCCTGATCGTCGCCCCGCGGGTCCATGATGGCGTGCCGGGTGAGGTAATCCACATAGAGGTCGGTGGGCTTGAGGTTGAGGAACAGGCCCTTGAACTCCTCGGCGAAGATCCGCTGCACCGAAATCGAGTGATTGTGCACGGTGATCACCCAGTCGACGCCACTGGTGCGCAGCAACTGCGCATAGAGCCGGCTGCTGAAGGGCTGACCGTCGAACTTCTTGCGGTCTTCGCGGCTGCGGGTGAAGGCGGGCTGGCCATGGCCCTCCTGCGGTCCGCGGTCCTGGGCGCTGTAGAACAGGTCGGGCTCCACCAGCACGACGCGGGCCGCGCCATTGTCCTTGGCGGCCCGCGCGATCAGGCAGTTGCGCATGGCGCGGGCATTGCGGGTGTGCTCGCCGCAGCAGGTGGAGATGACGATGACCGTCTGGCCACGTAGGCACTGGCCGATGTGCTCCAGATCGCGCTCGTCGCTGATGAAGCGCGGGCAGAACTCGGTATTGAGGAAGCTCTTGTAGGAGATCAGGTCGGAGATGTCCGCCTGCTGGCCGATGAAGCGGGCCACATCGATGGCAAAAGGGTCGTCCGCTACGCCGCCGACGATCATCGCGTTGTAATCCATCGCGGCAACTCCTGGGCTTCCTTCGCCGTGTCTCGTTGGTGCTGTCGCCGGCAAATATACCACGGGATTGCCGGCGGGTGGTGCAGAGGCTATAATCGTCGTCCACTTGCGGCGGCTGGAGGCCGCGCGGGAGGAACCCGTTCAGCGTCCGTGATCCCGTGGTGTTCGCAGCGCAGCAGATCGGCAGGCCACCATGTCTAGCGCGCCCTTCGTGGACCGTTACCGCTGGGTTCTCCTGGTCCTCTGCCTGGCGCTGGTGGCACGGGCGGCAGCGGCGGAGCCGGCGCACGCCTACGGCGCGCGCGCGATGACCGCTGAGGAGCGGGCCTACCTGGCCGACAAGATCTTCACCGTGCAGCGCACCAAGGCCCCGCTGCCGGCCAGCGTCCGCAATACCGCCTACTTGCCCGTCGTCGGCGACCAGGGGTGGATGGGCTCGTGCTCGGCGTTTGCGGCGTGCTACTACCTGAAGACCTACCAGGAGGCCCGTGAGAACGGCTGGCTACATCCCGATCCCGCGGTCAACCCCGAACGCGTCGCCAGTCCGGCCTATTGCTTCATCACCAACCTGCGTATACCCACCGCCGCGCTGAGCTCGGGCATCAACTACTGGATGGCGGCCCAGACGATGGTTGATTTCGGCGTCGGCTCCTGGGCGGAAATGCCCTATGACATGGCCCTGGATGTCAACGCCTGGCCCGACGAAGCGACCTGGCGCCGGGCGATCTCCTGGCGCGCCCGGCAGGCAGGCGCCGTCCGCGAACTCCATACCCCCGCCGGCCTCGATACGCTCAAGGAGCACCTGGCCGGTGGCGATGTGGCGGTCATCTCGTTTACTATCATCAGCAGCTTCGACGAGTACCCCAGCGGTGACGGCAGTGACAATGGCGTCTACTACCGGGATGTCGGGCTCGTGCGCGTCGGCCACGCCGTTTGCGTGGTCGGCTATGACGACAGCAAGGCCTACACCGATGCCAGGACCGGAACGCCCCGACAGGGCGCCTTCCTGATCGTCAACTCCTGGGGCTCCAGATGGGGCGTGCACGAGCCCAGCGCCAGCCCGGACACCGCCTCGCGCGGCTTCGGCTGGATGGCCTACGACTACTTCCTGGCCGGCAAGGTCGACCGCGAGGCGATGGTGCTGGTCGACCGTATCGGCTACACCCCCACTCGCCTCGCCTACGTCGGCATCAACCACCCCACCGGCCGCGTCCTCGACCTCGAGCTGCGGGGCGGCGACCGCGAGCAACCGCAATGGCGGCGGCGTGCCCTGCCCAGGGCCAACGCTGGCCCCCTGAACCAGCGCTTCCCGGTCGACCTTACCGAACTGGCGGCCACCGATCCCTTGACCTACTGGCTCAGGGTGACGGACCCGACCGGCGCGGGCGAGTGGCTCGATACCGGCACCGTCACCGACTTCGCCGTCGAGACCGTCGGACAGGCGCCCCTGGTCTCCTCGGACGTGCCCCTGCAGACGGTCAAGGACTGGGGCCAGTACCTGCGCCTGGGCGTCTTCTCCGAGTCTGGCCTCGACCTTGCCGGCCTGCATATCCGCGAGGGCTCGGCGGCTTGGGGCGACTACGACGGGGATGGCTTCCCGGACCTGGCGCTGACCGGGCTGGACTTCCCGGCCGCCGGTGCGAGCGCGGTCGCGGCCACGCGGCTCCTGCGCAACCTCAACGGGACGGCTTTCGTGGACAGCGGCGCGGTGCTGTTGCCGACCCGCCGCGGCACCGTGGCCTGGGGTGAACTGGACAATGACGGCCGGCTGGACCTGCTGGTCAGCGATCCGACGGCGGGCACGCGCATCTATCGCAATACCGGCACCGGCTTCGTAGACAGCGGCGTCGCGCTGCCGGGCAGCGTGCGCACAGGGGCAGCCTGGGGCGACGTCGACAACGACGGCCGGCAGGACCTCGCCATCGCCACGGACTCGGCCGTCCGCCTCTACCGCAATACGGGGACAGGCTTCGAGCCCCTGGAGCAGATCCTCGCCGGCCCCTATGAGGCCGCGCTGTCCTGGGGCGATGCCAATGGCGACGGGTACCTCGATCTCCTGGTCGTCTCGCGCAGCGAGTTCTTCGCCCCCTTCACCCGCTTGTACCTCAACCGCGGCGACGACACCTTCGTGGCGGCTGATTCGGGACTGCCCGCCCTGCAGCAAGGCACGGCAGCGTGGGGCGACGTCGATGCTGACGGCCGCCTGGATCTGGCCTTGCAGGGCACTGACGGGAACGCGCGGACCGGCATCTACCGCAGCCTGGGTACGGGTGGCTTCACCCCCGAGGGCAGCCCCTTGCCAGGCCTGCAGGCAGGCGCCCTGCAGTGGGGCGACATTGACAACGATGGTCACCTGGATCTGCTGCTCAGCGGCCGCGAAAGGGACGTCTACGGGCAGTCGGCGGACTACCCCAACCGGGCGCTCCTGTTCCGCGCCACCCCCGAGGGCTTCGTCGACGGCCAGGCCGACCTGCAGGACGTGTCCAACGGCTTTGCGGGCCTGGCGGACCTGGACCGCGATGGCGATCTCGATGTCCTGCTCGGCGGCACCACCGGCGCGATTCTTGGGGACACCCCGGCGCAGTTGTACAATGGCATCTACAGCAGCGCCGTCAGCCACCCCTCGGCCCTGGCTCGGGCCAACACCCCACCGCAGCCGCCCAGCGGGCTCAGTGCGGTCGCGGCAGACCCGGGCGCGGTCCGGCTCACGTGGAACGACGGCAGCGATGCCGAAACCCCGGCCAACGGCCTGCGCTACCACGTCCGCGTCGGCAGCACCGCCGGCGCCGGCGATGTGCTCAGCGGCGCCCTGCCGGTCGGCCCGTTCGGCCTCCTGCGGCGCAGTGGCCTGCCCGTGCGGCGACTGTCCCCGGGGACCTACCACTGGGCGGTACGCAGCGTCGACAACGGCTTCGCCGTCTCCGCCTGGAGCGCGGCAGCCAGCTTCACCGTCGGGACGCACACGCCCCTGCGGCAGTTGACGCTGGCGGCCGTACCGTCGACCTGGGGCACGACCACCCCCACCCCCGGCCTGCACACCTACCTGCGTGACACGGCGGCACCGATCAGCGCCGTGGCCAGCCCCGGCTACCGCTTTAGCGCCTGGCAGGGGGCGGTGGCCAATGCCACGGCAGCCACCACCAGCGTGCTGCTCCACGATAACCGCGTCGTGACGGCGGCGTTTGCGGTCAAGTATGACGCCTCGCCGGTCTGGACGCAGCAGACGCCCAGCGCGCCCTGGGCCCAGCGCTACATGCACCAGGCCGTCGCCTTCCACGATCAACTCTGGGTCCTGGGCGGCACCGGCCAGCCGCATCGGCATGACGTCTGGAGCTCGAGCAACGGGCAGGCCTGGACCCAGCAGACCGCAGCCGCCGCCTGGAGCGGCCGCTACGGCCATGCCGCCGTCGTCTTTAAGGACCGGCTGTGGGTCCTCGGCGGCTATGATGTGAGCGCGCGCAACGACGTCTGGTCGTCCGCCGACGGGATCACCTGGAGGCTCGAGACGGGGACTGCGGCGTGGCCGGAGCGGATGCTGCACAGCGTGGTGGTGTTCAACGACCAGCTCTGGCTGCTCGGTGGGTACGGCTCGGGAACCGGGGCGCTGAGCGATGTCTGGAGTTCGAGCGACGGCATCGCCTGGACGCAGGTCAGCACCGCCGCCTGGCCCGCCCGGCACAGCCATGGCGCCCTCGCCTTCGGCGGCAAACTCTGGGTCCTGGGCGGCAGCAGTGCCATGGTCCAGCCCACCCATGACGTCTGGTCCTCCGCCGACGGTGCCACCTGGACGCAGGTCACGGAGCACGCCGAGTGGGGGCCGCGCAGCCTGCTCGGCGTAGCGGTGCTGGCGGATCGCATGTGGGTGCTGGGAGGCGCTGGTGAGGAGGGCATGGGCACGGACGATGTGTGGTTCTCCAGCAATGGCGCCACCTGGACCCGGGCCGGCACGGCCTCGGGCTGGTCGCCGCGCCAGGGGCAGGCGGTGGCCGTCCTCAACAACCGGCTGTGGGTCCTCGGCGGTAACAGCGCCGCCCTCTGCTCCGATGTCTGGTCTGGTCTGCCGGGAACCAGTGTGGCCGGCCTGGCTACGCTGTTCGTCAATGTCGACCCTGCCGACGCCGGGACCACCACGCCCAGCGTCGGCGAACACGTCGAGGCCGTCGGGACCGTCTTCCCGGTCAGCGCCACCGCCCGTCCCGGCTTCCGTTTCGTGGGCTGGACCGGCCCCGTCGCCGCGCCCAGCGCCGCCACCACGACCGTCACCCTGAGTGCCGAGCGCACGGTGACCGCGCGTTTCGAAGTGGTTCCCGTGCCGATGACGACGCTGCTCATCAGCGTCTCCCCGGCCGACGCCGGCAGCACGACCCCGGCAACGGGTAGCGCCACCTACCCGGTCGGCAGCGTGGTCACGGTCACGGCAACACCTGCCCACGGGTACCTCTTCACCGGCTGGACGGGCGCCGTGGCCGACCCCAGCGCGCCCGTCACCACGGTCACGCTGGACAGCGCCAAGGCTATCACCGCGGGCTTCGCGGCGGATGGGTTCGTCCGTGCCATGCCCCTGGCGGCGGGCAGCGAGTACAGCGTGGTGCTCAAGACCGAAGGCAGCGCCTGGAGCTGGGGTCGGAATGACTTCGGACAACTGGGCAACGGCAGGACGGCGGACGTTGCGGCGCCGTACCCGCTCAGCATCCTGGGCGAGGTGACCGCGCTGGCCAGCGGCGAACGGCACACGCTGGCCCTGCGGCGCAATGGCACGGTGCAGGCCTGGGGCTGCAACGACGAAGGCCAACTTGGCGATGGCAGCGTTCAAACCCGCACGACGCCAGGCCCGGTCGTCGGCCTGCCGCCCATTGTCGCCATCGCCTGCGGCGCCGCCCACAGCCTGGCCCTCGCCGCGGATGGCACCGTCTGGACCTGGGGGCGCAATACCGATGGCACCCTGGGCTGCGGCCTCGACCCGCGCGGCTATGGCTATGTGATGACGCCGGAGCGACTGCCGGGGCCCTATGGCGTCAGCGTCCTGCGCGGCATCACCGAGATCGCCGCCGGCGGCGACCACGCGCTAGCCTTGCGGGCGGACGGAACCGTCTACGCCTGGGGGCGGAACACCTGGGGCCAACTGGGCACCGGGAGCTGTGACCCGAGCGATTTCCCGACTGCGGTTCCGGGCTTGGCTGACGTACGGCTGATCGCCTGCGGCGGCGACACCATTTACGGGGGACACAGTCTGGCCGTAGATGCCAGCGGCACTCTCTGGGCCTGGGGCGCTAACCGCAGTGGCCAGCTCGGCGATGGCACCACCGGCGAGCGCTCCAGTCCGGTCGCGATCCCGGCCGAGGGCGACGTCATCGGCATCGCCGCCGGTGGCTGCTTCAGCCTGGCCCTGCGCTCCGATGGCACGCTCTGCGCCTGGGGCGATAACGCCTACGGGCAGCTTGGCGACGGCACCCGCGACAACCGGGCCGTCCCGGCGCCGTTGTCCGGCCTGCCGCGGGTTACCGGCCTGGCCGCCGGCGCGCAGCACGCGCTGGTGGTGTTGGCGGATGGCAGCCTGCGGGCCTGGGGCCGCAATACCGCGGGCATGCTGGGCGACGGTACGCTGACCGACCGCCTGGCCCCGGTGGCCGTGGCCGGCATCAACCTCCAGGTCGCCTCGCGTGGCTTGACCCTGGCCAGCGAGCCCGCCGCCAGCGGCACCCTTGACCCGCTGCCGGGGACTTACCGCTGCCTGGAAGACGCGGCGGTCCCGCTGCTCGCCACCGGCAACGCCCGCTACGCCTTCGCGCACTGGACGGGAACCGTGACGGTTGTCGACGCGGCCCAGACCACCGCCCTGATGGGCGCTGACCAGACCGTGACCGCGCACTTCGAACTGCGTCCGGGGGTACAGGCCCTGCTCACCGTGGCCGCGGCGCCCGCCGCGGGCGGCGCCACCACCCCGCCCGTCGGCATCCACAGCGTCGACCAGGGAAGTGTGGTCTCCCTCAGCGCCCGTGCCGGCTACCGGCATCGCTTTACGAGCTGGACAGGCAGCGTGGCCGACGCCGCTGCCATGGATACCAGCACCACCGTGCTGGCCGACCAGACCGTCACCGCGAACTTTGCACCGCTGCCGTTCGCCACTTCCGCCAGCCTGCGGGCGGGCGGCCTGCATACCTTCCTGATCCGTTCGGACGGGACCGTGCTCGGGGCCGGCGACAACACGGCGGGCGAGCTCGGACGCCCCGTCGGCGACGTGCGCTGGCCCGGTCCGGTGGCCGGACCGGCGGGGAACGGGCTGCTCACCGGCATCGTCGACCTGGCCGTCGGGACCTACCACACCGTCGCCCTGCGTTACGACGGCAGCGTCTGGACCTGGGGCAGCAACCGCTGGGGGCAACTGGGCGACGGGCAGGAAGTCGCCACTCATTCCAGCCAGCCGACCCCCGCACCCGTGCTCAATGCCGATGGCAGCGGCCCCCTGCGGGGCATTCGGGCGGTGCGCGCCGGCCGTGACTTCAATCTGGCGTTGGCCGACGACGGCACCATCTGGGCCTGGGGCGACAACCGCGCGGGGCAACTCGGCGACGCCACGACCAACCCACGCTGCCTGCCGGCCCGCGTGCGCGGTCTCGACAGCGTCGGCGACCTTACCGACGTGGTCGACATCACCTGTGGCCCGCAGCACGCCCTCGCCCGGCGCGCCGACGGGTCCTGGTGGGGCTGGGGCAGTAACGCCGACAGCGCCCTGGCCACCGCCGAACTCACCGGCAGCCTGACCCCGGTGCCGATGGCCATCCCCAGCGGCATCGTGCAGATCGCCTGCGGCCTGCGCCACACCCTGGCCCGCCGCAGTGACGGGTCCCTCCTCGCCTGGGGCTGGAATGCCTTCGGCGAAATGGGCGAAGGCGTGGCGCTCAATACCCTCAGCCCGACCCCCATTGTGGTTAGCGGCATCAGCGCTATCGCCATGGTCGCCGCCGGCCAGGGCTTCAGCGTTGCCCTGCGTACGGATGGCAGCGTCTGGACCTGGGGCTGGAACCGCGAGGGGTACCTGGGCAACAACAGCGCCGACCCCTCCAGCCAGCCCGTGCAAGTGTGGGGACCGGACGGCAGCGGACTACTCGCCGACATCGTGGCCGTCGCCTGCGGCAGCATCCATGCCGCGGCCCTGCGCCGCGACGGCAAGGTCTTCACCTGGGGCAGCAATCAGCGTTACGAGTTGGGCACGCTGGGCGTACTCATGGCCCTGGTCCCGACCGCCGCGGTCATGGACTCCGCCACGGTGGCGGTCGCGACGCGGGTGCTGCGCCTCAGTGCCTCGCCCGCTGCCGGCGGTACGACCCTGCCCGATGCCAGCTCCCACACCTACGACCTGGGCGATGTGGTGGACCTCGAGGCCCGGCCGACGGCGGGCTGGCGCTTCGTCACCTGGACCGGCAGCGCCGCCAGCCGCGCGGCCGCCCGCACTACCCTCACCGTGACCGCCGACGAGGCAGTCACAGCGCACTTCGAGCGCGATCTCGCCGAACTCGGCGATGTCAACCGCGACGGGACCGTGAACCCCACCGACGCGGCGCTCTGTCTGGCCATGGCCGTCCGCCGTGATGTCGTCCTGGCCGGCCTGACCCGCGCCCATCCCTACCCTGCCGCCTACCGCGAAACTGCCGATATGAATGCCGACGGACAGATCACCGCCGCCGATGCGGAGGCGGTCATGCGGCGCGCCCTGGGGGTGGAAGGCCCCGTGCCGGATCCCTATGTGCTCCGCGCCCCGGCGCCCCCGGAGACGCACCCTGAAGAAGTCGTCGGCTACAGCGTCCCCGGTGAAGCGGCGACCGTGACCCTCAGCGATGGCACCGCCGTCGAGATCCCGGCCCTCTCCAGCGCCGCCGAAATCCGCCTGGCGCGGCAGACGAACACGACCTCCCTGGCCGACTACGGCCTGCAGGCCAGCGGTAGCCGCCGCACCCTCACCCTCACCTTCGCGGACGGGATCTCCGACGCGGACCGCTGGCAACTGCGGCCCGTCATCACTATCCCCTATGCCGAGACCGGCGGACTGACTGCCGACACGGTCAACATCGCGCGGGTCAGCCAACGCCTGGTCGACGGCGAGTGGGTGCAGCGGGTGTTCTTCCTGCCGGTATTCCGTGACCGGGACGGCAATCTGATGACGTGCGACCCCCACGCGGCCGGCGATGTGGCGCCCCTGACCGGCGGCACTGGCAAAGGCGACAGCCGCGCCCCATTGCGGCTCTCGTTTGACTACTTCCCCGGCACCTTCCAAGGCGTCATTGACTGGTCCGTCCCGGCGCGCCTGGTGCGGATGGCGCCGCTACCCTCGCTGAGCTACAAACGCCGGCCACTGAGCGCCATGCTGCCCGCCGACCAGGCGGTGGAGATGACCAAGGCCGTGCAGAACGTGGTCGTTCTGGTGCACGGCCACAACGAGGGCGAGCAGGCCGGACTGCCCGGAACCTTCGTGGCCGACGACCTCGAGCCCTGGACCATGGGCTACAAGCGCCAGGTCTGGGACTACATCTACAAGGTCTTTCTGGAAGACCACCCGGAGCTGCTGCGCTGCACGGTCTTCTATGAGTTCATCTACCCGAGTTGGCGCACCGTCTTCGGTCACCTCGACCAGGCCTTCATGACCAGCCTGGAGAACGCCTTGCGGCCGCAACTGGACCCGGATCTGAAGCTGAACCTCTTCGTCGTCGCCCACTCCATGGGCGGCCTGGTCAGCCGGGCCGGGCTGCAACTGCTGCCGGAGGCCCTCGATCCGCAGTTCCGGCAACTGGTCACCTGGGGCTCCCCGCACCACGGCGCCATGATGTCCAGCTTCCGCTACGCCATGTGCAGTCCCTACTACGATCTGAACTTCCTGCCGAATTGGCTGCACTGGCTCATCGCCCGCTACTTCGAGACGAAGCTCGTCCTGGACACCCCCGGGGCGCGCGACCTGCGCTGGAGCAACGGCCCGCTCAACGACCCGCGCTACACCAACATCGGAGGCTATTTCTTTACATATCGCCCCGCCCGCATCACCTGGGACTACGGGTTGACCTTCCCCGGTGCCGAACTGAACATGCGCACCGGCACGCACATCTACAATCCCAACCTGCGTCTCTTGAACGCCGCCGACACGAAACGCGACCGCCTGACCTGCCTGTACGGCGTCACCGAGTCCGGGCTCCGCCGGGACATGTTCGGCGGCAGCTTCATGGAGACTGCTTCCTCGGTGACCGGGATGGAGGACTACGGCGAAATCGCCCTCGGCGCCAGCATCAACCTGGTGCTGACCGAGAACGGCTTCACGAACCAGATCGACGGCGTCCTCGAGTGCCGCAGCGATGGCGCCAGCCCGCTGATCAGCGAGATCGGCCTGGGACTCACCGACAAGCGGGTCAATCTCGGCAACATCGACCACGAGGAGTACTACAGCCTGGAGGGCAAGGCCCGCTATACCGCTGCCCGTACCTTCGAAGCCCTCGGCATCGGGACGAATCCCGCCTATAACGCACCCTCGGTCACCTTCACTCGTCCGGCCGCCAACCAGCCCTTGGTCGCCGATGAGGACGGCAGCTTCACGCTGGACGCCAAGCTCACCTGGCCTGGCGACCCCTACCCCGGACGCCGCGTTAAGAACCAGCGCGTCGATCTGATCGTCTATGACCGCCTCACCGACATCGAGACCAGCCGCGTCGGCGGTCGCAGCATACCCTGGCAGGACATGATCGTCGCCGACAGCGGCCAGCTCTCGGGCTCCTTCGTCCTGCCCCCGGAGGCCGCGGGAGCCTACGCTGCTCAGATCATCTACCACTTCAAGGACGACACCGAAGCACATGGCATGATCGCCCTGGCGTCGCGCACCCAGTTCGAGACAGTCCGCAACGGCACCACCCTGAGCTGGAACGTCACCGGGGTCACCAACGTCCGCTTCATGCAGAACCAGAGCACCCCCGTCATCGTCATCGGCGAGGAGCCGGGGGCGATGAGCTACGGCACCTGGTATACGGCCATCTTTCCCCCCGAGAGTGCTGCTGCCACCGTGACCGTGACCGTGACCGTCGATCCCACCAGCACGCCCGGACTGCATCGGCTGAGAGGCAATTTATTCGGCGGGCCGACCCTCGAGGTCACCGCCGTCGTCGACCCGACCGTGGACCCGCCGCGGCCGCTGACGCTGACGTTCTCTGGCCTCTGCACCGAGGCCGGCGTGCAGGCCGGCGGGTTTCTTGTGTCGTACATGATCCGCACCGGGAGCAACGGCTTGTTCAACAGGTCGATCGTGAACGGGGTGAGCCTGTCGGGCTGGCGACCGGACCCGTCCCTGGAGTCGCGGCTGCCCGCCTACTACAATCCGAACCTGGGAGTAACACCATGAAGGGCTGGACGATTCCCTGCCGGTGCGCCCTTGCCGCCCTGGCGGTGCTGGCCTGTACCGTCCGCGCCGTCGACGTGGTCATCCATAACCTCGACGTGCGTACGGCGACCGTCGGTGGCGCCATCGCCATCCCGGTCGACATCCACGGGCTGGACCGCGCCACCTTCACCGCTTTCCAGCTCGAGTTCGCCGTCGATCCTGCCGCCTTCGACCTACAGAGCGTCGAGCGCGGCGCCCTGATCGCGGCGCAGGACGCCGGCCTCGCCTTCCCGGCGCAGGCCCCTTACCTCTGGGCCCTCGAGTCCAGCCGGGACGGCAGCGTACTGCGCGTGGCCGGGCTGATCCTGCTCGAGGGCCTGCACGCCCAGTTGGGCAATCTCAATGCCCTGAACCGGGCCCGCGTCCCCGCTGAGCAAGGCGAACTGCTGCGCCTGAACCTGATCCTGCGCACGCTGAACCCGACCCCGATCACGCTGCTCAGCGCCGGCACGAACCTCCTCGTCAACGATGCCTGCCGCGACGCTCCGCCGGCGGCCGCGGCCCCGGCGGGGACCATGCCCGGCGGCACCTCTGCGACCGACGCTCTGCCCAACGCCTGGGCGTACCGCTACTTCGGCCTCGCCGGCAGCACCCTCGCAGCTGATCCCGATAGCGACCGCGTCACCAACGCGGCGGAATACCTCGCCGGGACCAGTCCCATCGTGCCGGATGTACGCCTCAGCCTGAGCCCGGGCTGGAATCTCTTCGCGCTGCCCGTCGAACCCCTGGAGGCGCGCCCCGAAGCCGTCCTCTCCAGCGCCTACCGCGCTGTCGCCCCCGACCCGGCCCCCGGAACGCCGGTCTACCTGGGCACAGTCTGGGAATGGACCGTCGACGCGAACGGGGGTCGTTTCGCCAAGGCCCAGGCCCTGCTCCCGCTGCGCGGCTACTGGGTCTACGTCTCGACGGCCGCCGACCTGGTCATCCCTGGCCGTCTGCCCTCGGACTGCGTCGTGCCGGTCAGCCGCGGCTGGAATCTGCTGGGCGCCGTCGGTGACCTCCCCCTGCGCACCCGCCCCGGGGCTACCACCCCCGTGGCCTGGGGCTGGAATCCCGCCGGCGGCTACGGCGCCAACCTGGCCCTGCGCCGTTCCCTCGCCGCCTGGGTCTACTGCCCGCAAGCCGGCACCCTGGACCTCGACCCCGGCCCACCCGCGCCGTGATGAGGGTTCACCGCTCACCATTCACCGTTCACCATTCACCGTTCACCGTTCACCGCCCACCGTCCACCGTCCACCGTCCACCGTTTACCGTTTACCGTTTACCGTTCACCGTTCACCGTTCACCGTTCACCGTCCACCGCCCACCGTCCACCGTTCACCATTCACCATCCACCGTTAGACCGTCCACCGCCCATAACCAGGAACCCCCATGAGCACCGCCACCTACCTGCCCAGCACCGTGCCCACGCCCCGCCAACTCGAGTACCAGGACTGGGAGATGGGCGTCTTCTTCCACTTCGGCATCCGTTCCTTCTATGAGGGCCACCGGGACTGGGACGGCAAGCCCATGCCACTCGAGGGGTTTCGCCCGGCCGGGCTGAACTGCGATCAGTGGATCGTCTCCGCCAAGCGCGCCGGCATGCGCTATGCCGTGCTGGTCTGCAAACACCACGACGGCTTCGCCAACTGGCCGTCGAAGTCCTCGACCTTCAGCGTCGCCCAGACGCCGTGGAAGGACGGCAAGGGCGATGTCGTCCGCGAGTTCACCGACGCCTGCCGCCGACACGATATGAAGATCGGGCTCTACTACTCGCCCGCCGAATGGGGCAGCGCCGTGTTCAAGGACGAGAAGGCCTACGATGAGCACTTCCTCAGCCAGATCGGCGAACTGCTCACCCACTACGGCCAGATCGACATCCTCTGGTTCGACGGCTGCGGTTCCGAGAAGCACACCTACGACTGGCCGCGGATCGTGCGCGAGATCCGCCGCCTGCAGACCAACCTGCTCATCTTCAGCATGGGCGATCCCGACTTCCGCTGGGTCGGCAACGAGGCCGGCATCGCCGATCTCCCGACCTGGAACACTGCCATGGGCATCCGCCTCTCGGTCAACACCGCGGGCGACCAGGCCGTCGGTGACCGCCCGCTCTGGCTCCCGGCTGAATGCGACTGCATGATGCGCTGGCACTGCTGGTTCTACGAGGAAGCCGATGTCGAGACGGTCAAGCCCGTCGAGGAGCTCATGGGCCTCTACGAGCTCTCGGTCGGCCGCGGCGCCAATCTCCTCATCAACATCGGCCCCGACCGCCGTGGCCTCCTCCCCGATGCCGACCGCGACGCGCTGCTGGCCTTCGGCTGCGAAGTGCGGCGCCGTTTCGGCCAGCCCTTCGCCAGCCTCAAGGACGGCACCACCACGGCGACCGGCTGGGAGTACGCCGCCAAGGAGCCCTTCTACCTCGATCACATCGTCATCCAGGAAGACCTGGCCCTGGGCGAGGCCGTGCGCCGCTTTGCGATCGGCATCCAGACCGGCGTCAGCGGCCGCATGGTGACCCTCTACGAAGGCCGGAACCTCGGGCACAAGGCCATCTGCCGCATCCCCCTCATCGCCTGCCGCAAGGTGGTCGTGGAGATCCTCGAGGCCGACCGCCCGGCGACCCTGCGTCAGGTGACCCTGCACAACACCACCGGCCTCTCCCACCAGCACTGACAGGAGTTGTAAAGGCGGACCCATCGACTACAGTCCAAGGCTGATACGAGCGTTTGCCGGGGTGCTCTGCCGTCAACGGCGGGGCTGAGATCATACCCGTTGAACCTGATCCGGATAATGCCGGCGCAGGGAGTGGTCTGAGATCAACGCATCCGGTGAACTGCCGGATGCGTCTTTTTTTTGGCGCGAAAGCGCCGGGAGCCGAGCCATGCGCCTGGTCATCAATGGCGAACCGCGCGAGGTCGAGTGCGGCGACACCGTGTCGCGGCTCCTGGGCGAGCTCGGGATCGACCCGCGACGCGTCGCGGTGATCGTTAACGACACGGTGGTCGCCACCGACTGCCGGGCCACGACGCCGTTACAGGCGGACGACCGCGTCGAGGTGCTGACCTTTGCGGCCGGCGGCTGACGGCGTGCTGGAACGCTGGAACGATGGAAGGCTGAAACGATGGCCATGGACATGAACCGCCCCGCGAACGGTCCCGACGAGTGGACGGTCGGGACGCACCGCTTCTCGTCACGGCTGCTCCTGGGAACCGGCAAGTTCAGCGACGTCGACACCATGATCGGCGCCGTCCGCGCGGCCGGCGCCCAGATCGTGACCGTGGCCCTGCGCCGGGTCAGTCGCGAGACGGCCGCGACCGACCTGATCGGGGCGCTCCAGGCCCTGCCGGGGATCACGCTGATGCCGAACACCTCCGGCGCCCGCACCGCGCGCGAAGCGGTCGCCGCCGCCCACGTGGGCCGCGAACTGAGCGGCAGTCCCCTGGTCAAGCTCGAGATTCACCCCAACCCGCATCATCTGCTGCCCGACCCGATCGAGACCTACGAGGCGGCCAAGATCCTGGCGGCGGCCGGCTTCCTGGTGTTGCCCTACATGCCAGCCGACCCGGTGCTGGCCAGGCGCCTGGAGGAGGTGGGTTGCGCGGCGCTCATGCCACTGGGCTCGCCAATCGGCAGTGGCCAAGGGCTGATCACCGCCGAGCTGCTGCGCCTGATCATCCGCGACGCACGCGTCCCGGTGATCGTCGATGCCGGCCTGCGCTCGCCGGCGGAGGCGGCGGCCGCCCTGGAAATGGGCTGCGCCGCGGTGCTGGTCAACAGCGCCATCGCCGTTGCCGGGAACCCGGTGGCCATGGCGGCGGCCTTCGCCCGCGGCGTCGAGGCCGGCCGCGCGGCCCGCCTGGCCGGCATCATGCCCCGCGGTGAGACCGCGGCCGCCACCAGCCCCCTGACCGCGTTTCTGAGCACCGAGGCCACGGCCCGATGACGACGCTGCCGACCTGGCTCGACCCACGCTCCGGGCTCAGCACCTGCGCACCGACCGCCGCTGCGGTCGCGGCTGCCCTTGCCGCCGCCGACCCCGGACCCGACGACCTCGCGGTCCTGCTGGCGCCGGCCGCCGCGCCCTATCTCGAGGCCATGGCGCAGCGCGCCCAAGCGCTGACTCGGCGGCACTTCGGCTCCACCATCTCCCTGTATGCGCCCCTGTATCTGGCCAACCATTGCTCAAGCGGCTGCGCCTACTGCGGTTTCGCTGCGGACCGCGGCCAACCCCGCCACGCGCTCACGCTGCCGCAGCTCGAGCGCGAGCTGGCGGCCCTCAGGGGCAAGGGTCTGGCCGAGGTGCTGCTGTTGACCGGTGAACGGTGCGTCGCGGCAGACTTTGGCTACCTGCGCCAGTGCGCGGCCATGGCGGCGGCGGCGTTCCCGGCAGTCGGCGTCGAGGCCTTCGCCATGAGCACGGACGAGTACCGCCAGTTGGCCGAGGTCGGCGTCTCGAGCGTCACCATCTACCAGGAGACCTACGACCTGGACCAGTATGAGCGGCTGCATCGCTGGGGACCCAAGCGCGACTACGCCGCCCGGCTCGAGGCCCCAGCTCGCGCCCTGGCGGCCGGCCTGCGCACGGTCGGCCTGGGGGTGCTGCTGGGCCTGTCCGAGCCCCGCCACGATGCGCTTCGTCTGTTCCTCCACGCGCGGCACCTGCAACGCCTTTACTGGCGGTCCGGCATCACCCTCTCCTTCCCGCGCCTGCGCTCCCAGGCGGGCGGGTTTGCGGCGCCCTACACGGTCAGCGAGGCCTGGCTGGCCCAACTCGTCTTCGCCATGCGCCTCGTCCTCCCCGACGTGCCGCTGCTGTTGTCGACGCGCGAGCGGCCGGCCTTCCGGGATGGCATGGCCGGGGTGGGAATCAGCAAGATGAGCGTAGCCAGCCGGACCACGGTCGGGGGCTACGCGGATACCGCGCGCGGCGACCTGGCGCAGTTCGACGTCAGTGACGAGCGCGGCGTGGACGAGTTCTGCGCGAGCTTGCGCCAGCGCGGCCTGGAGCCCGTCTTTAAGAACTGGGACGCCGCCTTCCGTGATCCGCACTGAACCCCTGGGCCGAAGGAGTGCCGATGGCACCTGAAGCGTTTGGGCTCTACCTGATCCTCACCGCGCCGGTGGCTGGCTACGAGGTCTGTGCCGCCGCCGCGGTGCGCCGCGGCGTCCGCACCCTGCAGTTGCGCTGGAAGGACGCACCCAGGGAAGACCTTCTGGACACGGCTCAGCGGCTGCGCGCCCTCACCCGCGGCACCGCGACACGCTTCATCGTGAACGACGATATCGAGATCGCTCGCGCCGTCGACGCCGACGGCGTGCACCTCGGCCAGCACGACCTGCCCCTGGCTGAGGCCCGCCGGCGCTGGCCGGCGCCGGGCAAACTCTTCGGGCTCTCGACGCACAGCCTCGAGCAGGCGCGCCAGGCCGCTGACCTCGCCCCGAGCTACATCGGCGTCGGCCCGGTCTTCACCACCCCGACCAAGGTCGTGCCTGACCCCGTGCTGGGCCTGTGGCAGATGGCGGAGATCATCCGCTCGTCCCCGCTGACGACCGTGGCCATTGGCGGTATCGACCGCACCAACCTGGCTCAGGTCCTGCGCTACGGCGCGGCCAACTTCTGCGTCGTGCGGGCGGTCAACCAGCGCCGCGACCCGGAAGCCGCGATCAGCGAACTGCAGGAGATATGGGAGAGCCACCGGCGGACGCCCTGAGCAGCGCCTCTCCACCGGTCTTCTGGAGAGTCGCCCGGCCGCGGGCGCGCGGCGGCGGCCCGCCGCATCTCCACCGGTCTTCTGGAGAGTCGCCCGGCCGCGGGCGCACGGCGGCGGCCCGCCGCATCTCCACCGGTCTTCTGGAGAGGCGCCCGGCCGCGGGCGCGCGGCGGCGGCCCGGCGCAGGGCTGTTCCAAGATCGCGGTTCCCGCTACGGGTGAGCGCGTGAGAACGTGACAGCGTGGATTCGTGGCAGACGGCCGGCACACGCGCCGTAACCCTCACGCAATCACGCAATCACGCTCTCACGCTTTCACCGTGCCGGTGACCAACACCGATGGTCGTTGGGAAAACGGAACAGCCCTGGACCCGGCGCCCCAAGGGTGGCGCTGCGGCCCTGCACGGGCCATGGTACGGGCAGAGACGAACCTGGCTGCCAGAGGAGGCCCTGATCATGGTCCGCAGAACGATACTCCCTGCCCCGTCTTCGTTGGCGACCTGTGCGGTGATTCTGGGACTCAGCCAGTGCGCCGGCGCCGTCGTCCCCACGGCCCCGGAGTTCGCGGCGGCCCGCCGTTTCGTGACGGAGCGCCTGCGCAGCGCGGACCCGGCGGGCCTGCCCTTCTCGTTCGTCTACGACGGCAAGCGCTCTGGCGAAGTGCTGCGCAACTGGGAGCGTCGCGAGAGCAGTGAGAGCCTCGACGCGGCGCGGACCCGGCGCATCCTCTCCTACACGGATCCGCAGACCCGGCTGGAGGTCCGCTGCGAGGCGATCGAGTACCACGACTTCCCCACCGTCGAGTGGACTCTGTACGTACGGAACCTGGGCACGAGCGCGTCCCCCCTCTTCGCTGACCTGCAGGCCCTGGACGCAACCTGGGAAGGCGCCGCCGACGCGGAGTTCCTCCTGCATCATGCCACCGGTTCGCCGGCGAACCGCTCCGACTACGGCCCGCGCGAGACGTCGCTGCCGCCCAACGCGAAGGCGCGCTTCGGCGGCGCCGGCGGCCGGCCCACCAACAGCGACTGGTCGTACTTCAACCTGCAGTCCGGCGACCGCGGCACGATCGTGGTCGTCGGCTGGCCCGGCCAGTGGGCTGCCGAGTTCAGCCGCGACGCCGGCCGCAACCTCGGCATCCGCGCCGGGCAGGAGCTGCTCCGGGCCAGCCTGCAGCCGGGCGAGGAGATCCGTTCACCGCTGATCGTGCTGCAATTCTGGGTGGGCGACTACCTGCGCTCGCAGAGCCTCTGGCGGCGCTGGATGATGGCGCACAGCATGCCCACGCCGGGTGGGAAGCTGCCGCCGCCGCAGTTCGTGGCCTCCAGCTCGCGTGCCTACGAGGAGATGATCAAGGCCAATGAGCAGAACCAGATCATGCACATCGACCGCTATCTCGAGGAGGGACTGAAGCTCGACTACTGGTGGATGGACGCCGGCTGGTATGTCCAGGAGCAGGGCTGGCCGCAGGTCGGGACTTGGGAGGTTGACCCACGACGCTTCCCGCGCGGCCTCCGCCCGATCAGCGACCACGCCCACGCCAAGGGGGTCAAGATCCTGGTCTGGTTTGAGCCCGAACGGGTGATGCCGGGCACCTGGCTGTACGAGAACCACCCCGAGTGGCTGTTGCGCTCAACGCCTGGCCAGGGCAACCCACTGGCGGGGATGCGCTCCTGGTCCGCGTCCGACCTGGGTGGCGCCGATCCCTGCGTCTCCTGTAACCCCACCGAGCAAGCCTGCGCCTTGGCGCAGATCCGTTGGGATCCCAACCGGCTCGCTTTCCACCCCGGCCCCAAAGGCGAGTACAGTGTCGTGCGCTGGACGGCCGCCCAGGCCGGCGAGATCGCCATCGACGCCACCTTCCTCGCCATCGACGCCCAGGGCACCACCACCGACGTCCACGTCCTGCACGCCGGCCAGCCGCTGTTTGCCGGTTGGATCAACCTGCACGACCAGGGACCCAAGGCTACCTATGCGGGCAAGGTCACCGTCGCCAAGGGTGACACGCTGGACTTCGTCGTCGGCTGGGGCAACGGCACCCACGTTTGCGATTCCACCGGCCTCGAAGTCCGCCTCACCGGCCCGGGGGGTACGCTCGCCGACGCGGCCCGCGAGTTCCATGCCGCCACCGACCCCGCCAGCCCCTGGACCTACGGGTATCTGCCACCGGCGCCGACACCCGCCAGCGCCAGCTTCCGCGCCTACGACCGCGCCGGTCAGCCCGGCGAGCAGGGCGTGCGCCTCCTCGACCTCGGCAACCCCGCCGCCCGCACCTGGCTCACGGACCACGTCGACCGCCTGCTGACCGAACAGGGCATCGATCTCTACCGGCAGGACTTCAACATGGACCCGCTGCCCTTCTGGCGCGCCGCCGATGCGCCCGACCGGCAGGGCCTCACCGAGAACCGCCACGTCTGCGGCTACCTCGCCTACTGGGACGAACTGCGCCGTCGCCACCCCGACATGTTGATCGACTCCTGCGCCAGCGGCGGCCGCCGCAACGACCTCGAGACCATGCGCCGGGCCGTGCCGCTGTGGCGCAGCGACTATGCCTACGAGCCCATCGGCCACCAGTGCATGACCTACGGCATCTCGCTCTGGCTGCCCTACCACGGCACCGGCACCGTCGCCAGCGCCGCGGCGCCCTACTACGGTGGCGGCTTTACACCCGTGGAGCCCTACGCCTTCTGGAGCAACACCGCGCCCAGCCTCGGCAGCGGCATCGACGTGCGTGTCCCCGAGATCGACTACGCCGCCCTGCGCCGGCTCTACCAGCAGTGGCGCGAACTCAGCCAGTTCTACTACAGCGACTTCTACCCCCTGACGCCCTACACTCAGGACGAGGGCGCCTGGATCGCCTGGCAGTTCAACGATCCCGAACGCGGCGCCGGCGCCATCCAGGCCTTCCGACGCCCCCAGAACACCACCGCCGAACAGCGCCTGAAACTGCACGACCTCGACCCCGAGGCCACCTACGTCTGCCGCGCCATCGACGCCACCGAGACCCGCCAGGCCAGCGGCCGCGAACTCATGGCCGACGGCCTGCTGGTGAGCCTGCCCGAAGCCCCCGGCGCGGCGGTGATCGTCTACCGCAAGACGCCGTAAGGGGGCCGCTGCCATCACCATGGGTTCGGCCCGGGCGCCGGCGGCGGCGGGAGGCGGTCCGCGTCGCCGCCGACCACCCGCGCGCCGACGCTCACCAGCCAGGCGGTCAGCGGGCCGCGGGTGCCCGTCGCCCGCAGGAAGACCATGCCTCCCGGCCGATGGACGTACCGCCGCGCCTCCGGCAGCCGCACGACGGTGCCGCACGCATCGAGATCCTGGCGGAGCCCATCCTGCGGGCCGAGTGGAGAGACCTCGGACTTGGCCTCGTGGTACTGCTGGTCGCCCACGATGACGCGGCGGCGGCCCCCGAGCTCCGCCACGGCGTATGGCCCCGGTGCCCCTGAGATCATGGCGGCACCCGCTGGCGCGGCGGTTTTGGGCATGGCCCGGAGCGCCTCCTCTGTCACCACCTTCCAGGTGCCGTCGAGCACGTCCAGGACGGAGATCTCCAGCCGGCCCAGCGGCGGGTCTGCCGGGTTCGCTGACTCAGCCGGCGGCGGACCGGTGACCCAGGCATGGCGGATCTTGAGGCACAGGTCGGCCTCCGCCGGCAGGTCGGCCCAGCGCAGGTCGGTCGGCGCCGGACGAGGTGGCGAGCCCGAGTATGACCCGTACGGCAGCGCCAGATAGCTGTAATCCGTGTATTCCCTCCGTGCCTGATCGTCCACGGTCGACCCGGGCTCGGGCGGGGCTTCCCACCCGGCGAGGGCCTCCTCCAGTACAGAAGCGGGGCGTGCCTCGGCGATCACCGGCCGGTCGACCTCGATGCGGGCTGTGACGAGGTGTACCTGGCGGGGCCGCCCGGTGCGGCCCTGCTTTCGACCCGCTGTGGCGCCCGGGTCGGCGACGCTGCCTAGGAACAGCGCGTAGCGGGAGTGGTAGACGTTGCGCAGCCCCGGCCAGAACTCAGCCAGCGCCGTCCCGGCCAGGTGTGCCGCCACCAACTCGCGCGGCACCGGCGAGCCCGGGGGCAGGCGCAGCGCTGCGCCGGCACGCAGGCCCGGAACCACCATCGCCGGCGGGTTGCGGTTGTCGTAGGGCGCTCCCGCAGGCAGGAAGACGACGGCGCTGGTCAGCTCCTGTCCGGTTCCATTGCTCAGCGTCCCCTCGACCGAGCCGTCGGCCGCGATGGCGAGGCTGCCGGTGACGCTTCCCCGCCACGGCGCCACATCGGTGACCTGAACACTCTCCACCGTACCAGCCGCCAGAGCCAGGCCGGACGCGAAGCCGGCGGACGCCGTGTGGACACCAAGAGGCGGCCGGACCTCGCGCCGGTACACCGACGCGGCGGCGTTCGGCCATCCTCCCGGAGCGACGCGGTTGGCCCAGGGGCTGAAGACGGCGCGAAGGCGCTCCGTGACGCTCCGCGCCAAGGCCGGCACGAGCCTGGTCAGGCTTACCTCCTCCAGGCGGGGCTCTCGCATGCTCCCCAGCCAGCGCCCGGCCGCCAGGCTGAGCGTGGCCGCGAGCGCTGCCGCGAAGCAGGCCGTGGCCGGCCGTCGTGCCAGGAGCAACGGCGCCAACCCCGCCGCCAGCAAGACGGCTCCGGCCAGGGCCAGAGGCGCCCAGCGACCGCCGCGTAGCGTTGCGGGGTTCCAAGGCAGGCCGCCCAGCCACGGCAAGGTGGCGTGGTCAGCCACGACGGTCGCCAGGGACGGCCACGCGAAGGCATCGGCATGACCGCGGGGCCGGGGGCAGCCGCCGAAGTACTCGTGCCGCCCCAGCAGTGCTTCCGCCAGGCCCGCTGCAGCGCCGGAATCGCTCGGGAAGGGGGCCCCGGGATCGAAGGCGAGATAGGCACAGGTGCCCTGGCCAATCGGGCTGACGCGGAAGGGCACCGGGCACAGGGGGCCGTCGTCGTCCTCCGCCGAGCCGCGGACGGTGAACGGCGGCCGCGGCTCGGGCATCGCCGCCCAGGGAGCCCTTGCGGCGACCCACGAGAAGCTGATGGCGCGGAGATAGTCGGCACCCGTCTCGAGCTTCGCGTCAGCCAGCCGGCGCGGCAGCAGCAGCCGGGCCGAGGCCGAGAGGGGCGGCGGCGGTCCAGCGACATCGTCCACCACCACCACGCGGAGGGGGAACTCGGTATCCGCGGTGCACAGGGCGTCCACCAGTAGCCCCGCGTCCGCCTCGGAGAGCTTGGCCAGGTCGGAGAGCTTGAGGAGCACCGACGGGGGCGAGGACAGGTGCAGCAGGGCGCGGAGTTCGTCCAGGCCCACCGGGACGAGCATCCGCGGCAACCGCCCCAGCACCACACGGCGGGGCGGGCCGGGCGTCGGGGTGAGGTCGAGGGCCACGCCGAGCAGGCGCAGGCGCGAAGGCTCAGTGAGGGACGCGCTGAGCGGCGGCATGCCAGCCCGGAATGCCTGACAGGCCTCCGGCTGGTCCATGGCCTCGACGACGACGCGGTGCGCCGGCAGGTGAATCCGGCGGGAGGTTTCCACCGCGGTGTCGCCTGAGTATGGCTCGATGAGTTCCCACCTGTACACCAGCCTGCCCTCGACCTCGCTCTCCGCATGCAACAGCACCGCGGCGGACCCGAGCGGCAGCGCCAGCACGGACGGGGTGCCGGGTGCGGCAACAGCCTCGAAGCGCACTTCGCCGCTCAGGCACATGGGCCCGCCGCCGGTCCGTACCGTGGGCGAGGCTGACGCTGGCCGCGGGCTGAGCAGGACGACGAGCCCAATCCAGAGCATGGCCCCCGGCGCCGCCGCCGCCGGGGGCGCCCCGGCGAGGCGGGGGCGCGCCGGCTGGCAGCCCCGCTTGTAGACGGCCAGCAGCAGCACGCAGCCGGCCTGCACCAGCAGATGCGCCAGTACGCAGGCGGGCAGCGAGCCGAAGGTCAGCAACACGGGAGCCCACCAGCGGCCCATCCCGAAGCACCAGAGAAGAGGCCAGACAGGGATCAGCAGCGGCCCAACCGGGACCAGCGGGTTCAAGAGCGACGGGCGTACCAGGCCGGCGAGGACCCCCGCCGCCAGCGCGGTGCCCAGCGCCAGCCCCGCCAGCAGGTCGGCCGGCAGGCACAGTACCCTCGGCATCCGGCTGGCCATCCTGGCGCGGACCAGCGCCGCAAACAACCGCGCCGTGAAGCCGAGGCAGAACCCGACGACGAGAATCCGCCCCGTCAGCGCGGCCGAGACATCGCCCAGGAACCAGGGGATCATGACCACCGGTAGCCAGGCGGCGGTGCCGTGCAGGCTGGCCACGGCGCTCTCAGCCAACGTCGTGCGGACTCCGCAACGCCCGTCATCACGGCGCGCGACCAGCCCCCAGAGGGCGCCCAGCACCTGGTGTGCGACGAAGCACAGGACTGCCGCCCCGGTGAGCATCTGTCCGGCCGAGAACATCACGCCGAAGTTCAGGTCCCGAGTGTTGATCCGGCACCGGGACATGCCGACCGCCGCGGCCAGCAGCGCCAGGCCCAGCCAAGGTACGGCTCGCAGCCACGTCCCCGGCTGCGGTGCGGTCAGGGCAACCACAACGCGACGCCAGCCGGCATCCGACCGAGCGTTGTCACTGAGCCCAGTATCTGCCATGGGATGCATGTTCGCGCACAGGCTACCGCGGGCTACCAGACCGTTTGAACGTGCGGGTAGGAGAGGATCAGCCGGTCCCCGGTGACTAGGTACAGGCTGCGCAGTCGAGCGTCGGCTGACCACCGCTCGGGTTCGAGCACCGCCCACAGGATAGCACAGGTATCGAGCAGGACGTCCATCACGCGCCGTCCTGCCGCAGCATCTCCCCGTCGTCTGGCGGCACCGGCGGCCCCACGACCTCGCCGAGCAGTACCCCGGTCCCCCTCCCGCAGCCCAGCACGGTACGGTTACGCGTCGCCCGGGGGATTCCGACGACCCGCGCGATCGGGATATTCCGGCGGCAGACCTCAACGGTGGCGCTGCCCTCAGCAATCGCTAGGTAAGTGCTTAGGTGCTTCCTAAAATCGGCAACGTTGGTCGCCTTCATGTACCTAAAGTAGGCCCACAAGACGACCCTGCCAAGCGCCGGCCAGGCCGACTCAGCGGGCCGCGGCGGGGCCCTCGTTGCCGCTGAGGTCGATGGCGGTCACGGCGTAGGTGGCGCCGGGCTGGGGCTGGCGGTCGAGGAAGGCGGTGGCGACGGTGGAGCCGATCTGCGCGGCCTGGCCGGCGCTCTGGCGGTAGATGCGGTAGTAGCGCACGTCGGGCTCGGGGGCGGCAGACCAGCACACGCGGGTGCCGTCCGCGGCCGGCTCGGCCACGACGCCCTGCACGGCGGCGGGCGCCTGCTCGTCGAAGAGGCTGGTGTAGACCACGAGGCTGCCGGCCGGCACCGAGTCCGTCAGCCGTCCGCCGACGGGCTCGAGCACGGCATCCGGGCCGGGCAGGTCGCCGAAGGGGCTCTGCGGCGGGCGCCGCGGATCGTAGATGTACTGGCGCAGCCGGCCCACGCCGGCGGGCAGGGCGAACTCGACCGCAACGGCCTGTTCGTTGCGGTTCACCAGCGCCAGGGACCAGGTGCCGGTGCCGTGGTGCTGCAGTGCCGCGGCCCGCAGGCGGGGGTCGTTGCTCGTCACCTCGACCACCGTGGCCGGCCCGCGGAAGTAGCGCGTCAGCAGGCCATATGCGTAGTAGTGCGGGCGCGTCGCGTGGTCGGCGCCGCTCCACTTGAAGGTCCCCCATTTGTTCTGGTAGGTAGCGCTGTACTCGTCGGGGAAGTCAGCGAAGGTCCAGTAGCCCATGGCGTAGACGCCAGCATTGATGGCGGCGATAGCGGCTTCGGCAACCTGGATGGCGACCAGGGGTTCCTGCGGCGTACCCCAGTAGACGCAGGCGTCGTTGCGCTTGCCATTGACCGTATCGCCGGCCTGCTTGGCGCCGAACTCGCCGAGGATGAAGTTCTTGCCCTTGGCCCGGGCCAGGCTGGCACCCCAACTCAGCCGCTCCAGAAACCACGGATAGAAGAGGACGTCATCCAAGGCGTAGTCGTTGATGTAGTGGTGCCCGCCGTAGACCCCGGTGATCTCATCCATGTTCGCCGTGGCCCACTCGATGCTGAACCAGTAATCGATGGGCGAGGCGTCGGTCGCCAGCAGTTGCACCGGCAAACCGCGCCGCTTGAACTCGGCATAGAAGGCTTGGTGATAGGTGCGGAACCTGGGCAGGTCGCGCATCAGTGCCCCCCACTCGTTGAGCGTGAGTTCGTTGGTCAGGCAGTAGGTCTTCAGATTGTCCAGCTTGCGCTCGACGACGAAATGCTCGAGCATGTCGGCGACCTTCGTGGCATAGGCCTGGTACTCGGCCGGGCTGGTGCAAGCCTGGGGGTCCCAGGTGGTCAGGTACAACTCCGTCCCCGTGCTCTTCCAGACGGCCATCTGCGCGGCCACGTACTCCGTCTTGGCTGCGTCCCAGCCCCAGTTGTGAGAGACCCGGGCATACGACGGATTCAGCTCCCGCCAACGCTTGACGATGACCGTCTCCAGCAGTTCCGGCGAAGCGTCGTGGCAATGGTCGAAGACGTGGAACCCCACGCCGCCGAATCCGGGGTGGACCACCCGCTCCGGCGTGACCGTCACCCGGCGCGGGCCGCCGGCGAACTCGCGGAACGTGCCGCGCGCGCGCCGGATCTCGAGGTCGTCGAACCAGGCCGTGCCGTGGGCATGGAGCACCAGCGAAACGCGCAGACGGTTCGCCTTGGCAGGCATCTGGGCGTGGTCGATGGTCAGGCGTTCCCAGTCCGCCGCGCCGTTGTTCACGCCGGTGCGGCTATGGGTGATCGAGATACGCTCCTGGTCGTGCAGGAACTCCAGCACGAAGTAGGCCCCCGGGGCCTGGTCCACGCCGCGCGAACGCACCCAGACCGAGGCGGAGAAGGTGTCGCCGGGCGCCAGGTCGGCGTCGACATCCAGCAGGTGCTGCGGGTAGTTGAAGGCCGCGCCCGCCGGGACGGTGATGCGAGCGCTGCGCTGGCCGCCGTGCGGCGTGTCGCCGTCGATGGCAAACTCGGCAGTGCCCTGTGTGGTCCAGCCCGGCATGGGCGTCTCGAAGTCATTGCTGTAGAACCGTTCCACCGTCGTCTCCTCGGCGCCCTGCAGGGGCGCCAGCGCGGTTGCGGCGACCACGGCCAGGGCCAGCGTCCAGGTCTGCACATGCATGATTCGTCTCCTTGTCCACCACAGCCGTACTATGCACTCCTGGCGCCGCGTTGCCGCACAGGCGCTATAGTGCAGGCGCGTTGAGCCGTTCATCTGGGGACATCATGACGTTTCGAGCCATCATCCTGGGGCTGTTGGGCGTAGTCGCCCTCTGCGGCTTCAACTACATCAACGACAATATCCTCAACCAGACCTACCTGGTTGGCAACAATCTGCCCGTCGCCGTCTACGGGGCACTGATCCTGGCGGTGGTGCTGCTCAACCCGCTGCTGGCGCGCCTCAACCGGCGTTGGGTGCTCAACGGCCGCGAACTCGCCCTGATGCTTAGCCTGGTACTGGCCAGTTGCTGCATCCCGGCCAGCGGCCTGTTGCGCACCTTCACCAGTTCGCTGATCCTGCCCCATCACTTCAGCCGCCTGAACCCGGGCTGGACCGAGAAGCAGATCATCAAGCTGGCGCCGGAGCAGATGCTGGCCGACACCAGCACCGACGAGGACACCGTGCTCAACGGCTTCGTCCAGGGCCTGGGCGAGGCGAATCGGCACATCGCCTTCAGCGACGTCCCCTGGTACGCCTGGACGCGGACGCTCGCCTTCTGGCTGCCCATCATCCTGACCCTCTGGCTGGCGCTGACCGCCCTCGCCGTCGTGCTCCACCGACAGTGGTCCGACCACGAGTTGCTGCCCTACCCACTGGCCGAGTTTGCCGACTCGCTGCTGCCCGCCGAGGGGCAGACCACCAGCCCGTTGCTGCGGAACCGACTGTTCTGGATCGGTACCCTCACCGTCTTCCTGATCCACTTCAACAACTTCCTGGCGACCTCTTTCCCGGACGGGATGGTCCAGATCACCCGCTCGATCAACCTGACGGCGATGGTGGATCTGTTCCCCTACATCCAGAAGGGCGGCGGCGCCCGCTTGCTGGCGCCGATCATCTATGCCACTGTTATCGGCGTGGCCTATTTCGTGCCCAAGGAGGTGTCGTTGTCGATTGGCATCGGACCCTTCCTCTGGGCCGCCCTCGTCGGCGCCTTTGCCACCTACGGGTTCAGCCTGACTTCCGGTTCCGGCCCGTCAGCCAGCGGCTACCTGTCGCTGAAGCCCCAGACCTTCGCCCTCTTCGGCGCCAACCTCGGGGTCTTCGGCGTCGTCCTCTTCTGTGGTCGACACTACTACCTCTCCGTGGCCCGCCGCGCCGTCGGCGCCGGCGGACGCCTGGACGTCGATGCGGGCGCGATCTGGGGCGCGCGCCTCTTCATTCTCTTCATGGCCGCCTTCGTGGCCCAACTGGCCCTGGTTGGCCTGGGCTGGCAGGTGGCGGTGATGTACGCGGGTGTCCTGCTGGTGTTCTACGTGGTCATGGGCAGGGTCTTCGCCGAGACCGGGCTCTTCTACAATCAGCCGATGTTCTTCCCGTGTGTCGCGGTCTGGGGTTTGCTGGGGGCGCAGGCGTTGGGTCCGCGCGCCATGCTGATCATGTTCATGCTGACCACGGTCCTGCTGGTCGACCCGCGCGAGTCGCTGATGCCCTTTGTCGTCAACAGCCTGCGCTTGCTGCAGATCCGGCGCGTGCCGCTGGGGCGCAGCGCCTGCCTCTTCGGCGTGGCCATCATCCTTGGCCTGCTGGTGGCGCTACCGCTGACCCTCTATTTCCAGTACGATCTGGGCTACGCCAAGTGGGATACCTGGGCCGGGCAGTACGTCCCGAAGATGGCCTTCGACAACACCGTGAGCGTGGTCGAGACGCTGGAAGCGCAGGGCAGTCTGGAGAAGGCGTCGGCCCTGCGCGGCTGGGCGCGCTTTGGGGCGATGGCGCCCGACCGCCTGTGCATGGCCGCCCTGGCCGGCGGCGCGGCCCTGGCTCTGCTCTGTTACCTCGGTCGCCTGCGCACGACCTGGTGGCCCCTGCACCCGGTGCTCTTCCTCACCTGGGCCACCGAACCCCCGTGGCGCCTGAGCGGCTCCTTCCTCCTCGGCTGGCTGCTCAAGACCACCATCGTCAAGTACGGCGGCAGCCGGCTCTACCAGGCACTCAAACCGCTGTTCTTCGGCCTCATCGCCGGCGAGGTCTTCGGCGCCGTCGTCCCCAGCATCGTCGGCACGCTCTACTACCTCATCACCGGCATGCCCCCGAAACAGTTCTGGGTGCTGCCCCTGTAGAGCGCCCCCCGCTCACCCTCTGACGCACTCACGCACTCACGCACTGACGCACTGACGCACGCACGCACGCACGCACTCACGCACTCACGCATTCACGCATTCACGCTCTCACGCACTCACGCACTCACGCATTCACGCTCTCACGCATTCACACTCCCACACTCTCACCCCGCCTCACGCCCCCAGCAACCGGGCCCGGAACAGGAAGAATACCGCCCCCAGGATGCAGAGGCCGGCCCAGAGGTAGTCCAGGGTCAGCTTCTCCTTCATGTAGAGCAGCGAAAAGGGCACGAAGACGACCAGGGTGATCGCCTCCTGCAGGATCTTCAACTCGCCGACGTTCATGACCTGATGCCCAATCCGGTTCGCCGGCACCTGGATTAGGTACTCGAACAGCGCGATGCCCCAGCTCACCAAGGCCGCGACGAACCACGGCCGGCCGGACAGGTTGCGCAGGTGCCCGTACCAGGCGAAGATCATGAAGACGTTGCTCAACCCGAGCATGCCGACCGTCAGCAGGTAGGTGCGCATCTCACTTGCCGTCCCGCTCCTTCACCCACTGCTTGGCCTTTTCCTGGAAGGCGTGGACCTTGTCGAAGTCCCGGAACTCCTGCAGGAAACGCTGGAAGAGGGCGAAGAAGACCTTCTGGAAGGTGTAGAGGTTGCCCATGCGCTCCTCGAAGACGCTGCCGGGGTCCATGGCCTCACCCTCGGGCACTTTGAGTCCACGGAAGACAAACTCGTCGGCGTCTACGCTCACGGCCCACTCCTCGCCGCGGGCGCGCGCCAGGACCAGCTTGGCCCGGCGCAGCTTCTTGCCGACCGTGAGCGCCGCCTTGGCCTCGGCGCTGATCAGCGGAATGCCCTTGCGCAGGGTCGACTCGTAGGCCCCCGCACCCTCGGCAACGAACACCAGCGGCCCATCCAGCATCAGGCTGAACTCGCCCAGCTTGGTCTGCGGCAGGACGCCGTGGTGCTCCTCCTGGAAGAACCACAGCCAGGTCAGGAAGTTCTGCCCGAGCGTGCCGCTCGCCGAGCTGTCGGGCAGTTCCGGCGAGAAATTCAGCGGGGGGATGGACTCCGGGCTGATGTTGAGCATCTGCGCCGCCACGACCTCCGGGGTCAGCGGGATCGGCTCGAAACCGATCGCCCGGCAGAACAGCCCCAGGAACATGTCAAGCACCGACTGGCTGGTCGCCGCCACGTACAGCACATTGTCGGCCGCGTCGACCGCGAAGTTGACCCCGGAGAGCTGCGGCGGCATCTGCGGCAGCAGGCGCTGAACGACTTCCTCTTTGATCGACTTGCGGTCCTTACGACCGATGTGGTCGCTCTTGTTGGCAGCCATCTGCGCGAGCTCCAGCAAGCGACACTCGGCCCGCAGCAGCGCCGGCGGGATCCGCCGTTCGGCCTTGCGCAGGCAGAGGTGCAGGTAGCCGCCCAGCATCGCCGTATCCTGGTCGATGCGGCGCTCGAGCAGATGCCGTCCCGACACCCAGCCCCAGACGGGCTCGTCGCGGACCTGCTCCAGCGGTATCGCTGCCGCCGCCGCGAAACGCTCCAGGGCATCTTTGGGCAGAGCCTGCGGTAGATGGCAGATACGGAAGGTCATAGTGCCATGATCGAAAGGCATGGTAGGTCCGTCCTGTTGTCGTTCAGATGTGTGCCGTCGCCGCCCTTCCACCTCATCCCCGCGAACGTTAGTAACGTAGGGCCGCAGGGCGGAGGTTTCCAGCCGGCATAGCGCTGTCAGGCGGGCTTGCCTCAGTGAAGTCTGTGCGGACTCCTGGAGGGCGAAGCTCCCCAGGCGCGCAGGCGCCGCTGAGCCACCGGCGCAAGCACGCTGCAGTACGCCGGTACCGCGGCTCCGCATTCCCCTGGAGGGCGAAGCTCCCCAGGCGCGCAGGCGCCGCTGAGCCACCGGCCAGAGGCCGGACACGGGGGACGGCTCACCCCGGCATAGCGCTGTCAGGCGGGCTTGACAGGCTGGCCTTCGCGGCACCGCGGGGCTATCTTCGATGACATGCACCGTAGCCCATACCAAAGACTGTTTGTGGCGGTGGCCGTTGCCGGTCTCGGACTGGCGGCGGCGGCCGCTAAGGAGCCTGTACCCATGGTCCTCGAGACGCCTGCTGCCCACTTCGAGTTCGGGGGTGCGCTGGGCGAACGCCTCCAGGCCAACACGGAACACTGGCTGCTGCGGGCGCCCAGCGCGAACCCGGGCATGCTCGAGATGTTCCGCCAGCGCGACCGCAAGCCAGTGCCGCAACTGGTGCCCTGGGCAGGCGAGTTCGTCGGCAAGTACCTGATCTCGGCGGTGCAGGCCCTGCGCCTGAGCGCTGACCCGCGCCTGGAGCCGTACATCGCCCAGGTGGTGGCCGACCTGATCGCAACGCAGGCCGAGGACGGCTACCTGGGGCCGTTCCGGCTCGAGGAACGCCTCCTTGGTCAGTGGGACCTGTGGGGACACTACCACGCGCTGCTGGGCTTGGTGCTCTGGTATGAGCACGGCGGCGACCGCGCCGCGCTGGACTGCGCCTGCCGGGCCGCGGATCTGATGTGCCGCACCTTCCTCGACAGTCCGCGCCGGGTCTATGACACCGGCTCGCATGAGATGAACATGGCCGTCATCCATGCCCTCGGCCGACTCTACCGAATCACGGCGGCGGAGCGCTACCTGCGGCTGATGCAGGAGGTCGAGAAGGACTGGGAACGGCCACCCGCAGGCGACTATCTGCGTACTGGCCTGGACGGAACGGAGTTCTTCCGTACCCCGAAACCGCGCTGGGAAAGCCTGCCTGACCTGCAGGGCCTGGGCGAGCTCTGGCAGATCACGGGCGACGAACGCTACCGCCAGGCTTTCAGCCAGCATTGGACCAGCATCCGCAACCTCGACCGGCATCCCAGCGGCGGCTTCACCACCGGCGAACAGGCCATCGGCAATCCCTACTCGAATGGGGCCATCGAGACCTGCTGCACCATCGCCTGGATGGCGTTCACGGTCGACATGCTCCGCCTGACCGGCGACCCCGCCGCGGCGGACGAACTCGAACTCGCCACCTGGAATGGCATGCTCGGGGCGCAGCACCCCTCGGGCCGTTGGTGGACCTACAACACGCCGATCAACGGGGTCCGCGAAGCCTCGGCCCACACCATCGTCTTCCAGGCCCGCGCCGGCACTCCCGAACTGAACTGCTGCTCGGTGAACGCTCCCCGCGGCCTCAGTATGCTCAGCGACTGGAGCGTCATGCTGGACCGCCGTGGCCCCGTGGTCAATTTCTACGGCCCAGGGGCGGTTCGCCTGCAACTCGCGGATGGAACGCCGCTGCGACTGCGGCAGGACACCGTCTACCCGGCGGCTGGAGAGGTCAAGATCACGGTCGATCTCGAGCCCGCCCGTGAGCTGACGCTGACGCTGCGTATCCCGCACTGGTCGCAGAGCACCACGGTACGCATCAACGGCGTTCCCCTGACCACCCCAGTGACGGCCGGGACCTATCTGCCACTGACCCGGCGCTGGAGTGCGGGCGACACCGTCGAACTGGTCTTCGACATGGCCCTGCGCTACGCCTCGGGCGAACTGTCCAAGCAGGACTGCGCCGCGCTCTATCGCGGGCCCCTGCTCCTGGCCTTCGACCAAGCGCTGAACCCGCTGGATGCCGAGGCCATGCCGGCGCTCGACCTGAGCCGGCTGACGGCCACCACCGTCGCCGTGTCCTCGCCCTTCCCGCCGCTGGTGGCGTTACAGGTGCCGGCCGCCGACGGGCAACTGCTGACGCTCTGCGACTTCGCTACGGCGGGGGCCCGCGGGACGCCGTACCGCGGCTGGCTGCCGGCGCGCGGCGGGCGGCCGGCCCCCTTCTACCTGCGCCGACCGGCCCCCGCGGCACGGATCCCCGCCGGCCCAGCCCGCTTCGAGTGGACGGGCTACCGCAATTCGGCCGCCAGTGGCCGGACCTTCCGGCTCGAGATCGCTGAGACCGCGGATTTCGCGAAACCTGCCGTTCGCCTCGATGGCATCCGCGGCCTGCATGCGGTCGTTCGGGATGGGTTGATGGCCGGACGCACCTACCACTGGCGGGTGATCGCGGTCAACGCCCACGGCGAGACTCCCGCCGCAGACGGCGTGCGGACCTGCGTGGTGGACGCGGCCCTGCCGCCGCTCGCAGAGGCCGCGACCGCCGAGCCGACGCTGGGCCCGGGCGGGCTGCTGGTCGCGGCTCGCCTGGAGGGCGCGCCCCAGGCCGAGTTCGGCACCCTCGAGACCGCGACCGACCTGGCCGCGGCTGTCGACCGCCAGGGCGTCGCCGGCAAAGCGCTCGCCTGCAATGGCACCAGCAGCAAGCTCACCTACCGCATCCCCTTCTTCCCCGAGGAGGATTACACGGCCCTGCTCTGGGTCTGCCCGGAGGGCCTGCCGACGGACCGCCTGCAGCAGGTCTTCTCCGCCTGGGCCACCTCCATGGACGACCCGCTGCGGATCTCCTTGCAGGGCAGCGAGCTGTTTGCCAGAATCGAAGCCGGCGCCTTCGTCAGTACGGCCGGCGTCACGCTCGAGAACGGCCGCTGGTATGCGGTGGCCGCGGTCAAGCAGGGCGACCAACTGCGACTTTACGTGGACGGGGAGTTGCGACAGACAATCAAGGCGCCCGTGCAGGTGTTTTCGGCGGCGCAGAACGTCGCGGTGGGCGGCAATCCGAACTACAGCGGCAACGAACGCCTGGTCGGCCGGGTTGCCGGCTTCGCCCTCTATGCGCGCGCCCTGACGCCGGAAGAGCTGGTCGCGGCGTTGGGGCCGATCGGGAAGTGATGGAGCGCTGGGAGCGCTGGGACCGCCGAGCGTCGGCTCGGCCCAACTGCCGACCCGACGGTCGGCAGTCCTGGGACGTGGGCCAGAGTGAGTGACAGGGGACCTGATCATGCGTACCGCTTGGATGGGGGCTGTGTCCTGCCTGCTGATCCCGACCGTGGCGCTGGCAGCGCCGGTCGAGGTCAGCGCCCTGCGCCTGGTGCCGTTCCCGAAGGAGATCACGGCCGCTGAGGGCGGCTTCCGGCTGCCCGCCGCCAGGGAGTCCTTGGAGTTGCGCATCGCGGCGGCCGGTGCGGGGGTGGACGCTGCCAGCGCGGCCCTCCTCGCCGAGATCAGCGCCGTCTGCCCGGGCAGTCAGGTCAACCCCACGGCCGGCGAGGCCGCCGCCGGGCCGCTGCTGTGGTTCGCGCTGGAGCGGGGCGCGGGCGGCGAACGCGTCCTGCCGCCGCCGCCCGGCGCCGGCTGGGGCGAAGGCTACGCCCTACAGGTCGGCACCGACCGCGTCGTCGGTACGGCCACGGCGCTGCCAGGGCTGGCCAACGCGCTGCGCACGTTGACGCAACTGGTGCGCGCCAACCGCCACGATGGTACCCTCCCTGCCCTCGCCATCCGTGACTGGCCGTCCCTGCGCTACCGCGGCTACCAGGACGACATGACCCGCGGTCCCAGTTCCACACCGTCTTTCCTGCAGGAGGAGCTCGATCTCGGTGCGGCGCTGAAGATGAACCTCTTCACCTACTACATGGAGCAGCAGTTCAGCTTCACCAAACACCCCCTGATCGGCCTGCCCGCGGATAACGGCGGACTGGGGCCGGACGAACTGAAGGCGCTGGTCGCCTATGCGGCGGCGCGGCAGATCGATATCCTCGGCTGCCAGCAGTCCTTCGGGCACTTCTGGAACATATTGCGCCACAAAGAGTACGAACACTTACGCGAAACTCCAGGCATTCTCGACCCGACCAACGAGGGGAGTTACGCGCTGCTCGACGACATGTACAGCGAGCAGGCGCCACTTCTGCCCTTCCCGATGTTCAATGTCTGCTGCGACGAGACCGACGGCTTGGGCAGCGGGCCGTCGGCCAAGCTGGCCGCGGAGATCGGTGTCGGCGGGGTCTATGTCCGCCACCTGGTCCGGCTGCACGACCTCCTGAAGCAGAAGTACGGCAAACGTATGATGATGTGGGGCGACATCATCCTGCGGCACCCGGACAAGCTCAGCCAGCTTCCGGCCGACACCATCATGCTGACCTGGGGGTACAGCCCGCGCCCCGACTTCACCGACCAGATTGAGCCGTTCCGCCAGTCCGGCTTCGAGTTCTTCGTCAGCCCTGGCGTCAATGGCTGGTCGCGCATCCTGCCCGACTTCGAGGCCGCGACCACCAACATCCGCAACTTCCTGCGCGACGGCACGGCCCAGGGCGCTCTCGGCACCATCAACACTACCTGGGACGACGATGGCGAGAACTTCGGCGGCGCCCACTGGCATGGCTTTGCCTGGGGGGCAGAATGCGCCTGGAATGGCGGAACAACCACGCCGGAGGACTTCAACCGTCGCCTTGGCGCGGTCTGTTTCGGCGAAGCCGGCGACCACTTCGGCCAGGCCGTGACCCTGCTGGGGCGGGCCTGCAATCTGCCGGGGCTGGACGGGATGATGAACCGGCGTTTCTGGGCCTTTGACACGGCCGCGTGCCCGGTGGCGGAACCGATCACACGGGCGCAGGCCGCGGCCATCCTGGCCGTGGTCAACCCCGCCATCGGCCATCTGCAGGCCTTGGAAACGGAAGCCCGCACGGGCGCCCATGCCGTGGCCGTCCTGCGTTTCGGCGCCGAACGTCTGCAGCTCATTGCCGACCGCCAACTGGCGGTGCTGGACATCGCGCAGGCCGCCGAGGCCGCGGTGCGCGGCGATCGTACTCCAGATGAGGCCCGCCGCCAGGCGCTGGCGCCCCTGCAGCGGTTGCGCCAGCGCCATGCCGAGTTGCGCGAGCGCTACGCCGCACTCTGGGCCTACGAGAATGAACCCTACGCCCTGGAGCCGGTGCTGCAGCGCTTCGACGCCGTACTGGCCCGCTACGACAGCATGATCGGCCGGCTGGAGGCCGTCCTGGCTGCCCTGGAAACCAACGTCAAGATGGGTCAGAAGGGCCCCGCCGTGCCCGTGCCATCGCTGGCCGAAGTCGGCCTGGCGCTCAGCGAACTGGGGGTCCGCAACCTGCGCCCGGAAGCCAGCATCGCGGCGCCGCTTGACGCGGCCGTGCCCTGGCCGCTGGACGCAACGGCGCGCCTGGGGCTGACCGTGCGCTGGCCCGACAGCACGCCGGCGGGGGTCGCGGTGCCCCTGCAGGTGCTGATTCCGAAGGCGGCCCTGCCGGCCCTGACCGCGCCGGCGCTGATGCGCGTCACCGGTGCCGGCCAGGACGTCGCCCAGACTCCCGTCGTGTGCCAGGTCGACGCCGCCGGTGACGACCGCGTCCTGAGCTTCGTCGTCGCCCGGCCCAGCGCCGGCGCGCTGGACCGCTTCCTGCTCTATGCCCTCCCCGCCGCGACCCCGGCCCCGGTGCTGCCCGAGACCGTCAGGATAACCCCTGAGGAAGGGGGCATGATCCGCCTCGACAATAGCCGCGTCAGCCTGCTCATCGGCCCCGAGGGCGGGCACATCTTCGAGTGGAAGGTACAGGCGGCGGGCGGGCTGGACCTGACCGAACCGGGAACGCGCGACTGGACCGGCTTTGCCGACCTCGGCGGGGAACGCCGCAAAGCCGCCTGCGAGCTCACCGTTCTGCGCCAGGGCCCGGCGCTCGCCGTCGTCCGCGCCACCTCGCCGGAGGGACTTACCCAGGATATCCTGCTCGCCGCCGGCCAGAGTTGGGCCGAGGTCATCCTGAATCTGACGCCGGGCTGGTTCTGGAACTACGACGACGCCACGGTCTTCGCGCCGGGCGGGGCCCAGCCCGGCATCTGCCTGTATGCGGACGGCTTCCAGGGCCCGGTGGGCCCGGTGTCTGCCGGTACCGACGCCCAGGTGCGCCGCGACAACGTCGCCTGGGCCGCCAAGACGCGCCCCGACGGGCTCACGCTGGCCTTGTTGACGCCTGACGTGCGCACCCGCCTGATCACCGGCCCCGGCACGGGCTGGGGCGGCTGCGGCGCCGAAACGGGCGACTCCTCGCACTTCGTCATCTTCGGCGATGTCGTCACGGGGAGCCCCGCCGACACGCTCAACGCGGTGGCCCTGGCCTTGTCGCTCAAGGACCAGCCGCGGCTGACAGTGCGCGGCCTCGAGAAACGGCCCTGAGCAGCGGCCGGGCCTCGCCCATCCTCACGGGCCTGCGACCCACCGCCAGGTGCCGCTCGTTGACGGGCTTGAGGGCCTCGGTCAACGAGCACCTGGGGCCACTGACCGTGCCGTATCTGCGTTCAGGAAGGTACCGCCCCGGATGGTAAACCGGCTTGGCAGATGGCGGCAGACGGTAACGGGGTGAGCGGGAGCGGCGGCAGACACGAGCGCGCGCACCTCCTGGAGGGTGAAGCCGCGCCGGATGGACACCAGCCCGTCCCGGACGATGAAACTGCCGTGGAAGAAGGGCCCCGCGGCGAGCCAGAAGCCGTAGTAGGCCCAGCGACTCCGCAGCAGGTCGCTGAGCACGTACTGCCGGGGCGCCGCGTGCTCGATCTGCCGGATGAACTCGGTGCACTCCGCGTCGGTGAGGTGGTGCAGGAGGTGGTTGGCGTAGACGTAGTCCGCGCCGCTCAGAAGCCCCCCGTCCAAGGCATTGCCCTCGACCACCTGGATCTCCGGGTAGCCGGCATTGGCGGCCCGCGCGTAGCGGACCGCGCGCGGGTCGCGTTCAACCGCGGAGATCGTCAGGCGCAAGCCCCGCTCCCGGCACCGGCGGATAAGCCAGCGCGCAATGTCGCACCCGCCAGCGCCCAGATCTGCCAGCCGGTAGCGGCGCGAGCTGTCCTGCGCCATGTCGCGCAGCACGCTGTGCGTCAGGGTGCTGCGATAGCGGGAGACGACGCGATTGATGAGCTCGAACTGGCCCAAGGTCCGCTGGAGCCGGTCTGACGAACTGTCGAGAGAATCCATCTCCTCGGAGACGCCAGAACGGCTGGACAGGTCAACGATCTTCATGCTGGGTCTGGCTCCGCCGGCAGCCGTTGAACGGGGCCAGACTTGCGCACGGTGAGACGCTGCACGATGCCACCGAAGCAGAGCCTGCCTGACTGAATCTCGAAGCCGTGCGCCTGGAGGATACTGACCAGTTGCCGACGATCTGGGAAGCGCGCCAGACTCTCGGCGATGTAGGTATACACACTGGGATCGCCGTGCAGGACCCAGCCCCACAGACCGCCCCAGAACCGCAGAAGCAGGCCCTCCGCCCTCTGCAGGGCTCGCCCGGGCGGCTTGGAGAAGTCCAGGAAGCACGCCAGACCACCCGGTTTGAGCACGCGGTGGATCTCGGCGAGCGCCTCACCCAGGTCACCGGCGTTGCGCAGAGCGTAGCCGCCGGTAACGATGTCAACCGATCCAGAGTCGAGTCCGGTGCGGCCCATGTCGCTGCGCCGGAACTCGATGCGTGGGGTCGTGCAGCGCGCGCGAGCGCGGTCGAGCATGGCTGGGCAGAGGTCCAGTCCGATGATGCGTCCGTCGGGGTATCGCGAGGCGAGGAGGAAGGTGATATCGCCCGTGCCGCAGGCCACGTCCAGGCAGGCGGGGGCGGCCTGTGGCGGCAGAGCGTCCACCAGAGCCGCTTTCCAGGCCCGGTCACGGCCGCAGGAAAGCAGGCGGGTGATGGCGTCGTAGCGGGGTGCCACCACTCCAAAGAGCTGCTCGTTCAGTTCGCGTTTCTGCTGGGGATCGGACAGCCGCTCGCGGACGTTCAGCCGGCATGAAGGGCTCATGGTAGGTCACCCCGGTTGGGCGATACGGGGTCAATGGCTGTGGCCACTCCTGTGGCGTGTCTCACAGGAACTCCACCAGTGCGGCAAACGCCGAGAAGCCAGCGCCGAACGTGAGCAGGACGCCCAGATCGCCAGGCCGTGGGTGCCCCTCGTCGATGATCTTTCTCAGCGCAAACAGCACGGATGGCGAGGACATGTTGCCGTAGGTGTGGAAGACGTCCAATGAGAAGCGCAACGCCGCCTCAGAGAGACCCAGGTCCCGTCCGACCTGGTCAAGCACGGCCGTCCCGCCGGCATGCACGGCCCACCACGCGATGTCGTTCTGAGTCAGACGCCGGCGCGCCAGCAGGCGTGCGAGGACCTCGGCGATGGTCTTCGCCCCAATCTTGGGAACCCTGGGGCTGAGCACATTGCGCATCCGTCCGCCCTCCTGGCGGTAATGGAGGTAAGCGCGGTACTGCGGATACACGCCAGAGGCGATGTCGAGAATACGCACCAGCCCTCCGCTCGCAGCGCCTTCGCCGTTCTGCAGGACCACGGCCGCGGCGCCGTCACCAAAGATGGAGTTACTGACAACCAGCGTGGGGTCCGCGCCCATGAAGAGAGTTGCCGAGCACATCTCGACGGCGATGCTGAGGACGGGCCTCTCGCCGTTCAGCGCCAGCAGACCGGCGGCGGCTTGCAGGTTGGGCACGGCGCCGCCGCAGCCCATCCCCGCGATGTCGAGCGCTCTCAGGTCGTGCCCCAACTGGAGATCCTCGGCCAGATAGGAGCTCAGTCCGGGGCACAGATACCCGGTGCAGGTGTTCACGACCAACCCCCCGATCTCGGGCGCCGAAACTCCCGCGTCCTTGAGTGCCTGGATAGCGGCCGCGGCGGCGGTCTGGCGCGCGTACTTCAGAAAGCGCGCGTTCAGACGATCCGGGTCGGTCTCGCAGGCGTCCTCCCGCGTGTCCATGCCCAGGTAACGTCCCCGAATGGGACCTTCCAGCAAGAGCCGCCGGTAGAGGGCCTCCTCGCCAGGTTCGAGCGTGAAGTGGGTTCTGAAGAAGTCAAAGGCTTCCTGCTGGGTGGTGTACAGCGGCGGGTTGGCCGTGCCCAAGGCTCGGATGGTGGGGTACAAGGTTACCTCTCTCGGGTTGCCTACTGGATCGCGATGACGGTGCGGACGTGATCCGCCCCACTGTGTCTGACCACGGTTGCCTGACGGCCCCAACGATTGCGGATGTACGTGCTCACCGGCGCCATCTCCTCAACACTCCGGCGCAGTCCCCGGCCGGGCCTGGTCAACGCGGCCGCCGCCGTCGGCGTTTGGCTCACAGCCCCAGAGCCTCCCCGTTGCCATGCTCTCGTCCATGACCGCGTACTTCGCCAGCACCTCGCTGCGGTAGGCGGGCGCGATCGAGACCGCCTTCGCCGCAATCCGCTCGCAGTAGCCGCAAGCGTGGCAATCCGTCGAGGCGCAGTCACGCTCGCGGAAACCATCCAGAAAACCCTCCGGAATCTGCCGCGCGTCGATCCGCACCGGGCTCTCCGGCAGCGGCGAGAGCATGCCTTGCTGGCGCGCCAGGCCAAACAGGGACCTCAACCGCAGCGGGTTCACTTGCCACGGCTTCCAGAAATGGCGGAGCGCCCAGAAGGACTCCTTGCGAGCCGGCTCCCTGAAACCGTACGGCAGCAGCAGTTCGGCCAGGTTGCCGTCGAAGCGCCGCTCGCTGTAAGCCTTGACGCGCCGCAGCAGTTCCGCCGAGGGGATCCCGCGTTCCAGGAGCTTGAAGGTCGTGTACCCCATCGTCTCATAGGCACCGATGTCCTCCGGCCGGATCCAGGCCGCCTTGATAAACTGCGACGGATCCGCCAGGCGCAGTCGCGAACAGCGCAGGGCGCAGTAGTCGATGAAGAGCGCGCTGGTGTCGCCGGATGCGTGTGCGAGACCGTTCTGATGGTAGGATTGCAGTGGGCAGTCCAGGAGGCAGACGTGGTTCGCAATCAACTGCAGATCGCAATGGACCGCCTCACGGATTGCCGCCAGGCGCCGGAAGTCGCGGTTGATCGCTATGCTCTCCAGGGTGATGGCATCCGCCCCAAGCTCCTCCCAGAAGCGAGCGCGCCGGGGCGTATCCACCTGAGCATAGATCCCGACCCTTACCTTGAACTCGGGGAAACGGCGCTTGACCAGCTCCAGCAGGAATGGGGTCGAGACCGTGAGCCGCCGCACCCCCATCTCGCCCAGTCCGGTCAGTAGGGCCATCACCCGCCTCTGCCAGGGGCGGGTCCACTCGCGGTTGCCGAAACAACTGCCGTTGAGGAGGTAGTTGAAGGCAATGCCATGGTGCTCGAGCAACCCCACATAGTGCCGTAGGTCCGCGTTCGAGAGCGGCGTCGCCATATAGCGCGGACGACCGCCGCTGACACCGTCGGCAGGGAACTTCCCGTAGACCTCGTCGACCGGGTAGCCGGCCAGAGCCGGGACCATCTCCGGATCGTAGTTCGCCGCCAGCGAAAACCTGACCGGTGCAGATCCGGCGCGAACCGCACTACTCGACTCCGTTGGCATGTCGTTCCATCTCCGAATCTCTGCCGGCGCGGTGCCTGAGTGAGGAAGACGCAAGACGCCGATCGGGACACGGCCGGCTGATCAGTAAGCCCGATCACTCACCGCAATACACTACGCGCTGAGCCAACCCCTGGCTATGGGGTCTTTCCCTACCCTGGGAAACCAGGGCCGCTCGCCAGTGGCCGCGGGGGCGGGCCATGCTTGGCGGGTCGTGTGGAAACGGTGCCCGTTGCGGATGAGGCGGTCCCAGTACTCCTGGTGCCCGGCCGGGCTCCCCTCCACCCTGGGAACGCCACTCTCCAGAGTGGCTCCGAGGCTGCCAATCGGGAGATTGGCGTTCCCAGGGCTGCTGCCAATCAGGAGATTGGCGTTCCCAGGGCCGCTGCCAGTCGGGAGATTGGCGTTCCCAGGGGCCACCTTCCCGGCACGGGTGGTTGGGCATCAGAAAAGAACTTACGGCGCGGTGCCGTAAGTCCTTGATGTCGTATGGCGGAGGGGGTGGGGTTCGAACCCACGGATGGGCAAGCCCATCGACGGTTTTCAAGACCGCGACGAGCCTCGGTATAGTTTTGCATAGCATTGCAAATAGGCGACTTACAGAAATCACGTTTTGCTACGTTTTGCACCCACTTGCACGGTTTAGCTACAAATGGCGAGCACAACATGAGCACAACATCTGGACGCCGCGAAAGGCCATGAACGCCCCCGCCGGAACCCCGCCGGCCAGGGGGCACTCCGACGCCCGCCTGCCGCGTCCACCGTCGTCGGCCAGGTCTTTGCCGGGTCGGCGTAGGTACCCGCCCAAGATCTCCTCCTACGCGGTCGCCTCCGCATTCACCCCGCCGCTACCAGCCCGCATATCTGATTTGCCTGGATATGCGCCGCGTCGTAGAACACCGGAAATACCGGGCAATTGCGAACGCCGGGACTCACCCCGCCGCCGCCTCTCCAGCCTCACGGTGGTCTTGACATCCCACCGGTTTGCACCGACTGTAGTGTCCTAACGGGGGTGTTTTCCGGCAAATGGGAGCCGGGGTGGAATAAGAAGTTGGGATCCTCATGGCCGCCTCGGAAGTGGTACCAAAACGGTCACCTTGGGTGGCCCCACCCCCCAGCTTGCAGCAAGGCCGCCTTCTTCGTCCCAGAAGGCATCTTCTTCCAGGCACTTCCGTGAGAGACATGCTCTTCTTCGGCCTTGCGGTTCCGGCCTTGGTCTAGGCTCAGGGCTGGGGCCAGAGCCACCGCCCGTTTTGGTACCTTTTCTAGCCGCCCGCCGCAGGGATCAGAAGATGATTATGCCAGAGCTTTCATCGCAAGCTTGCTTCGGGTGCCGGAAGGTGTTCAAGAAGCCGCACTGGTACGAGACAAAACGGACCCCAGTTCCACCGAAGTATTCCTGTCCTGAGTGTGGTGCGATCATGATGGCTATGGGGTACAAGTTCCGTGCTCCCAAA
>CAILUI010000037.1 GCA_903837355.1 uncultured Victivallales bacterium
CGCCACGCGCGGTATCGCCACCACCGCGCCGCTCACCGGCGGCGGCGACCTCAGTGCCGATCTCACCCTGTCCCTGCCTGCGGCCACCGCCTCGGCCGACGGTTATCTTTCCAGCACCGACTGGAGCGCCTTCAACGCCAAGGAAAGCGCGCTGACCTTCAGCGGCCCATTAAGCCGCAGCACCAACACCATCTCCCTGCCTGCCGCCACCGGCTCCGCCGACGGCTACCTCGCCAGCGCGGATTGGGCTCACTTCAACACGGCCTACGGCTGGGGCAACCATGCCTCGGCAGGTTACCTGACCAGCTTCACCGAAACCGATCCGCTCTTTGCAGCCAGTGCCGCGCAGGGCATTGCCGGCAGTGACATCACGGCTTGGAACGCCAAACTCGGCGGCAGCGGCACGGCCAGTTATGTGCCCATGTTCACGGCCAGCGGCACCGTCGGCAACTCCGCCCTCTTCTCCGACGCCTCCGGCAACATCGGCATCGGAACAGCTACACCTACAACAAAATTAGATGTAAACGGAAGTATAGCGTCAAACATAGCTGTAAATATTCAAAGGGCAAGCTCAACTCCAGCTGTAGGAGATGCCTCGAATATTCAATTCGGTAATACAGGCGGAGGATATTATGACTTGATACAAGGCGGTTCAGCCGCAGGTATTCAATTCTATTCGTATGCTGGTAGTGGATGGATCGAAAGAATGCGTATCGCTTTAGGTGGCAATGTCGGCATCGGAACGGGCACACCCGCCTACAAACTCGATGTTGCCGGCGCGATCAACGGTACGGCCATCACCATTGGCGGCGTGCCGGTCGCCACCTCCAAAGACACCTACTGGAGCATCGTGGGTGCCGGCCCGGATATCCAGTATAGCGGCGGCAACGTGGGCATCGGCACCGCCACCCCGGCCTACACCCTGGATGTCGGCGGCGACCTCAACGTCGCCGGCAGTATCCTTATCGACGGCGTGCCGCTCAGCGGCACCGGCACGGTCACCAGCATCGCGGGCAGCGGCGGCAGCACCGGGCTAACGGTTACGGGCGGCCCGGTCACCACCGCCGGCACCCTGACCCTGGGCGGCACCCTGGCTCTAACAAGCGGCGGCACCGGCGCGACCACCGCCGCCGCCGCCCGCACCAACCTCGGGCTGGGCACCGCGGCCACTCTGGCGGCAACCAGTGCAAACACCCCTAGCACCGTGGTGGGACGCGACCCCTCCGGCAACTTCATCGCCGGCACCATTACCGCCGCGCTCACCGGCACCGCCGGCAAGGCGACGAATCTGGTCGGTGGCAACAGCACCACCCTATACGGTGCCATGCACTATCAAGCAGGCGTCGACGCTACGACCCTCGTGACTCCCAACACCACCACCACGAAAAAGTTCCTGCGCATGACCGGCTCCGGCACCAACGGCGCGATCCCGGCCTGGGATACCGTGGTGGCGGGCGACATCCCCACCCTCAACCAGAACACCACCGGCACCGCCGCCAACGTCACCGGCACCGTCACCGTGGCCAATGGCGGCACCGGCCTGACCAGTTATGCCGTCGGCGACCTGCCCTATGGCTCGGGCGGGTCGACTCTTTCGAGACTCACCGCGGTCGCCACCGGCAATGCGCTCATCTCCGGCGGCGCGACCACCGCGCCGAGCTGGGGCAAGATCGGCCTCACCACCCATGTCAGCGGCATCCTCCCCGTCGCCAATGGCGGCACCGGCGCAACGACTCTCACGGCCAACAAGGTGCTCGTCGGCAATGGCGCCAGCACGCCACTCCAGCCGACCTACCTGCACTGGGACAACACCTACTCGCGTCTCGGCGTCGGCACCACCACGCCCAACTACACCGTGGATGTGTCGGGCGACGTGAACGTGACCGGCGCCTTCCGCGTCAACGGAACCGCCGTTGGCGGCGGCACGATTGGCGGCAGCGGTACCGCCGATTATCTGCCTCGGTTCACGAATGGCACCACCTTGGAAAACTCTGCAATCTACCAATCACCCGTCGCCGGATCCCCGGTCTGTATCATCAATGCTGGTTTCATGATCAATACGACTGCAGAACTCAACTCCTACGCTTCAAAACTGAATATTCTGTATACTGCCAGCAGTTTCGGAATGACGCTTAAGACCACCGCTTCAGCAGGAAACCCTATCTCATTCCTAAATTCGGCTGGCACACAGGTCGGAAGGGTGGCCACGACTGCAGGTGGAACCGCTTACCTCACCTCTTCTGACCGGCGCTTGAAGGAGAACATCACGCCCACGCATTTTGGCCTCGCGGATCTGATGAAGGTTCAGCCCGTGGATTACAACTTCATCGCCGACGCGGCCAAGACCGTGCAAACCGGTTTCATCGCCCAGGATTTGGACACGGTTTTTCCCGATGCCGTGACCGCGGGCGGCGACGATGCCAAGATCAACCCGTGGTCCGTGGATTACGGCCGGGTGACCCCGCTACTGGTAAAGGCCGTCCAGGATCTCAAGGTCGAGAGCGACTCCGCCACCCAGGCGCTGATCAAGCGCTGCGTCGCCCTGGAGACCGAAAACGCCGCGCTGAAGGCGCAGCAGACCGAGATCCTCAAGCGCCTGGCGGCGCTGGAGGCGAAGTGAGCGGTAGAGGGCAGGTCCGGCCCGCCCCTGGTAGCCGGGTTGTCCGCAACCCGGCCGCGGCCTGCGGAGATGCCGCGTTCCAGCGCCCCCAACCGGGGGGGCTCGGCTGGAGGGCAAGAGCAGTCCTGCTGGCCAGCAGGACGCATCGCCGCCGCCGCCCCGCCCCCGGGCGGGGCGCTCACCCCAGACGGCGGCGTGCCGGCTGACCTCGGAACCGGGTTGTGTGTGGCACGATGAAAGCACAAGACACTATGAAAACCTCTGATGTCCGTCGCCTGTGGCTTCTCCTGCGGGCGGCGCTGGGCGGGGTGCTGCTCTTCGGCGCCCTGGATACCGACGCCCTTCAGACCGCCATCGCGCTCGCTGGCGGCCGGTTGGACCTGGGCGCCGGCGTGACCCTGGACGCCGTCAGCCTGACCGTCGGCGCCGACGCTACTCTCGGCGGCGCGGGCACGGTCAGCGCGCCGGTCAGCCTGGCGGGCTCGGTCAGTCCCGGCCTGGGCGCGGCCAGTACGGTCGGCACGCTCACCTTTACCGACACGCTGACCTTCCTCTCCGGCAGCCATTACCTCTGCCACGCTGCCACGGCGACGGACGTGGACCGGCTCTCGGTGACCGGCGCCGTGACCGGCACGACCGAGCTTACCTGCACCCGCACGGGCACGGCGGCGCCCGGCAGGCGCGTGGTCATCGCCGGCGGCACCGGCAGCAGCTATAGCCTAGTTACGGCGCTCGATCCCGCGCTCTGGCAGTTGGCGGCGTCCGGGAACGACCTCCGGCTCTGGTATGGTCCGCCCGTGACGCTGGCGGCCCGGCAGGAGAGCGACTCCGGCTTCGGCAACGGCGGTGCGGCGCTGCTGGGCAGCGCCGGCAGCGGCCACGACGACGGCGCCCGCGCCCTTGCGCTGGGGGCGGCTGGGCGGCTGCTCACCGCCGGGCGGGCCGCGGCCGGCGCGAAAGGCGACAGTACGGGCGTCTTCAGTGTCTCGTGCTTCCTGGCGGACGGCACGCCGGATGC